>NZ_WSPD01000028.1:0-37963 GCF_026319105.1 Enterobacter sp. HSTU-ASh6 | reverse complement strand
TGCGATGGTGCGGGACAATAAAAAATGGGTGGCAGGTTAGTCGTCAGCCGTTGACTTTAAACACAGCTGCTCACCCCATCCCTCTCCCACAGGGAGAGGGCGCAAACATTAAAAACGGCAATCAAGATTGCCGTTTTGCTTTTATTTCCGAGTTAATTTCTCAAGATCCGCTTCAATCTCGCTGATCTTGTTAGTGACAACGCTTTCCAGATGACGCAGATCGTCAAGGATCTTACGCTTGAGATCAACTTCAGTACGGTCGCGCTGGCAGATCTGATCGAGTTCATCGATCACATAGCGCAGGTTAGGGCTGATTTCCTGTACTTCTTTGTAACCCTGTCCTACGCCGTCAGCAACGACGGTCTTACGCTGGCGTGGATATTTAAACTTCACGCTTTTGGCGAAAAACTCGCCTTTATCCTTGTGAAAATAGATTTTCAAAATATCGTTATTGGCTTCCTGACGGAGGCTGTAACGATCAATTTCATCAGGATTGGTAATGCCCAGACTTTTCAGATTATCGTACATAGCGGTACCCTTGATCTCAACATAACCTTTGAATAATTAACGAAAAAATCTACTTTCGCCACCCTCAGATACAAAAAAAGCGGGGTTGCCCCCGCTTTTTGTTATACCCGATTAATCGATGGTACGCAGCAACTCATTGATGCCGACTTTACCGCGGGTTTTCGCATCCACTTTCTTCACGATAACCGCACAGTACAGGCTGTATTTACCATCTTTTGACGGCAGGTTGCCGGAGACCACCACAGAGCCTGCCGGAACGCGGCCGTAATGCACTTCGCCGGTTTCGCGGTCGTAAATACGGGTGCTCTGACCGATGTAAACGCCCATGGAGATCACGGAGCCTTCTTCAACGATCACGCCTTCTACTACTTCAGAACGCGCGCCGATGAAGCAGTTGTCTTCGATGATGGTCGGGTTAGCCTGCAGTGGCTCCAGAACACCACCAATGCCCACGCCGCCGGACAGGTGAACGTTTTTACCGATCTGCGCGCAGGAACCGACCGTCGCCCAGGTGTCTACCATCGTACCTTCGTCAACGTAGGCACCGATGTTCACGTAGGATGGCATCAGCACGGTGTTGCGTGCGATGAATGCCCCCTGACGGACCGCCGCTGGCGGTACCACGCGGAAGCCTTCTTTCTGGAAACGCGCTTCGTCGTAGTCAGCGAATTTCATCGGTACTTTATCGAAGTAGCGGCTTTCAGCTCCGTCGATAACCTGGTTATCGTTGATACGGAAAGAGAGCAGCACGGCTTTTTTCAGCCATTGATGAGTGACCCACTGACCGTCGATTTTTTCTGCCACGCGCAGGGCGCCGGAATCCAGCAGGGAAATCACCTGGTTTACCGCTTCACGGGTCACGGTATCCACATTTGCCGGGGTAATCTCGGCGCGACGCTCAAAGGCGGACTCAATAACGTTCTGTAACTGCTGCATGGTTTACTCTTTCCATTTCACTAAAAAACACGTCACCCTTTATCGTTTGGATTGAGGGCTGCTGTCAACCGTTGTTGCACTTCAAGTTGCAGGTCATTATTAAGGGCACGCCGGTCCGCTGTGGCGATTATAAATAAATCTTCTACTCGCTCGCCAATGGTTGTAATTCTTGCCCCATGAAGCGAAATTCCCAGATCGGCAAAAACCTGGCCGACGCGGGCAAGTAGCCCTGGCTGGTCGAGCGCGATCAGCTCCAGGAAAGATTTACGGTCGGTGTGGGTCGGCAGGAAATTGACCTCGGTATCGACGGTAAAGTGGCGCAGCTTCGCCGGCTGGCGACGCGGCTGCGGCGGCTGCCAGCTGCGCTGGGTAATCGCCTGTTCCAGACCAAAGCGTATTCCTTCATGTCTGTCAGACGACAGCGGGCTGCCGTCCGGCTCCAGTACAATAAAGGTATCCATCGCCATGCCGTCGCGGGTCGTGAAAATCTGCGCATCGTGAACGCTCAGATTACGCCTGTCCAGCTCGGCGCACACCGCAGCAAACAGATAGGGACGGTCCGGGCTCCAGATAAAAATCTCCGTCCCACCGCGCGTGGCCTGTGGGCTAAGCAGGATCATCGGCTGTGACAAGTCATGCCGGAGCAGGTGCCGCGCATGCCACGCAAGCTGGTTTGGGCTATGGCGGACAAAGTAGTTAGCGCGACAGCGGGCCCAAATCTGGTGTAACGCCTCTTCATCAATGTTGTCCATGCGCAGTAGCGCCAGGGCCTGCAGCTGATGGTGGCGCACACGCTCGCGCATGTCCGGGGTATTTTGCATCCCGCGACGCAGCTGTTTTTCCGTCGCAAAGTAGAGCTCCCGCAGCAGACTCTGCTTCCAGCTGTTCCACAGCGTTTCGTTGGTGGCGCAGATATCGGCCACCGTCAGGCAGACCAGATAGCGCAGACGGTTTTCTGTCTGAACCTCCTCCGCAAACTGCTTGATGACCTCTGGATCCTGAATATCACGACGCTGGGCGGTGACCGACATCAGCAGGTGATGGCGTACCAGCCAGGCAACCAGCTGTGTTTCGCGTGAGTTCAGGCCGTGCAGTTCGGCAAATTTCAGCACATCCTGCGCGCCCAGGACCGAATGGTCACCGCCACGACCTTTGGCGATGTCGTGGAAGAGGGCGGCAATCAGGATCAGTTCCGGATGAGTAAGGCGCGGCCATAATTCTACGCACAGCGGGTGACGGGAGCGCGTCTCTTCTTTCGCAAAGCTCTCCAGCTTGAGCATAACGCGAATGGTGTGTTCATCCACCGTGTAGGCGTGGAACAGATCGAACTGCATCTGCCCCACAATGTGCGACCACTGCGGCATATAGGCCCACAGCACGCTGTGGCGGTGCATCGGCAGCAGACCGCGGCTGACGGCGCCCGGGTGGCGAAGCATGCTCAGGAACAGCGATCGGGCTTCCGGGATATAGCACAGCGGCTCCGTCAAATGACGGCGCGCATGGCGCAGATGACGCAGGGTGGTGGAGTAGATCCCGGTGATGGTGCTGTTGCGAACCATGGTGTAGAACATCCGCAGGATCGCTTCCGGCTCGCGAATAAACAGCGTTTCGTCGCGCAGATCGATAAGCGTGCCGCGCAGCTGGAATTCGTCATCAATCGGGCGCGGTTTTTCGTCCGCCGTCAGCGCCAGGATGGCCTCGTCGAACAGCTGCAGCAGCATCTGGTTGAGCTCGGTGACGCGGCGGGTGACGCGGAAGAAATCCTTCATCATATGCTCAACCGGCTCGTTTCCTTCACCGCTGTAGTTGAGGCGCTGGGCAACGCTGAGCTGGCGGTCAAACAGCAGACGGTTATCGTAGCGGGTGACTTCCAGATGCAGGGCGAAGCGAATGCGCCACAGCAGGTGCAGACACTCGTTGAGCTCGTTACGTTCGGCCTCGGTTAAGAAGCCAAAGCCTACCATTTCATCCAGCGAGGTGGCGCCAAAGTGGCGCCGGGCGACCCACTGTAAGGTGTGGATGTCGCGCAGGCCGCCAGGGCTGCTTTTAATATCTGGCTCAAGGTTATAGCTGGTGCCGTGGTAGCGCTGGTGGCGCTGGTTTTGCTCCTCGACCTTTGCCGCGAAGAATTTTTCTGACGGCCAGAAACCGTCGCTGAAGATGTGTTTTTGCAGCTCCAGGAACAGCGCGACGTCGCCAATCAGCAGACGGGTTTCAATCAGGTTAGTGGCCACGGTCAGGTCCGATAACCCTTCCAGCAGACACTCTTCCAGGGTGCGCACGCTGTGGCCGACTTCCAGTTTGACGTCCCAGAGCAGGGTCAGCAGTTCGCCAATCTTTTGCGCCTGTTCGTCCGGCAGCTTTTTACGGCTTAAGATCAGGAGATCGATATCGGAAAGCGGGTGCAGCTCTCCGCGGCCATAGCCCCCGACGGCAACCAGCGCCACATCACTGATTTGCCCAAATCCGTAATCGATCCACAGACGCTGCAGCAGCTGATCGATAAATTCGGTACGCGCTTCGATCAGTTGCTCGGCGGAGATACCGGCATCAAACGCGCTGCCCAGCCAGCGCTGGAAGACATCCATATGGGCTTTAATGCCGGCGCAGTTCAACTCGTGCTGCGGCCAGACGCCCGGGTTGTCGGGCTGGTCGGGGAGGGTGGGAAGTGCTGTGTTAGCATACTGTTCGGGTAAAAGATTACTCATCGTGCGCCACCCATAAGAAAAAACTATAGCCATTAAAAAAGCCGGCATTTGCCGGCTTTTTTATCATTCATCGTGCGTCAGTATCGCCGGGATGGTGTCATCCTTGCGCAACGTCATAATTTCGCAGCCGTTGTCTGTTACCACAATAGTATGCTCGTACTGTGCAGACAAGCTTCTGTCTTTGGTTTTCACCGTCCAGCCGTCTTTCATGGTACGGATGCGGTAATCACCGGCGTTGACCATCGGTTCGATGGTAAAGGTCATCCCTTTTTGCAGCACTACGCCGCCGTCATCCGCATCATAATGCAGAACCTGCGGCTCTTCATGGAAGACGCGACCAATGCCGTGCCCGCAGTATTCACGCACCACGGAGAAACCTTCTGCCTCGACAAATTTCTGAATTGCCGCACCGATGGTACGCAGGCGAATGCCCGGTTTCACCATTTTCAGCGCCAGGTAGAGGCTCTCTTGCGTCACTTTACACAGACGCTCGCCAAGAATCGTTGGCTTGCCCACGATGAACATTTTTGAGGTGTCACCGTGGTAGTCATCTTTGATGACGGTGACGTCGATGTTGACGATGTCGCCATCTTTCAGCAGTTTTTCGTCGTCCGGGATACCGTGGCACACCACTTCATTAATGGAAATGCAGACGGATTTCGGGAAACCGTGGTAGCCGAGGCAGGCGGAAACCGCGTGCTGCTCGTTCACGATATAGTCATTACAGATGCGGTCCAGCTCACCGGTGCTGACGCCCGGCTTCACGAACGGCTCGATCATTTCCAGCACTTCCGCGGCCAGACGACCGGCGACGCGCATCTTTTCAATTTCTTCAGGGGTCTTAATAGAGATAGCCATGTAATCTGTCCATCGGTGTCGATTTTTTCGACAATACTAGTCTAAGTGTTGTCAATGGTATCAGTCAGGCACACCCCGTGCCAAATTGAGAATCATTAACAGCACACTCCGCCAACAACTGTTGGTTTATGGCGGCGTTTTGTGGTATAAAGCGCGCCGGACTTCCGATCCATTTCAGATACACAGGCTGGACGGAAGCGACAAATCTCACTTTGTGTAACAACACACACGTATCGGCACATATTCCGGGGTGCCCTTTGGGGTCGGTAATATGGGATACGTGGAGGCATAACCCCAACTTTTAATATAGAGGTTTTAAACATGGCAACTGTTTCCATGCGCGACATGCTCAAGGCTGGTGTTCACTTTGGTCACCAGACCCGTTACTGGAACCCGAAAATGAAGCCTTTCATCTTCGGCGCTCGTAACAAAGTTCACATCATCAACCTTGAGAAAACTGTACCAATGTTCAACGAAGCCCTGGCTGAGCTGAACAAGATCGCTTCCCGTAAAGGTAAGATTCTGTTCGTTGGTACTAAGCGCGCTGCAAGCGAAGCTGTGAAAGATGCTGCTAACAGCTGCGACCAGTTCTTCGTGAACCATCGCTGGTTGGGCGGCATGCTGACTAACTGGAAAACTGTTCGTCAGTCCATCAAACGCCTGAAAGATCTGGAAACCCAGTCTCAGGACGGTACTTTCGACAAGCTGACTAAGAAAGAAGCGCTGATGCGCACTCGTGAACTGGACAAGCTGGAAAACAGCCTGGGCGGTATCAAAGATATGGGCGGCCTGCCAGACGCGCTGTTCGTAATCGATGCAGACCACGAGCACATCGCAATCAAAGAAGCTAACAACCTGGGTATCCCGGTATTCGCAATCGTTGATACCAACTCCGATCCGGACGGTGTTGACTTCGTTATCCCGGGTAACGACGACGCAATCCGTGCTGTTAGCCTGTACCTGAGCGCTGTTGCTGCTACCGTTCGTGAAGGCCGTTCCCAGGATCTGGCTTCTCAGGCGGAAGAAAGCTTCGTAGAAGCTGAATAATAAGGTTTTACCCCTTATTAGTACCGTGTATGAATAGGGGCCCATTACCGGCCCCTTTTTTCAATTTACACTGTTTGGCCCCCGGCCGGGCAGTTCACATCTCCCGAGGATTTAAGAATGGCTGAAATTACCGCATCCCTGGTAAAAGAGCTGCGCGAGCGTACTGGCGCAGGCATGATGGATTGCAAAAAAGCGCTGACTGAAGCGAACGGCGACATCGAGCTGGCAATCGAAAACATGCGTAAATCCGGTGCGATCAAAGCAGCTAAAAAAGCAGGCAACGTTGCTGCTGACGGCGTGATCATCACTAAGATCGACGGCAACTACGGTATCATTCTGGAAGTTAACTGCCAGACTGACTTCGTGGCTAAAGATGGTGGTTTCCAGGCATTTGCTAACAAAGTTCTGGACGCTGCTGTTGCAGGCAAAATCACTGACGTTGAAGTTCTGAAAGCACAGTTCGAAGAAGAGCGTGTTGCGCTGGTTGCTAAAATCGGTGAGAACATCAACATCCGTCGCGTTGCTTCTCTGGAAGGCGACGTTCTGGGCTCTTACCAGCACGGTGCACGTATCGGTGTTCTGGTTGCGGCTAAAGGCGCTGACGAAGAGCTGGTTAAACAGCTGGCTATGCACATCGCTGCAAGCAAACCAGAATTCGTTAAGCCAGAAGACGTGTCTGCTGAAGTGGTAGAAAAAGAGTACCAGGTTCAGCTGGACATCGCGATGCAGTCTGGTAAACCAAAAGAAATCGCAGAGAAAATGGTTGAAGGCCGCATGAAGAAATTCACCGGCGAAGTTTCTCTGACTGGCCAGCCATTCGTTATGGATCCAAGCAAGTCTGTTGCTCAGCTGCTGAAAGAGCACAACGCTGACGTGACTGGCTTCATCCGCTTCGAAGTGGGCGAAGGCATCGAGAAAGTTGAGACTGACTTCGCAGCAGAAGTTGCTGCAATGTCCAAGCAGTCTTAATGATTGAAAAGGAGCCGCCTGAGGGCGGCTTCTTTTTGTCACCCGTCAGACGAAAATCAGACAGGATCCCGTATCGCTGTGCTGATATGCGACATACTATGTCGCCAGAATTAACCCCATCTTAATCGTTGACAGTCTCAGGAAAGAAACATGGCTACCAATGCAAAACCCGTGTACAAACGCATTCTGCTTAAGCTGAGTGGCGAAGCACTGCAGGGATCGGAAGGCTTCGGTATTGATGCAAGCATCCTTGATCGCATGGCACAGGAAATCAAAGAACTGGTCGAACTGGGTATCCAGGTTGGCGTGGTCATTGGCGGTGGCAACCTCTTCCGTGGTGCTGGTCTGGCGAAAGCGGGGATGAACCGCGTTGTAGGCGACCACATGGGTATGCTGGCAACCGTCATGAATGGTCTGGCAATGCGTGATGCACTGCATCGTGCCTATGTGAATGCCCGCCTGATGTCCGCGATTCCACTGAATGGCGTGTGCGATAATTACAGCTGGGCAGAAGCCATCAGCCTGCTGCGCAACAACCGCGTGGTGATCCTCTCCGCCGGTACGGGTAACCCGTTCTTTACGACCGATTCCGCTGCCTGCCTGCGCGGTATCGAGATTGAAGCCGATGTGGTACTGAAAGCGACCAAAGTCGATGGCGTGTTTACTGCCGACCCGGCAAAAGATCCTTCTGCCACCATGTACGATCAGCTGAGCTACAGCGAAGTACTGGAAAAAGAGCTGAAAGTGATGGATCTTGCCGCCTTCACGCTGGCACGCGACCACAAACTGCCGATCCGTGTCTTCAACATGAACAAACCTGGCGCACTGCGTCGCGTGGTCATGGGCGAAAAAGAAGGCACTTTGATCACGGAATAATTTCCGTTGACGATAAATACAGGTAAGATTCCGCTTTATTGTGTAGTGGTATCTTACCCGGACGCGCCTTTGGCGTTGTCATGAATTAAACGCGACTATACTTAGCACACCTGTAGCGCTGTGCTGGCGGATAGTCTGCCTGAGACAAGTTTTCAAGGATTCGTAACGTGATTAACGACATCAGAAAAGATGCTGAAGTACGCATGGAAAAATGCGTAGAAGCGTTCAAAACCCAAATCAGCAAAATCCGTACTGGCCGTGCTTCCCCAAGCCTGCTGGATGGCATCATCGTAGAGTACTACGGTACGCCAACCCCGCTGCGCCAGCTGGCGAGCGTTACCGTAGAAGATACCCGTACGCTGAAAATCAACGTATTCGATCGTTCTATGGGCCCGGCGGTTGAGAAAGCGATTATGGCGTCTGACCTCGGTCTGAACCCAAGCTCTGCAGGCGCTGACATCCGCGTTCCGCTGCCTCCGCTGACCGAAGAGCGTCGTAAAGACCTGATCAAAGTGGTGCGTGGTGAAGCTGAGCAGGGGCGTGTTTCCGTCCGTAACGTGCGTCGCGACGCGAACGATAAAGTTAAAGCGCTGCTGAAAGAAAAAGAGATCAGTGAAGATGACGATCGTCGTTCCCAGGACGACATTCAGAAAATGACTGACGCTGCCATCAAGAAAATTGATGCGGCGCTGGCAGATAAAGAAGCGGAACTGATGCAGTTCTGATTTCTGTCGTACACTGATAAACGCCGTTCAGAGGGACTTCGGGTCTTGCTGGCGGCGTTTTGCTTTTATCTGGTCTAACTTTTTTCGGGCATCTCATGAAGCATTTAACTCTCCTCGGCTCAACCGGATCTATTGGTTGCAGCACTCTCGACGTTGTTCGCCATAATCCTGAACTTTACACCGTGACAGCACTGGTGGCCGGTAAGAATGTGCAGCGAATGGTCGAGCAGTGTCTGGAGTTTACGCCCCGTTATGCGGTGATGGATGATGAAGAGAGTGCCCGCCAGGTAAAGGCGCTGCTGCAGGAGAAGGGCGGTCGTACCGAGGTCCTGAGCGGCCAACAGGCCGCCTGCGAGATGGCTGCGCTGGGTGACGTTGATCAGGTCATGGCGGCCATTGTCGGCGCGGCCGGACTGCTGCCGACGCTTGCCGCGATTGATGCCGGTAAAGACGTTTTGCTGGCCAATAAAGAGTCGCTGGTCACCTGCGGACGCCTGTTTATGGACGCGGTGAAGCAGCGCGGCGCGCGTCTTTTGCCCGTCGACAGCGAGCACAACGCGATTTTTCAGAGTTTACCGCAACCTTTTCAACAGAACCTGGGGTACGCTGACCTTGAGCAGAATGGCGTGGTATCTATTCTGCTTACCGGGTCTGGTGGCCCGTTCCGTGAAACGCCACTGTCTGAACTGCGTGCAATGACGCCGGATCAGGCGTGCCGCCATCCGAACTGGTCGATGGGGCGTAAAATCTCCGTTGACTCTGCCACCATGATGAACAAAGGTCTGGAATACATTGAAGCGCGCTGGCTGTTTAATGCGTCAGCGAAACAGATGGAAGTACTGATTCACCCTCAATCGGTGATTCACTCGATGGTACGTTATCAGGATGGCAGCGTGCTGGCCCAGTTGGGCGAGCCGGATATGCGTACGCCTATCGCGCATTCCATGGCGTGGCCGAATCGGGTGAAATCCGGCGTGAAGCCGCTTGATTTCTGCAAGCTAAGTTCCCTGACATTCAGTGAACCAGACTATGACCGCTATCCTTGTCTGAAGCTTGCGATGAATGCCTTTGACCAGGGGCAGGCGGCGACGACGGCACTGAACGCAGCCAATGAAATTACTGTTGAAGCATTTCTGAATCAGCAGATCCGTTTTACCGATATCGCGTCGTTAAATTTATCGGTACTGGAGAAGATGGATTTGCGCGAACCACAAAGCGTGGAAGAGGTGCTGGCGGTGGATGCAGCTGCACGTGATATTGCGCGCCACCAGGTGACACGTCTCGCAAGCTGGTGATAAAGCAAGCACTAGTCGTCGTGCTATTTGTTAGCGTTGGGCTTCAGTGATATAGTCTGCGCCACCTGATCGCAGGTATTTGACTTTAAGTGGTCAGGTAAGCCGTGGTTTGACACGGCTTTTTTATGTATAGGCTTCAGTATTCCTGAGTACCGTTAAATCCTTTTCAGGGACAAAAAACGCGTTATGTTGTCTGCGAATCAACCAATAAGCGAAAACTTGCCAGCTCATGGCTGCCGTCATGTAGCAATCATTATGGATGGCAATGGCCGCTGGGCGAAAAGACAAGGGAAGATACGAGCCTTTGGGCATAAAGCTGGGGCGAAATCGGTTCGCCGCGCCGTTTCTTTTGCCGCCAATAACGGCATTGATGCGTTAACGCTCTATGCTTTTAGCAGTGAAAACTGGAATCGACCGCAGCAGGAAGTGACCGCGTTGATGGAATTGTTTGTGTGGGCGCTAGACAGCGAAGTAAAAAGCCTGCACCGCCACAATGTCCGCCTGCGTATCATTGGCGATACCAGTCGTTTTAACTCACGTTTGCAGGAACGAATTCGTAAGGCTGAAGCGCTGACTGAAAATAATACCGGTCTGACGCTGAATATTGCGGCGAATTACGGCGGACGCTGGGATATTATCCAGGGCGTTCGGCATCTGGCCGAGCAGGTTCAGGAAGGGCTGTTGAGACCCGACCAAATTGATGAAGAGGCGCTGAGCAAGCAAATCTGCATGAATGAACAGGCGCCTGTGGATTTGGTAATTAGGACAGGGGGAGAACATCGCATAAGTAACTTTTTGATATGGCAAATTGCCTATGCCGAACTTTACTTTACAGATGTTCTTTGGCCCGATTTTGATGAACAAGACTTTGAAGGTGCGCTGCATGCCTTTGCCAATCGAGAGCGTCGTTTCGGCGGCACCGAGCCTGGTGGCGACAAAGCCTGATGGGGGTAGCTTTTGCTGAAGTATCGCCTGATTTCCGCTTTTGTATTAATACCCATTGTCATTGCGGCGCTGTTTTTACTGCCCCCAGTGGGATTCGCTATTGTTACGCTGGTGGTGTGCATGCTCGCCGCGTGGGAATGGGGACAGTTTAGCGGCTTTACTTCGCGCAGTCAGCGAGTATGGCTTGCGGTACTCTGTGGCTTCATTCTCGCCATAATGCTGTTTACGTTGCCTGAATATCACCATGATATCCATCAACCGCTGGTTGCCGGCTCCTTGTGGATATCCCTGGCCTGGTGGGTTGCAGCGCTACTGCTGGTGCTGTTTTATCCTGGCTCTGCGGCGCTATGGCGTAATTCAAAAGTGCTGCGACTGATTTTTGGCTTGCTCACCATTATTCCCTTCTTCTGGGGGATGGTCGCGCTGCGCGCCTGGCACTACGACGAAAACCACTACAGCGGTGCGATCTGGCTGCTTTATGTGATGATTCTCGTCTGGGGGGCTGACTCCGGGGCCTATATGTTTGGTAAACTGTTTGGCAAACATAAACTGGCGCCGAAGGTTTCTCCGGGCAAAACCTGGCAAGGCTTCATCGGCGGCTTGTTTACGGCAGCAATTATCTCCTGGGGCTACGGCGTCTGGGCGAATCTGGAAGTGGCACCGTCAATACTGCTGGTGTGCTCGATTTTTGCTGCGCTTGCCTCGGTGCTCGGTGATTTAACCGAAAGTATGTTCAAGCGTGAAGCAGGGATTAAGGACAGCGGACACCTGATTCCAGGGCATGGCGGTATACTGGATCGCATTGATAGCCTGACAGCGGCTGTTCCAGTGTTTGCTTGCTTGCTTTTACTGGTATTCGGGACGATTTAACGGAAGGTTTTATGCTGAGCATTCTCTGGAATCTGGCGGCGTTCATTGTTGCACTGGGTGTGCTGATTACCGTGCATGAATTTGGCCATTTCTGGGTTGCTCGCCGTTGCGGTGTGCGGGTAGAGCGGTTTTCCATCGGTTTTGGCAAATCGCTCTGGACGCGCACCGACCGTCACGGTACGGAATTTGTCATCGCCCTCATCCCGCTGGGCGGCTACGTCAAAATGCTCGACGAACGCGTTGAGCCTGTCGCCCCTGAGCTGCGACACAGCGCCTTCAACAATAAAACAGTTGGACAACGCGCCGCCATCATTGCTGCCGGACCGGTAGCTAACTTCATCTTTGCTGTTTTCGCTTACTGGCTGGTGTTTATCATCGGCGTCCCCGGCGTGCGTCCTGTCGTGGGTGAAATAGCGCCCAACTCCATTGCGGCGAGTGCGCAAATTACATCCGGGATGGAACTTAAAGCGATTGATGGCATCGAAACCCCTGATTGGGATGCCGTGCGACTGCAGCTGGTAGCCAAAATTGGCGATCCGCAGACCACCATCAGCGTATCGCCGTTTGGTTCAGACACGCGCCAGGACAAAGTGCTCGATTTACGTCACTGGCGTTTCGAGCCAGACAAAGAGGATCCCGTCGCTGCGCTGGGCATTCGTCCACGTGGTGCACAGATCGAGCCGGTGTTAGCCGAAGTACAGGCAAATTCGGCCGCGAGCAAAGCAGGTTTGCAAGCAGGCGACAGGATCGTTAAAGTCGATGGTCAACCATTAACAGAGTGGATGACCTTTGTTACTCTGGTGCGCGATAATCCGGGAACGTCTCTCGCGCTGGAAGTTGAAAGGCAAGGCAGTCCGCTTTCGCTGACGCTGATCCCGGATACGAAGTCGGTCGGCAAAAAGGCAGAAGGGTTTGCAGGCGTAGTGCCAAAAGTGATCCCGCTGCCAGATGAGTACAAGACAATACGCCAGTATGGGCCGTTCAGTGCCATCCTTGAAGCCACGGATAAAACATGGCAACTGATGAAACTGACGGTCAACATGTTGGGGAAATTGATAACCGGTGACGTGAAACTGAACAACCTCAGTGGGCCAATTTCGATTGCCCAGGGGGCTGGGATGTCAGCGGAATTCGGGGTGATTTACTATCTCATGTTCCTCGCGCTCATTAGCGTGAACCTTGGGATAATCAACCTGTTCCCGCTTCCCGTTTTAGACGGGGGTCATCTGCTGTTTTTAGCGATTGAAAAGCTAAAAGGCGGACCGGTATCCGAGCGAGTTCAAGACTTTAGTTATCGCATTGGCTCGATTTTGCTGGTGCTGTTAATGGGGCTTGCACTTTTCAATGATTTCTCTCGGTTGTAAGAGAGTTAGTTAGGAAGAACGCATAATAACGATGGCGATGAAAAAGTTGCTCATAGCGTCGCTGCTGTTTAGCAGCGCCACCGTATACGGTGCTGACGGGTTCGTAGTGAAAGACATTCATTTCGAAGGCCTTCAGCGTGTCGCCGTTGGTGCGGCCCTCCTCAGTATGCCTGTGCGCCCCGGCGATACGGTTAATGATGATGACATCAGTAACACCATCCGTGCTCTGTTTGCCACCGGCAACTTCGAGGATGTCCGCGTCCTGCGCGATGGTGATACCCTGCTGGTACAGGTAAAAGAACGTCCAACGATCGCCAGTATCACTTTCTCCGGTAACAAGTCGGTGAAAGATGACATGCTCAAGCAGAACCTTGAAGCATCCGGTGTTCGTGTGGGGGAATCTCTGGACCGCACAACCCTTTCAGACATTGAAAAAGGTCTGGAAGACTTCTACTACAGCGTCGGTAAATACAGCGCCAGCGTGAAAGCGGTGGTGACGCCACTGCCACGTAACCGCGTTGACCTGAAACTGGTCTTCCAGGAAGGTGTTTCAGCGAAGATCCAGCAGATCAACATTGTCGGTAACCACGCGTTCAGCACCGACGAACTGATCTCTACTTTCCAGCTGCGTGACGAAGTGCCGTGGTGGAACGTGGTGGGCGATCGCAAATACCAGAAACAGAAACTGGCGGGCGACCTTGAAACTCTGCGCAGCTACTATCTGGATCGTGGCTATGCGCGTTTCAACATTGACTCGACTCAGGTCAGCCTGACGCCGGACAAGAAAGGTATCTACATTACGATTAACATCACTGAAGGCGATCAGTACAAGCTTTCGGGTGTTGAAGTGAGTGGTAACCTGGCGGGGCATTCTGCTGAAATCGAATCGCTGACCAAAATTCAGCCAGGCGATCTCTACAGCGGCTCCAAAGTCACCAAAATGGAAGACAGCATTAAGAAGCTGCTCGGCCGTTATGGTTATGCCTATCCGCGCGTACAAACGCAGCCGGAAATCAACGATGCGGATAAAACCGTTAAGCTGCACGTTAACGTTGACGCGGGCAACCGTTTCTACGTGCGTAAGATCCGCTTCGTCGGTAACGACACCTCCAAAGACTCCGTTCTGCGTCGCGAAATGCGTCAGATGGAAGGCGCATGGTTAGGTAGCGATCTCGTTGATCAGGGTAAAGAGCGTCTGAACCGTCTGGGCTATTTTGAAACGGTTGATACCGATACCCAGCGCGTACCGGGCAGCCCGGACCAGGTTGATGTCGTTTATAAAGTGAAAGAGCGTAACACCGGTAGCTTCAACTTCGGTGTGGGCTACGGTACTGAAAGCGGCGTGAGCTTCCAGGTCGGTGTACAGCAGGATAACTGGCTGGGTACGGGTTACTCTGTGGGTATTAACGGTACCAAAAACGACTACCAGACCTACTCGGAGTTCTCTGTCACTAACCCATACTTCACCGTTGACGGTGTGAGCCTGGGCGGTCGTATCTTCTATAACGACTTTAAAGCGGACGATGCGGATCTGTCTTCGTACACCAACAAGAGTTACGGTGTGGACGGTACGCTTGGCTTCCCGGTTAACGAATACAACACCCTGCGTGCGGGCTTAGGTTACGTGCATAACGACCTGTCCAATATGCAACCGCAGGTGGCCATGTGGCGTTACCTGGATTCTATTGGCCAGTCAGCGAGCAAAAACAGCGATAACAACGGTTTTGCGGCGGATGACTTCACCTTCAACTATGGCTGGACTTATAACCGTCTCGACCGTGGCTACTTCCCAACGGAAGGTTCTCGCGTCAACCTGAACGGTAAAGTTACCGTGCCGGGTTCCGATAACGAGTTCTATAAGGTCACTCTGGATACCGCGTCCTATTTCCCGATCGATGACGATCATAAGTGGGTGGTTCTGGGTCGTACCCGTTGGGGCTATGGTGATGGCTTAGGTGGCAAAGAACTGCCATTCTATGAAAACTTCTATGCGGGTGGTTCCAGCACCGTTCGTGGCTTCCAGTCCAACAACATTGGTCCGAAAGCGGTTTACTACGGCGGGAACGACAAAGATAACTGCGATAAGTCCTCCTCATCTGAAGTCTGTAGTTCTGATGATGCGGTGGGCGGTAACGCGATGGCCGTTGCCAGCCTGGAGTTCATCACCCCAACGCCGTTTATCAGTGATAAATACGCGAACTCCGTCCGTACGTCCTTCTTCTGGGATGCCGGTACGGTGTGGGATACCAACTGGGAGAATACGGCCCAGATGCGTGCGGCAGGTGTTCCAGACTACAGCGATCCGAGCAATATTCGCATGTCTGCCGGTATCGCATTACAATGGATGTCACCGCTGGGGCCGTTGGTCTTCTCTTACGCCCAGCCGTTTAAGAAATATGATGGAGATAAGTCGGAGCAATTCCAGTTTAACATTGGTAAAACCTGGTAATAATCCGCTGCAAAGGAATGCGTTGGCAGTGTAGCGCTGACAACTGGCGATCGATAAACGGTCGCCTTGCCACGCAAAGAACGGTACCTTCTGGTGCCAATGGGATGGTAAGGAGTTAATTGTGAAAAAGTGGTTATTAGCTGCAGGTCTCGGTTTAGCGATGGCAACTTCTGCTCAGGCAGCAGACAAAATTGCAATCGTCAACATGGGTAATTTGTTCCAGCAGGTTGCACAGAAAACTGGTGTTTCTGCGACTCTGGAAAACGAATTCAAAGGCCGTGCAAGCGAACTGCAGGGTATGGAAAACGATCTTCAGTCCAAAATGCAGCGTCTGCAGCGTGATGGTTCTACCATGAAAGCAAGCGACCGCAGCAAACTGGAAAAAGACGTAATGGCTCAGCGCCAGGCGTTCTCCCAGAAAGCGCAGGCTTTCGAGCAGGATCGTCAGCGTCGTTCTAACGAAGAACGTGGCAAGCTGGTGACTCGCATTCAGACCGCTGTTAAAGCAGTGGCTGCCGATCAGAGCATCGATCTGGTTGTTGATGCGAACGCCGTTGCTTTCAACAGCAGCGATGTTAAAGACATCACCGCTGATGTTCTGAAACAGGTTAAATAAGTAATGCCTTCAATTCGACTGGCTGATTTAGCTCAGCAGTTGGATGCAGAATTACACGGTGATGGCGATATCGTCATCACCGCTGTTGCGTCCATGCAATCTGCTAAAGCTGGCACGATTACCTTCATGGTAAGCCCTAAGTACCGTGAGCAACTGGCTCAATGCCAGGCGTCAGCTGTTGTTCTGACGCAGGACGATCTTCCGTTTGCCACTAGCGCGGCACTGGTAGTGAAAAATCCCTACCTGACGTATGCACGCATGGCTCAAATTCTTGATACCACGCCGCAGCCGGCCCAGAACATTGCTGCCAGTGCAGCGATTGATCCGACGGCGCAGCTGGGTAACAACGTCGCCGTGGGCGCCAATGCGGTTATTGAGTCCGGCGTCGTGCTGGGCGATAACGTCGTCATTGGCCCGGGTTGCTTCGTTGGGAAAAATACGAAAATCGGCGCGGGGACCCGTTTATGGGCCAATGTGTCCGTTTATCATGAAGTTGAAATTGGCGAAAATTGCCTCGTCCAGTCCAGCACCGTGATTGGTTCTGATGGCTTTGGTTACGCTAACGATCGGGGTAACTGGGTTAAAATCCCACAACTGGGTCGCGTTATCATTGGCGATCGCGTGGAGATCGGCGCCTGTACCACCATTGACCGTGGCGCGCTGGACGATACCATCATCGGCAATGGTGTTATCATCGATAACCAGTGTCAGATTGCGCATAACGTTGTGATTGGCGACAATACCGCGGTTGCGGGGGGCGTCATCATGGCCGGCAGCCTGAAAATTGGCCGTTATTGTATGATTGGCGGCGCAAGCGTGATTAATGGCCACATGGAAATATGCGACAAGGTGACGGTGACGGGGATGGGCATGGTAATGCGTCCCATCACTGAACCTGGCGTCTATTCCTCAGGCATTCCGCTGCAACCCAACAAGGTATGGCGTAAAACAGCAGCTCTGGTGATGAACATTGATGATATGAGCAAGCGCCTCAAGTCCCTTGAGCGCAAGATCGATCAACAAGACTAAGCGTCATCCGTTTAACGCTATTTTTCCCGGCCTGTCGGCTTTCTAATAAACCGGCAGGCCGTGTTATTATTGTTATCAGTACATTTTGACAGGAAGAGTATTTTGACTACTGACACTCATACTCTGCATATTGAAGAGATTTTAGAACTTCTGCCGCACCGCTACCCGTTTCTGCTGGTAGACCGTGTGCTGGACTTTGAAGAAGGTCGTTTTCTGCGCGCAGTGAAAAATGTTTCCGTGAATGAGCCGTTCTTCCAGGGACACTTCCCGGGGAAACCCATCTTCCCGGGAGTGTTGATCCTTGAAGCCATGGCACAGGCTACCGGTATTCTGGCGTTTAAAAGCGTTGGTAAACTGGAGCCAGGTGAACTGTATTACTTCGCGGGTATCGATGAAGCACGCTTTAAGCGTCCTGTCGTGCCTGGTGATCAGATGATCATGGAAGTCACTTTTGAAAAAACGCGTCGTGGCCTGACTCGCTTCAAAGGCGTAGCGCTGGTTGACGGCAAAGTTGTTTGCGAAGCGACAATGATGTGTGCTCGTAGCCGGGAGTCCTGATACGTGATTGATAAATCCGCCTTTATTCATCCTACCGCCATTGTGGAAGTGGGTGCCATCATTGGTGCTAACGCCCACATTGGTCCGTTTTGTATTGTTGGACCCCATGTCGAAATTGGTGAGGGTACAGTACTGAAATCTCACGTTGTGGTGAATGGTCACACGACCATCGGCTGCAATAACGAGATCTATCAGTTCGCCTCCATCGGCGAAGTTAACCAGGATCTTAAATATGCTGGTGAGTCGACCCGTGTGGAAATCGGCGATCGTAACCGTATTCGCGAAAGCGTCACCATTCATCGTGGAACAGTACAGGGTGGTGGGTTGACGAAGGTGGGCAGCGATAACCTGTTTATGGTTAATGCGCATATCGCGCACGACTGTACCGTGGGTGACCGCTGTATTCTTGCCAACAATGCCACGCTGGCAGGACACGTATCGGTTGATGACTTCGCAATTATTGGCGGCATGACCGCAGTCCATCAGTTCTGCATCATTGGTGCGCACGTGATGGTCGGCGGATGCTCCGGTGTGGCGCAGGACGTCCCACCTTATGTGATTGCGCAGGGCAACCATGCCACGCCGTTTGGCGTGAACATCGAAGGCCTCAAGCGTCGCGGTTTTAGCCGCGAAGCGATTACTGCCATCCGCAACGCGTACAAACTGCTGTACCGTAGCGGTAAAACGCTGGAAGAGGCGAAGCCGGAAATTGCCGAACTGGCGAAAAAGCACCCGGAGGTGAACGCGTTCATGGAATTCTTTGACCGTTCCACGAGGGGTCTGATTCGTTAATGGTCGACAGTCGTCCGCTTACGATAGCCCTGGTCGCCGGAGAAACCTCCGGCGATATTCTTGGTGCAGGTCTCATTCGCGCGCTGAAGGCGCGTGTCCCTGACGCTCGCTTTGTGGGCGTTGCTGGCCCGCTGATGCAGGCCGAAGGCTGTGAAGCCTGGTACGAAATGGAAGAGCTGGCCGTGATGGGCATCGTTGAGGTGCTGGGGCGGTTACGCCGTTTACTGCATATTCGTGCCGATCTCACCCGCCGCTTTACCGAGCTCAAACCCGATGTCTTTGTCGGTATTGATGCGCCTGATTTCAACATTACCCTCGAAGGGAATCTGAAAAAGCAGGGCATTAAAACCATTCACTACGTCAGTCCGTCCGTCTGGGCGTGGCGACAGAAACGTGTTTTCAAAATTGGGCGGTCCACCAACCTGGTGCTGGCTTTCCTGCCTTTCGAAAAAGCGTTTTACGATAAATTCAATGTTCCGTGCCGTTTTATCGGACATACCATGGCGGATGCGATGCCGCTGGATCCGGATAAAAACGCGGCGCGTGACGTGCTGGGTATCCCGCATGATGCGCACTGTCTGGCACTGCTGCCGGGCAGTCGTGGCGCAGAAGTGGAGATGCTTAGCGCGGACTTCCTGAAAACCGCGCAAATTCTGCGCAATACGTATCCCGATCTCGAAGTGGTTGTGCCGCTGGTGAATGCTAAACGCCGGGAGCAGTTTGAGCGTATTAAAGCCGAGGTTGCACCGGATCTCCACATCCATCTGTTGGATGGAAAAGGCCGGGAGGCGATGGTTGCGAGCGATGCTGCGCTGCTGGCCTCCGGTACGGCAGCCCTGGAGTGCATGCTGGCAAAATGCCCGATGGTGGTAGGCTATCGCATGAAGCCGTTCACGTTCTGGCTGGCAAAACGTCTGGTGAAAACGGAGTATGTCTCCCTGCCAAACCTGCTTGCCGGGCGCGAGCTGGTGAAAGAACTGCTGCAGGATGAGTGTCAGCCTCAGGCGTTGGCCGATGCGTTGTTACCGCTGCTCGCCAACGGCAAGACCAGCCACCAGATGCATGATACGTTCCGCGAACTGCATCAGCAGATCCGCTGTAATGCCGATGAGCAAGCGGCTGATGCGGTGCTGGAGTTAGCAAAATGATGGAATTTGTTTATCCTCACACCCACCTTGTGGCGGGCGTGGACGAAGTTGGTCGTGGTCCGTTAGTGGGGGCTGTAGTGACCGCTGCGGTGATCCTCGATCCGGCCCGTCCGATTATCGGGCTAAACGACTCTAAAAAATTGTCTGAAAAGCGGCGACTGGCGCTGTTTAGTGAGATTCAGGAGAAGGCGCTGGCCTGGAGCCTGGGACGTGCTGAGCCGCATGAAATAGACGAGCTGAATATTCTGCATGCCACGATGCTGGCGATGCAGCGTGCAGTCGCGGGTCTGAAAATTGCGCCTGAATATGTCCTGATTGACGGCAACCGCTGTCCGGCATTGCCCATGCCTTCCATGGCGGTTGTCAAAGGCGATAGCCGGGTCGCGGAAATCAGCGCAGCTTCTATTATTGCCAAAGTGACACGCGACGCCGAAATGGCCGCGCTGGATCTCACTTACCCTCAGTATGGCTTCGCCCAGCATAAGGGCTATCCTACAGCTTTCCATCTGGAAAGACTGGCTGAACATGGCGCAACCGAACATCACCGGCGCAGTTTTGGCCCGGTGAAACGCGCGCTGGGACGGGTGTCCTGAATCAATACGCAAGCAATTAAGTAACGCGGAATCTGAAGATGGCTGAACCACGTTTCGTACACCTGCGGGTGCATAGCGACTACTCCATGATCGATGGGCTGGCGAAGACCGGGCCGCTGGTAAAAAAGGCGGCCTCTCTTGGCATGCCTGCGCTGGCGATCACCGATTTTACCAACCTGTGTGGCCTGGTGAAGTTCTACGGAACGGCGCATGGCGCGGGGATGAAGCCGATCGTCGGCGCTGATTTTCACGTGCAGAGCGATCTCATCGGCGATGAAATGACGCAAATCTCCGTGCTGGCGATGAACAACACGGGATATCAAAACCTCACGCTGCTTATCTCAAAAGCCTATCAGCGCGGTTATGGCGCGTTAGGGCCGTGGATCGATCGCGACTGGCTGGCAGAGCTGAACGAAGGGCTGCTGCTAATCTCAGGCGGCCGTATGGGTGACGTCGGCAAATCCCTGTTGCGTGGCAATATGGCGCTGGTGGATCAGTGTGTGTCGTTCTATGAAGAGCACTTCCCGGATCGTTATTATCTGGAATTGATCCGTACCGGTCGTCCGGATGAAGAGCGCTATCTCCATGCCGCCGTGGCGCTGGCTGAAGAGCGCGGGTTGCCTGTGGTTGCCACCAACGATGTGCGCTTCCTTGAGGCCGGTGATTTTGACGCCCACGAAATTCGCGTCGCGATTCATGATGGCTTCACGCTTGACGATCCCAAACGTCCGCGCAACTACTCGTCGCAGCAGTATATGCGCAGCGAGGAGGAGATGTGCGAACTCTTCTCCGATATCCCGGAAGCGCTGGAAAACAGCGTTGAGATAGCCAAGCGTTGTAACGTTACCGTCCGCCTCGGCGAATACTTCCTGCCGCAGTTCCCGACGGGAGATATGACCACGGAAGACTTCCTGGTCATGAAATCAAAAGAAGGTCTGGAAGAACGTCTGGCATTCCTCTTCCCGGATGAAGAAGAGCGTAAAAAACGTCGTCCGGAGTATGACGAACGCCTGGATATTGAACTCCAGGTGATTAACCAGATGGGCTTCCCGGGCTACTTCCTGATCGTGATGGAGTTTATCCAGTGGTCGAAGGATAACGGCGTACCGGTCGGACCGGGCCGTGGCTCCGGTGCAGGCTCGCTGGTGGCCTATGCGCTTAAAATCACCGACCTCGATCCGCTGGAATTTGACCTGCTGTTCGAACGTTTTCTTAACCCGGAACGTGTTTCGATGCCCGACTTCGACGTCGACTTCTGCATGGAAAAACGTGACCAGGTTATTGAGCACGTGGCTGACATGTATGGCCGTGACGCGGTATCGCAGATTATTACCTTCGGTACGATGGCGGCAAAAGCAGTTATCCGCGACGTGGGCCGCGTGCTGGGGCATCCGTATGGTTTCGTCGATCGCATCTCTAAACTGGTGCCGCCCGATCCGGGCATGACGCTGGCGAAAGCCTTTGAAGCCGAGCCGCAACTGCCGGAAATCTACGAAGCGGACGAAGAGGTCAAAGCGCTGATCGACATGGCGCGTAAGCTGGAAGGCGTGACGCGTAACGCCGGTAAGCATGCGGGTGGGGTGGTTATCGCCCCTACCAAAATCACCGATTTTGCGCCGCTCTACTGCGATGAAGCGGGCCAGCATCCGGTAACCCAGTTTGATAAGAACGACGTGGAATACGCCGGACTGGTGAAGTTCGACTTCCTCGGTCTGCGTACGCTCACCATCATCAACTGGGCGCTGGAGATGATCAACGCCCGCCGCGAAAAGAACGGCGAACCGCCGCTGGATATCGCCGCTATCCCGCTGGATGACAAGAAAAGTTTCGACATGCTGCAGCGCTCGGAGACCACCGCGGTCTTCCAGCTTGAATCCCGCGGCATGAAAGATCTGATTAAGCGTCTGCAGCCTGACTGCTTCGAAGATATGATCGCACTGGTGGCGCTGTTCCGTCCGGGCCCGCTGCAGTCGGGGATGGTGGATAACTTTATTGACCGTAAGCACGGGCGCGAAGAGATTTCCTACCCTGACGTGCAATGGCAGCATGAAAGCCTGAAGCCGGTACTGGAGCCAACATACGGCATCATCCTGTATCAGGAACAGGTTATGCAGATTGCCCAGGTGCTCTCAGGCTATACGCTCGGCGGCGCGGACATGCTGCGTCGTGCGATGGGTAAGAAAAAGCCGGAGGAGATGGCCAAGCAGCGGTCCATCTTCGAAGACGGCGCGAAGAAAAACGGCATTGACGGCGAACTGGCGATGAAAATCTTCGACCTGGTGGAGAAATTCGCCGGGTACGGATTTAACAAATCCCACTCCGCCGCCTATGCTTTGGTTTCGTATCAGACGCTGTGGCTGAAAGCGCACTATCCCGCTGAGTTTATGGCGGCGGTAATGACCGCCGATATGGACAACACCGAGAAGGTCGTGGGGCTGGTGGACGAGTGCTGGCGTATGGGGCTGAAGATCCTGCCGCCGGATATCAACTCAGGCCTTTATCATTTCCACGTTAACGAGCACGGGGAAATTGTCTACGGGATCGGTGCGATCAAAGGCGTGGGCGAGGGGCCGATCGAGGCGATCATCGAAGCGCGTAACAACGGCGGTTATTTCCGCGAGCTGTTCGATCTGTGCGCCCGTACCGATACCAAAAAACTGAACCGCCGCGTGCTGGAAAAACTGATCATGTCCGGCGCGTTCGACAGGCTGGGGCCGCACCGCGCAGCGCTGATGAACTCCCTCGGGGACGCCCTGAAAGCGGCGGATCAGCACGCCAAAGCGGAAGCCATTGGCCAGGCGGATATGTTCGGCGTTCTGGCGGAAGAGCCGGAGCAGATCGAACAGTCTTATGCCAACTGTCTGCCGTGGCCAGAACAGGTGGTGCTGGACGGTGAACGTGAAACGCTGGGCTTGTACCTGACGGGTCACCCGATCAACCAGTACATTAAAGAAATTGAGCGCTATGTCGGAGGCTATCGGCTGAAAGACATGCATCCGACAGAACGTGGTAAAATCACCACGGCTGCGGGGCTCGTGATTGCTGCAAGGGTTATGGTCACCAAGCGCGGCAATCGTATCGGCATCTGTACGTTGGATGACCGTTCCGGGCGTCTGGAGGTGATGTTGTTCACCGACGCGCTGGATAAATACCAGCAATTGCTGGAAAAAGACCGCATACTTATCGTCAGCGGACAGGTCAGCTTTGATGACTTCAGTGGGGGGCTTAAAATGACCGCCCGCGAAGTGATGGACATTGACGAAGCCCGGGAAAAATATGCTCGCGGGCTTGCTATCTCGCTGACGGACAGGCAAATTGATGACCAGCTTTTAAACCGACTCCGTCAGTCTCTGGAACCCCACCGCTCGGGGACAATTCCAGTACATCTCTACTATCAGAGGGCGGATGCACGTGCGCGGTTGCGCTTTGGTGCAACGTGGCGTGTCTCTCCGAGCGATCGTTTACTGAACGATCTCCGTGGCCTCATTGGTTCGGAGCAGGTGGAACTGGAGTTTGACTAATACAGGAATACTATGAGTCTGAATTTCCTTGATTTCGAACAGCCGATTGCTGAGCTGGAAGCGAAAATCGATTCTCTGACAGCGGTAAGCCGTCAGGATGAAAAACTGGATATTAACATCGACGAAGAAGTGCATCGTCTGCGCGAAAAAAGCGTAGAGCTGACGCGCAAAATCTTTGCCGATCTCGGCGCATGGCAGGTAGCCCAGCTGGCACGCCACCCGCAGCGTCCGTACACCCTGGATTATGTCCGCCTGGCGTTTGACGAATTTGACGAACTGGCAGGCGATCGCGCATACGCTGACGACAAAGCTATCGTTGGCGGTATCGCGCGTCTGGACGGACGTCCGGTGATGATCATTGGTCATCAGAAAGGTCGTGAAACCAAAGAGAAAATCCGTCGTAACTTTGGTATGCCAGCACCGGAAGGTTACCGTAAAGCTCTGCGTCTGATGGAGATGGCTGAGCGTTTTAATATGCCAATCATCACCTTTATTGACACCCCGGGGGCATACCCTGGCGTGGGCGCGGAAGAGCGCGGTCAGTCTGAAGCTATCGCACGTAACCTGCGTGAGATGTCCCGTCTGAAGGTACCGGTCATTTGTACCGTTATTGGTGAAGGTGGTTCCGGCGGCGCGCTGGCGATTGGCGTGGGCGATAAAGTGAATATGCTGCAGTACAGCACCTATTCCGTTATCTCCCCGGAAGGCTGTGCGTCCATTCTGTGGAAAAGTGCCGACAAAGCGCCTCTGGCTGCAGAAGCGATGGGCATCATTGCGCCACGCCTTAAAGAGCTGAAGCTTATTGATTCCATCATTCCGGAGCCGCTGGGTGGTGCGCATCGTAAGCCGGAAGCGATGGCGGCTTCCCTGAAAGCACAGTTGCTGGCTGACCTGGCGGATCTTGATGTGCTGAGCACAGAGGATCTCCTCAATCGTCGTTACCAGCGTCTGATGACCTACGGTTACGCGTAAGCTTCACAATTATCTGAAAAGCCGCACAATGTTGCGGCTTTTTTTATACCTGCCGTTTACCTTAACTATGCTTAGCTAATGTTTTTCAAGGAGGTAAACCGTGAACATCATTGCCATTATGGGGCCGCACGGCGTCTTCTATAAAGACGAGCCCATCAAGGAGCTGGAGCAGGCCCTGCAGGCGCGCGGGTATCAGCTGATCTGGCCGCACAACAGCGCTGACTTGCTGAAGTTCATCGAGCACAACCCACGTATCTGTGGGGTGATCTTCGACTGGGATGAATATGACCTCGAACTGTGCAGCGATATCAACAAGCTGAACGAATACCTCCCGCTGTACGCATTTATTAATACCCACTCGACCATGGATGTCAGCGCCAATGATATGCGTATGGCGCTGTGGTTCTTTGAATATTCGCTCGGCGTTGCGGAAGATATTGCGACCCGTATTCAGCAATATACCGGTGAATATCTCGAAAATATTACCCCGCCGTTTACCCGCGCACTCTTCACCTACGTGAAGGAGGGCAAATATACCTTCTGTACGCCAGGCCATATGGCGGGGACAGCCTATCAAAAGAGCCCGGTGGGCTGCCTGTTCTACGACTTCTTCGGTGGCAACACGTTGAAAGCGGACGTATCCATTTCAGTCACTGAACTGGGCTCTCTGCTCGATCACACCGGCCCGCATCTTGAAGCCGAAGAGTACATCGCCCGCACCTTTGGTGCTGAGCAGAGCTATATGGTCACCAACGGTACTTCGACCTCGAACAAAATCGTCGGGATGTACGCTGCACCTGCTGGCAGCACTCTGCTGATTGACCGTAACTGCCATAAATCGCTGGCACACTTGCTCATGATGAGCGACGTCGTACCGCTCTGGCTGTCGCCCACGCGAAACGCGCTGGGTATTCTGGGCGGTATTCCACGGCGCGAATTTACGCATGATGCCATTGAAAGCAAGGTTGCGGCCGTCCCCGGTGCAAGCTGGCCTGTCCATGCGGTGATCACCAATTCAACCTATGACGGTCTGCTGTACAACACGGACTGGATCAAAAAGACGCTGGACGTGCCGTCGATCCACTTCGATTCCGCATGGGTACCGTACACCAATTTCCACCCGATTTACGCAGGGAAAAGCGGCATGAGCGGTGAACGCGTACCGGGCAAAGTGTTCTTCGAAACGCAGTCGACGCACAAAATGCTGGCGGCGTTTTCTCAGGCTTCGCTTATTCACATCAAAGGCGAGTACGATGAAGAGACCTTTAACGAAGCCTTTATGATGCACACCACTACCTCACCGAGCTATCCGCTGGTGGCTTCCATTGAAACGGCGGCGGCGATGCTACGTGGTAATCCGGGCAAACGTCTTATTAATCGTTCGGTGGAGCGGGCACTGCATTTCCGCAAAGAAGTTCAGCGGTTAAAAGAGGAAGCCGACGGCTGGTTCTTTGATATCTGGCAGCCGGAAGAGATTGATGAGGCGGCGTGCTGGCCGGTTTCACCCGGTGAAGGCTGGCATGGCTTCCGGGATGCCGATGGCGATCACATGTTCCTCGATCCGGTAAAAGTGACGATCCTGACGCCGGGTATGGATGAACAGGGCTGGATGAGCGATGAAGGGATCCCGGCCGCGCTGGTGGCGAAGTTCCTTGATGAACGGGGCGTGGTAGTGGAAAAAACGGGCCCCTATAACCTCCTGTTCCTCTTCAGCATTGGGATTGATAAGACCCGGGCGATGGGGCTGTTGCGCGGCCTGATGGAGTTTAAGCGCGCCTACGATCTCAACCTGCGGGTGAAGAATATGCTGCCGGATCTCTACGCGGAGGATCCTGATTTCTACCGCAATATGCGCATTCAGGATCTGGCCCAGGGGATCCACAGGCTGATCCGTCAGCACGATCTGCCGCGCCTCATGCTTCAGGCTTTTGATGTCTTGCCCGAGATGAAACTCACGCCGCACAACGCCTGGCAGCGCCAGGTGAAAGGGGAGGTTGAAACCGTCGAGCTGGAAAACCTGGTCGGACGCGTATCGGCTAACATGATCCTGCCTTACCCGCCGGGCGTACCGCTCCTGATGCCAGGAGAGATGATTACCGAAGCGAGCCGGGCCGTGCTCGATTTCCTGCTGATGCTCTGTTCAGTAGGACGTCACTACCCGGGTTTTGAGACGGATATTCACGGTGCGAAGCGCGATGAAAACGGTGTTTACTGGGTGCGAGTCCTAAAATAAAGGTGACCGCTTGCCAGGTGCGGGTTTTCGGTTGTAACGTTCAGGCATCATAAAAAGGAGAAGCTATGCTGGGTTTAAAAGCTGTTCATCATATTGCGATCATTGCGACCGATTACGCGAAAAGTAAGGCCTTCTACTGCGATATCCTCGGTTTTACGCTGATGAGCGAGGCGTACCGTGAGGAGCGTGACTCCTGGAAGGGCGATCTGGCGTTGAACGGGCAATATGTGATTGAGCTGTTCTCTTTTCCTTTTCCGCCTGCGCGTCCGTCCCGCCCGGAGGCCTGTGGGCTGCGTCATCTGGCCTTCAGCGTTGATGACCTGGATAACGCAGTCAAACATCTGGAAGCGCACGGCGTCGCGTGCGAGGCGATCCGTGTCGATCCGTTCACCGACAAGCGTTTTACCTTTTTCAACGATCCGGACGGTTTGCCGCTGGAGCTTTACCAGCAGTAATGTTTGTCCTGTGTGATAATGCCCGCTCCGTTCGGGCATTTTTTATGTGTAATTTCCTATGACCTTACCCGCAATCGCACAAGCCGTTTCACCCTACCGCCAGCTGCTGGTGGGGTTTAGCGGTGGTCTGGATTCCACCGTTCTGCTCCATCGTCTTAAATGCTGGCGCGACCAGGAACCCGATGTCGAGCTTCGGGCAATGCATATTCATCATGGATTAAGCCCTCACGCAGAGGCGTGGGTGGCGCACTGTGAAGCCTTGTGTGCAGCCTGGGCAATCCCACTGCTTGTGGAGCGCGTCACGCTTAAGGATGAGGGACTGGGCGTTGAGGCGCAGGCGCGTAAAGCCCGCTATGCTGCGTTTGCCGGCGCGCTACAGCCCGGCGAAGTGCTGGTCACGGCCCAGCATCTGGATGACCAGTGCGAAACCTTTTTGCTGGCGCTTAAGCGGGGCAGCGGGCCGGCGGGGCTTTCAGCCATGCCGGAGCGGGCTGAGTTTGCCGGGACGCAATTACTGCGCCCACTGCTTGGCGAAACGCGTGCGTCGCTGGAAGCCTGGGCACGAGAACATCAGCTGAACTGGATTGACGATGAGAGCAACCAGGATGACGGCTATGACCGTAACTTTCTGCGTTTGCGCGTTCTCCCGCTTTTGCGCGAGCGCTGGCCGCATTTTGCCGATGCGACAGCAAGAAGCGCCATACTGTGCGCAGAACAGGAATCATTGCTCGATGAGCTGTTAAGTGAAGAGCTGGCTGAACTGATCTCTGAAAATGGGGCGCTGGCAATTGCACCGCTGCAAGGGAGGAGCCCGGTACGTCGCGCAGCACTGTTACGACGCTGGCTGGCCTCGCATCACGCGGTGATGCCGTCGCGGGCAATGCTGAGCCGCATCTGGGACGAAGTCGCCCTGGCGCGGGAAGATGCTGCTCCTTGCGTACACCTGAACGGTTTTGACGTAAGACGCTTTAAAGGTGAGCTCTGGTGGGTAAAATCGATGCCTTCACTCACTGATGTGGTGCTCGACTGGTCTTCCCCTGACGCACCGCTGATATTGCCCTGTGAGATCGGGCGTGTAACTCTGGTGCCGTCTGGGCATGTGCGACTGCCTGCGTCAGGAGAGCCGGTAACCGTTCGCTTTAAGGCTGGCGGCATGCTGCATATCGTCGGGCGTAATGGGGGACGCAAGCTTAAGAAGATCTGGCAGGAGTGCAACGTGCCGCCGTGGCTGCGCGACACCACGCCGCTGCTGTTTTACGGTGAAACACTGATTGCTGCTGCGGGTGTTTTCATCACGGAAGCGGGGTGGTCGGAAGAGGGTGTCAGTTTTGAGTGGCAGAAAGCGTAACGGGCAGCCAGGCTGCCCGTTAGTCTCATCAGGATTCGCTCACCACGACGGTGCCGATTTGCGGGTGGCTGAAGCTGGCAATTTTATCCAGACGCAGCTCACGCGTCGCCCCGCCATCTTCCACTACCAGATATTCCACATTCTTGCGTGAAACCAGATCGCTGGCTTTCGCCTTCAACACTTCGCCATCTTTTAGCTCCAGCGTCAGTATTAAATGATGCTGGCAGGCGAGTTCGAGGTTGTCATAGTCATCACAATTGATGGGTTGATAGGTATCATTCATCGACATAATCGCTCACCAGTAAATTCGCCGCAGCATACGCTGCTTTTTCCCTGACCGACTCTGAAAGGCTCTCATCAGAGGCCACTTCATTAAGCACTTTCAATACACAGCCCAGCGCGTCCGGGACATACCCCAGATCTCCGCTGGCGATTTCCGCATACCGTTTGCGAATTAACTCACAATAATTGTTCACATCCCCTCCCGCCAGCGCACTGACTTACTGTGAGATCTCATTAAGCCTACGAAGATAAACTCGGTTTAGCAAGGTGACTATACCATACTCATTTAAGCAATATCAGAGCCTTGATAGCGGTGTATTTATCACCCCGTAACAGCCTTTTGCCGCTGTTTTCGCTACAATGTGCGCCTGAATCGAATGGAGTTCTCTCATGGCGCTGAAAGCGACAATTTATAAAGCAGTGGTCAATGTGGCCGATCTTGATCGCAACCAGTTTCTGGATGCGTCGCTGACCCTGGCTCGCCACCCTTCCGAAACCCAGGAGCGCATGATGCTGCGCCTGCTGGCGTGGATTAAGTACGCCGACGAGCGGCTGCAATTTACCCGTGGGCTAAGCGCTGAAGACGAGCCTGAAGCTTGGCTGCGCAACGATCATCTGGGTATCGATTTGTGGATCGAACTCGGTCTGCCGGATGAACGCAGAATGAAGAAGGCCTGCACCCAATCCGCAGAAGTGGCCTTATTCGCATATAATCAGCGCGCTGCGGAGATTTGGTGGCAGCAAAACAAGAGCAAGTGCGCACAATTTAAAAATCTTACGGTCTGGTATCTGGATGATGAGCAGCTGGCGCAGCTGAGCGAATTCGCTGGCCGGACCATGGTTTTGCAGGCGACGATTCAGGATGGCGCCATCTGGCTCTCTGATTCTCAGAATAATCTGGAAATTCATTTAACGGCGTGGCAGCCCGCGTCATGATCGTCTTGTCCCGAAACGTCAGCATCCCTGACAGCGAGCTGGAGATCACCGCCATCCGTGCGCAGGGGGCTGGCGGGCAGCACGTCAACAAGGCGTCGACGGCTATCCATTTGCGTTTTGACATTCGGGCCTCAAGCCTGCCAGAGTATTACAAAGAAAGCCTGCTCGCCGCCAGCCATCATCTCATTACCAGCGATGGTGTGATGGTGATTAAAGCTCAGGAATACCGCAGCCAGGAGTTAAACCGGGAAGCGGCAATAGCCAGGCTGGTGGCGGTCATCAAAGAATTAACGACGGTACAAAAAAGCCGTCGGGCCACGCGGCCAACCCGCGCATCGAAAGAGCGCCGGCTGTCCTCGAAGGCTCAGAAATCCACAGTGAAAGCACTACGCGGTAAAGTTCGTCGCCCGACAGAGTGACGAAAGGGAACACAATTTTCATAAGGAATTCATTGTGAAAAAAGCATTATTGTCAGCGCTGGCGGTGAGTACGCTGTTTGCGCTTTTTGGGTGTAACAACCGTTCTGAAACGCAGGTTTTGCAGCCCGCGCAGAATGAAGAGTTAAAGCCGATGCAGCAGAGCTGGCGCGGTGTATTGCCTTGCGCAGACTGTGAGGGTATTGAAACCTCTCTGTTCCTGCAAAAAGACGGAACCTGGGTGATGAATCAGCGCTATCAGGGCGCGAAAGAACCTTCGTCATTTGCGTCTTACGGGACATGGGCGCGAACGGCGGAGAAGCTGGTTCTGACGGATACCGCCGGCGAGAAAACGTATTTCCGCGCCAAAGGCGAGGGGATGGAGATGCTGGATCGCGAAGGCAATCCTATCGAATCCCAGTTCAACTATACGCTGGCGCCGGTAAAAGCGGCCCTGCCTGCGACGCCAATGGCAATGCGGGGTATGTATTTCTACATGGCGGATGCGGCGATATTCACCGACTGCGCAACCGGCAGGAAAGTCAGCGTGGCAAACAATGCGCAGCTTGAACGCGATTATGCCGTGGCGCGCGGCAATGACAGCAAGCCGGTATTACTGACGGTTGACGGTCACTTTACGCTGGAGCCCAACCCGGATAGTGGAGAGATGGTGAAAACGCTGGTGGCAGATAAAGACGCGAAGTTTGTCGCGGGCAAAGACTGTAACAGCAAATAAGCTGACGTTGAGCCATTAAAAAACCCCGCCTGAGCGGGGTTTTTTGTTTAGCCCTTGATGGCTTTAACCAGGTAATCAAGAATGTCGCCGGTCTTGATCATCTGTTTTTCGCCGCTGCGACGGTATTTGTATTCAATCTCGTCGCTGTCGAGGTTACGGTCGCCGATGACGACAGTGTGCGGAATACCGATCAGTTCCATATCGGCAAACATCACGCCTGGACGCTCTTTACGGTCGTCCATCAGCACTTCGATACCCTGAGCGCGCAGCTCGGCGTACAGTTTCTCGGCCAGCTCCTGCACACGGTAAGATTTGTGCATGTTCATTGGCAGAATAGCCACCTGGAACGGCGCGATGTTGTCCGGCCAGACGATGCCACGCTCGTCGTAGTTCTGCTCAATCGCCGCAGCCACCACACGCGTCACCCCGATACCGTAGCAACCCATGGTCAGGATCTGGTTACGGCCATCTTCACCCTGAACCGCGGCGTTCAGTGCACGAGAGTATTTATCCCCCAACTGGAAGATGTGACCGACTTCGATACCGCGTTTGATCATCAGAGTACCCTGGCCATCCGGGCTTGGATCGCCTGCGACCACGTTACGGATGTCTGCCACTTCAGGGGTTGCGACGTCGCGATCCCAGTTGATGCCGAAGTAGTGTTTACCGTCGATGTTCGCGCCCGCGGAGAAATCGCTCATCGCGGCTACCGTGCGGTCAATAACCACAGGTACTGGCATATTCACCGGACCCAGAGAGCCTGGACCTGCATTTACCACGGCACGGATTTCCGCTTCCGTTGCGAAGGTAAGCGGGCTGGCGACCTGCGGCAGCTTCTCTGCTTTCACTTCGTTCAGCTCGTGATCGCCACGTACCAGCAGGGCTACCAGCGGGTAAGCGCTTCCTTCGGTGGATTTCACCAGCAGCGTTTTCACGGTTTTTTCGACAGGCAGGTTGAACTGCTCAACCAGCTCGGCAATGGTTTTCGCGTTTGGCGTATCTACCAGCGTCATTTCCTGCGTTGCGGCAGCACGAGGTTCTTTTGGTGCCAGTGCTTCTGCAAACTCGATATTCGCCGCGTAGTCAGATGAGTCAGAGAAGATCACATCGTCTTCACCGCTCTGTGCCAGCACCTGGAATTCATGGGATGCGCTACCGCCAATGGAGCCGGTATCGGCCTGCACAGCACGGAAATCCAGCCCCATGCGGGAGAAGATTTTGCTGTATGCCTCGTACATTTTGTCGTAGGTCTCTTGCAGGGATTCCTGAGAGGTATGGAAAGAGTAGGCGTCTTTCATCAGGAATTCGCGAGAGCGCATTACGCCGAAACGTGGGCGAACTTCGTCACGGAATTTGGTCTGGATCTGGAAGAAGTTCAGCGGCAGCTGTTTGTAAGAGCTCAGCTCATTGCGAATCAGGTCGGTGATGACTTCTTCATGCGTTGGGCCGAGAACGAACGGACGCTCGCCACGATCGACAAAGCGCAGCAGTTCAGGACCATACTGTTCCCAACGACCGCTCTCCTGCCACAGGTCAGCGGGCTGAACCACAGGCATGGACACCTCGATAGCACCGGCGTTGTTCATCTCTTCACGCACGATGTTTTCGACTTTTTTCAGGACGCGCACGCCGGTCGGCAGCCAGGTGTATAACCCGGAGGCCAGCTTGCGGATCATCCCGGCGCGCAGCATCAGCTGATGGCTGATCACTTCGGCGTCGGCAGGCGTCTCCTTCAGAGTGGAGAGCAGATATTGGCTAGTACGCATGTTGTTACGGTTCCATTTCGACGATTGGAACAGGCTGAAACACCAGCCTGACACAAAAAAAGTGGTTTAGTTTACCAGTGTGGCAAAGATGCCAAAAGAGAGGAGAACAAAATTACCTGGGTTCAAGAGCAAACACTTCAAAACCTGCCCCGGTGACGCGCCAGCGAACGTTAAAATCGAGCAGCCAGACGGCGTACGTTTTTCCTGCTTCCTCTTCTTTACGGTAGGCCGGACGGGGGTCCTGCGCCAGCACTTCGGTGATGAAATTCCGCAAACGAGGATAGCGTTTCTCCAGCCGACTGAGCTGCGAGTCTATCTCAGGGGTAAACCAGACCGGCATGTCCGCCTGGGGGGCATCCTGAGCATAACTTGCGCGCGCGTTCGGGAGGGCTTCGGCAAAAGGCAAATAGGGTTTGATGTCGATAACCGGCGTGCCGTCAACCAGATCCAGGCTACCCAACTCGAGTACCACCTGATCTTTCTGGCAACGTATGCCTTTCAGCTCAACCAGCGACATGCCAACCGGGTTTGGACGGAAAGTCGAGCGAGTCGCAAATACGCCCATTCTCGCATTTCCGCCAAGACGAGGAGGACGCACGGTAGGACGCCAGCCGCCTTCCATCGTCTGGTGAAACACGAACACCACCCAGAGATGGCTAAAAGCATCGAGCCCGCGCACCGCATCAGCCTGATTGTAAGGGGCTATCAGGTGAAGCTCGCCGCTGCCGCTGGTAACAAGACCGGGCTGGCGGGGCACGGCGAACTTCTCTTTATAAGGAGAGTGGATGATGCCTATCTGCTCGAACTGAAATGCACTCATTTCGCCGTAATGTTCAGCGCAGATCCGATGCAGACCGCCTGACGGTAGCAGCCTGGTGTGCCGCTGGTCACTTCGCAGCTGTGCAGCAGGACCGCGTTGGCTTTCATTTTTGCCGCGTTAATCTGCATACGTTTACGCGCGGTCGGAATATTCGGTGGTGAGTCCTGATTGGTCGCCTGACAAGATTCACCGCTCACTTCACCCAGCTCACGGAACGGTTTACCAACGAGTTCGTCCGCCTTCGTGATGATGCGAACTGGCGCAGCGCGAACCACTTTCGGTTTCGCAGGCTCGGTTTTTGGCGGGGTTGCCGTGCTTTGAACAGGTTCAACGGGAGATCTGCTTAGCATAGAACAGCCGCTCAGCATGAGTGCTAAAAGACAGATCGGTAAAGCACGCATAATATTTCCTCAATGGATAATCAAAACGTCAGATATTGAATCAGTTGCCTGCACAAATGACAAGACGGGCATAAGCCCGTCCTGATGATATTACACTGAGGTGAGATTACCAGCCTTTAACCGCGCCTCCGTTAAACACTTTGTTGGCTTCCTGGTAAACTTCTTCAGACTGATAGGCCTGAACGAACTTTTTCACGTTTTCCGCGTCTTTGTTGTCTTCGCGAGTCACGATCAGGTTTACGTATGGGGAGTCTTTATCCTCAACGAAGATACCGTCTTTCGCTGGCGTCAGGCCAATCTGGCTGGCGTAGGTGGTGTTGATAACGGCCAGCGCAATCTGCGCATCATCCAGGGAACGTGGCAGCTGAGGCGCTTCCAGTTCCACAATTTTCAGATTTTTCGGGTTCTCGGTCACATCCAGAACGGTCGGCAGCAGGCCCACACCGTCTTTCAGTTTGATCAGGCCCACTTTCTGCAGGAGCAGCAGGGAACGGCCGAGGTTGGTTGGGTCGTTTGGCACGGCAACCTGAGAGCCTGGCTGCAGCTCGTCCAGCGATTTAATTTTTTTGGAGTAACCGGCGATTGGATACACGAAGGTGTTGCCTACTGCCACCAGTTTATAGCCGCGATCTTTGATCTGCTGATCCAGGTAAGGCTTATGCTGGAAGGCGTTCGCATCGATATCGCCTTTGCTCAGCGCTTCGTTCGGCAGAACATAATCGTTAAAGGTCACCAGCTCAACGTCCAGGCCATATTTCTCTTTTGCTACTTTCTGCGCGACTTCCGCGACCTGCTGTTCTGCACCCACGATAACGCCCACTTTAATGTGGTTTGGATCTTTTTCGTCCTGACCGCAACCCACCAGTGCCAGAGAGCCGATTAGCGCGCCTACTGCTGCAAAGGTCTTTAATTTAAACGCCATGTTTTATCCTTAACTCGTCGAGTTTGTGTTGTGTGTAACGTTATTTGTGCGTAACGGCCCGGACGATGCGATCGCCAGAGAACTGGATTAAATAAACCAGAACAACCAGCAATACCAGAACGGTATTCATCACGGTAGCGTTATATCCAATATAGCCGTACTGGTAACCAATCTGACCTAAACCACCGGCACCGACGGCACCGCCCATCGCGGAATACCCCACCAGGGTGATAAGCGTAATGGTCGCGGCATTAACCAGGCCCGGCAGTGCTTCAGGGAGCAGGACTTTGCGAACGATCTGCATTGGCGTGGCACCCATCGCGCGGGACGCTTCGATCAAACCGGTTGGAATCTCCAGCAGGGCGTTTTCCACCATACGAGCGATAAACGGCGCGGCACCGACGGTCAGCGGAACGATGGCCGCCTGCAGTCCGATAGAGGTCCCGACGATCACGCGGGTAAATGGAATCATCCACACCAGCAAAATAATGAACGGGATAGAACGGAAGATGTTTACCAGTGCAGAGAGCGTTCGGTACAGCTTCGCGTTCTCAATGATTTGACCCGGACGCGTCACGTACAGCAGCACGCCGACCGGCAGGCCAATGACAAAACCAAAAAAGCCAGAGACAAAGGTCATTGCCAGCGTTTCCCAAACGCCGCGAACCAGTAGCCACATCATCGGCTCAGACATAACCCAGTACCTCTACTTTTACGTGATGTTCTTGCAGCCAGGCAATGGCTGCCTGGGTTTCTTCTTGTGTGCCGTGCATTTCTGTCAACATGATGCCGAACTTCACGCCACCGGCGTAATCCATCTGCGCGCTGATGATGTTGTTGTTCACGTTAAACCGACGCGCGGTTTCGGAAAGCAGGGGAGCATCAACGGACTGACCGGTAAACTCCATGCGCAGCATCGGGACGCTTTCAGCTGTCGGTTCTGTTTTCAACCGTTCCAGATAATCTTCCGGAATATCCAGATGCAGCGTGGACTGGATGAACTGCTGCGCGAGCGGGGTCTTCGGATGGGAGAACACTTCGCTTACCGTGTCCTGCTCAATCAGTTCGCCGTTGCTGATCACCGCGACGCAATCACAGATGCGTTTCACGACGTCCATTTCATGGGTAATCAGAAGGATCGTCAGGCCCAGGCGACGGTTAATGTCCTTCAGCAGCTCCAGAATAGAACGCGTGGTGGCTGGGTCTAATGCGCTGGTGGCTTCATCGCACAGCAATACTTTAGGATTGCTGGCCAGCGCGCGGGCAATGGCCACACGTTGTTTTTGCCCACCAGACAGATTTGCCGGGTAACTATCATGTTTGTCGCCCAGACCGACAAGGTCGAGCAGTTCGGTGACGCGACGCTTCACTTCTTCTTTCGGCGTGTTATCCAGCTCAAGCGGCAGGGCGACGTTGCCGAAAACGGTGCGGGATGCCAGCAGATTAAAGTGCTGGAAAATCATGCCAATCTGACGACGCGCTTTAGTGAGTTCTTTCTCTGAAAGCGCGGTAAGCTCTTGCCCGCCAACTTCTACACTACCCTGGGTTGGGCGCTCAAGCAGGTTAACACAACGGATCAGCGTGCTTTTACCTGCACCCGATGCGCCAATGACGCCATAAATCTGACCAGCAGGAACATGCAGGCTGACGTTGTTCAGCGCCTGAATGGTTCGGTTCCCCTGCTGGAACACTTTGGTGATATTGGAAAGTTTAATCATTAGATTATTTTTATCGTATGTAAGTTAGCCGTGGCATTTTCTTCTGCCAGATACGGGTGATGACCGTAAACAAAACGGATGTTAAGGCATCCAGACGTCTAAATCAATCCAACTCTGTGCGATGGGCACTTTATTGCGCTGCGATTCATGAGATACTAGCTGAACATGCCTTTTTCAGGAGCAAACCGGTGGCAAAATCAGTACCCGCAATTTTTCTCGACCGTGACGGCACTATTAATGTGGATCACGGTTATGTTCATGAGATTGATGAGTTCGAGTTTATCGAGGGCGTAATAGAGGCAATGCGCCAGCTGAAAGAGATGGGTTATGCGCTGGTGGTGGTAACGAACCAGTCCGGTATTGCGCGGGGTAAATTCACCGAAGCGCAGTTCGAGACGCTGACCGAATGGATGGACTGGTCCCTGGCTGACCGTGGGGTGGATCTTGATGGTATCTATTATTGTCCGCACCACCCACAGGGGAGTGTAGAAGAGTATCGTCAGACCTGTGACTGCCGTAAGCCGCATCCGGGGATGTTCATCTCTGCGCAAGAGTTCCTGCACATTGATATGGCTGCTTCTTATATGGTGGGCGATAAACTGGAAGATATGCAGGCAGCAGCGGCTGCGGGCGTGGGCACCAAAATATTGGTTCGCACCGGTAAGCCAGTCACGCCAGAAGCGGAGAAAGCGGCGGATTGGGTGATTAATAGTCTGGCGGACCTGCCAAAAGAAATTAAAAAGCATCAAAACTAGTCTTTTTGGTGAAAAGATGAGCGGTTGAAATAAAAATGCATTTTTCCGCTTGTCATTCCTCGGCGGCCCCCTATAATGCGCCTCCATCGACACGGCGGATGTGAATCACTTCACAAACAGCCCGGTCGGTTGAAGAGAAAAAATCCTGAAATAACGGGTTGACTCTGAAAGAGGAAAGCGTAATATACGCCACCTCGCAACGGTGAGCGAAAGCCGCGTTGCAACTGCTCTTTAACAATTTATCAGACAATCTGTGTGGGCACTCAAAGTGACATGGATTCTTAACGTCCTCGGACGAAAAATGAATACCAAGTCTCAACGAGTGAACACGTAATTCATTACGAAGTTTAATTCATTGAGCATCAAACTTTTAAAT
>NZ_WSPD01000027.1:0-40296 GCF_026319105.1 Enterobacter sp. HSTU-ASh6 | reverse complement strand
GTCGTTAGCTCAGTTGGTAGAGCAGTTGACTTTTAATCAATTGGTCGCAGGTTCGAATCCTGCACGACCCACCACTTCAAAGTGGAACCGAGTAAAATCTTCGAAGTCAGCACCCGAATGGGTCGTTAGCTCAGTTGGTAGAGCAGTTGACTTTTAATCAATTGGTCGCAGGTTCGAATCCTGCACGACCCACCACTTCGAAGAAAAAATCCCGCAAGGGGTCGTTAGCTCAGTTGGTAGAGCAGTTGACTTTTAATCAATTGGTCGCAGGTTCGAATCCTGCACGACCCACCAATGTTAAAAAGCGCCCTAAAGGCGCTTTTTTGCTATCTGCGATGCAACAAATGCTCCGCATATCTATTCCCGGTGACTTTTCACTCCAGATTCGCTATCTTGTTTAGTATACAAAACACAATTGCCATGCGTTTTGCTATGTCAGGCAAAAGAAAGGCAATATTGTTAAGCCAGTAAAACGAGAAGCCATAATGAGCGTGATGTTTGATCCTGAAGCCGCAATCTATCCGTTTCCGCCAAAGCCTGTCCCGCTAAGCGTGGATGAAAAACAGTTCTACCGAGAGAAAATCAAGCGTCTTCTCAAAGAGCGAGATGCGGTGATGGTGGCGCATTACTATACCGATCCGGAAATCCAGCAACTGGCGGAAGAGACAGGAGGCTGTATTTCTGACTCACTGGAGATGGCGCGCTTCGGTGCACGGCATCCAGCCTCCACGCTGCTGGTCGCAGGGGTGCGTTTTATGGGCGAAACGGCAAAGATCCTCAGCCCTGAAAAAACCATTCTGATGCCTACGCTTAATGCGGAGTGTTCACTGGACCTCGGCTGCCCCATTGATGAATTTAGCGCTTTCTGTGACGCCCACCCTGACCGTACGGTTGTGGTGTACGCCAACACCTCCGCGGCGGTAAAAGCGCGCGCTGACTGGGTGGTCACATCGAGTATCGCCGTTGAACTGATCGAACACCTGGATAGCCTGGGTGAGAAAATTATCTGGGCACCTGACCGCCATCTCGGTAATTATGTCCAGAAGCAGACGGGGGCAGACGTCCTCTGCTGGCAGGGCGCCTGCATTGTGCACGACGAGTTCAAGACCCAGGCGCTGGCGCGCATGAAGGCGCTTTATCCTGACGCGGCCATTCTGGTTCACCCTGAATCACCGCAGTCAATTGTCGACATGGCGGACGCCGTGGGCTCCACCAGCCAGCTTATCAACGCGGCCAGGACGTTGCCTCACAAGCAGCTTATTGTGGCGACCGATCGCGGTATCTTTTATAAGATGCAGCAGGCCGTGCCGGAAAAAGAGCTCCTTGAAGCCCCCACGGCAGGTGAGGGGGCAACGTGCCGCAGCTGTGCGCACTGTCCGTGGATGGCGATGAACGGTCTGAAAGCCATTGCCGAAGGGTTAGAAACCGGCGGTGCGGCGCATGAAATCCATGTGGATGCTGCCCTGCGTGAAGGCGCGTTAGTTCCACTTAACCGCATGCTGGATTTTGCGGCTACACTACGTACTTAATTCAAAACGCCCTGGGGAAAAGATGGATTTTTTTAGCACACAGAACATTCTGGTTCATATACCGATTGGTGCAGGTGGCTATGACCTGTCATGGATTGAGGCGGTTGGTACGCTGGCAGGATTATTGTGTATCTGGCTGGCAAGCCTTGAGAAGATCAGTAATTACGCGTTTGGGATCATTAACGTCACGCTGTTTGCGATTATCTTCTTCCAGATCCAGCTGTACGCCAGCCTGCTTTTGCAGCTGTTCTTCTTTGCGGCAAATATCTACGGGTGGTACGCGTGGTCGCGGCAGAACAGTCAGCAGGAGGCGGAGTTGCAGATCCGCTGGCTGCCCTTACCGAAAGCCATCGCCTGGTTTGTCGCGTGCGTGGTTGCCATTGGTCTAATGACGGTCTATATCAATCCGGTATTTGCATTCCTGACCCAAATTGCCGTGGCGGTCATGTCCGGTCTCGGTTTGCATGTGACGATGCCGGAACTGCAGCCGGACGCCTTCCCGTTCTGGGATTCCTGCATGATGGTGCTGTCGATTGCGGCGATGATCCTGATGACCCGCAAATACGTTGAGAACTGGCTGCTGTGGGTCATCATTAACGTCATCAGCGTGGTGATTTTTGCTCTGCAGGGTGTGTATGCCATGTCGCTGGAATATCTGCTGCTGACCTTCATCGCGCTGAATGGTAGTCGGATGTGGATTAACAGCGCGCGTGAGCGTGGCTCTCACGCGCTTTCCCGTTAAGGGTGATGATGATGTGAATGGCCGGACTGCGCCTCGTTAAGGTGGCAGTCTGGCCCGTTACAGGGCTGGTACTCCATCTGGATGGTAGCGTGGCCAATGTCGTAGTGATGTTCAAGAAAATGCTGGATGCGTTCAAGGAGCGCATCATGGTCGTGAGGCGGGATCACCTGGACGTGCATTGTCATGACCGGTTTTTCCCCTACCAGCCAGACGTGCACATGATGAACGTTGCGTACTTCCGGAACTGAGCGGCGCAGGTTACGCTTCAGCTCGTCGATATCCATGGATGTCGGCGCCCCTTCAAGCAGTTCATTAACGCTCTCCTTCAGCAGACGCCAGGCGCTGCGCAAGACCAGACACGACACCAGCACGGACAGAATCGGATCGACGGGCGTCCAGCCGGTATAGAGGATCACCAGTGCGGCCACAATCGCCCCGACTGAGCCGAGCAAATCCCCCAGTACATGCAGGGCAGCCGCGCGCACGTTGAGGTTCTTCTCCCCACTCCCACGGTGCAAAATCCAGAAGGCCAGGATATTCGCCAGCAGTCCGGCCACGGCAATTACCATCATTGTTGTCCCGGCGATCGGCTGAGGGTGTCTGAAGCGCTGTACCGCTTCCCAGACGATAAGCACGGTAATGACCACCAGCGCAATGGCGTTAACAAACGCGGCAAGGGTTGTCAGCCTCAGCCAGCCGAAGGTATGGCGCGCGTTCGGAGGACGACGAGCAAACTGCACGGCCAGCAGGGCGAAGAGCAGCGCGGCTGCGTCGGTCAGCATATGTCCGGCATCAGCCAGAAGCGCCAGAGAGCCGGAAACCAGCCCGCCAATGACCTCGATCACCATAAAGGTTGCCGTGACGCCAAAGGCCAGCATCAGTCGTTTAGCGTTGTCGTTGCCGGGAGTGTGAGAGTGCGAATGGGTGTGCGCCATGTGTGCTTTCCTGGTGTGTTATTGTTTTTAGTGTAGCGTTTTTAATAGGTTACTCCAAAAAGAAAGGAGAGCCTGAGCTCTCCTCTTTCTTCCCGATCACAACAGATTACTGGGTCGTGCCATCGGTTTTGGTATTGGCGTCATTACCCACTTTGTCATTGGGATCCGGGCATTTGCCGTCTTTACACATCGAGTTCTTATGGACTTCATCCGAACTCATGTTGTCATGATTCATGGTACCGGAACCACTACCGTTCGGGTGCAACATGGTGCCTCCGGTATTGGTGTTGCCGGTATTAATCTGGTTGTTATCGACATTATTCGGGGCGATATTCTGTTTTGCATCAGGGGCGACCTGACCTGCTGATGCCGCCGCATTGGCATCACCGTTGTTGTCTGAGGTGCCCGTTTCAGCGGCAAGGACGCTGCCGCTTGCCAGAGTGAGTGTGGCAGTCAGGAAGAGGGTTGCCAGTTTCGTCATTTTCATCATGGTGCTCCTGTTCTTGTCGTTACGCTGGATAACATTCTCCAACAGTGCATCTTTTTCAAAGGCGAAAGATCCCGCCTTACCGACTTACGTCAGTACGGAATCGCGTTAAAGCGTTTAAAAATGGTTGTTACAGTTAAAAAGCTTAGGTTAGATCTCGTTTTTCGCTATTTTGTGGCGATTTTTAGGCGAATTCCAGGAATTATCTGCGTGAAGTGTAAAACCGTGTTTACACTTCATGGTCGACAAGATAGATTGAAAGGATTGCTTTCATTACTAAAGATATGGCAGAGCTGGAAAGAAAATGAATTATCAGAACGACGATTTACGCATTAAAGAGATCAATGAGTTATTACCTCCTGTAGCACTCCTTGAGAAATTCCCCGCCACTGAAAATGCCGCAAACACGGTTTCTCATGCTCGTAAAGCGATCCACAAGATCCTGAAAGGTAATGACGATCGTCTTCTGGTGGTAATTGGCCCATGCTCCATTCACGACCCTGCAGCCGCGAAAGAGTACGCTGCCCGTCTGCTCACCCTGCGTGAAGAGCTGAAAGGCGAGCTGGAGATCGTGATGCGCGTTTACTTTGAAAAACCGCGTACCACGGTGGGCTGGAAAGGGCTGATTAACGATCCACATATGGACAATAGCTTCCAGATCAATGACGGCCTGCGTATTGCCCGTAAGCTGCTGCTCGAAATCAACGACAGTGGCCTGCCTGCAGCCGGTGAGTTCCTGGATATGATTACGCCACAGTATCTGGCTGACCTGATGAGCTGGGGGGCGATTGGTGCGCGCACCACGGAGTCTCAGGTTCACCGTGAGCTGGCGTCCGGCCTCTCTTGCCCGGTAGGTTTTAAAAACGGTACCGACGGCACAATCAAGGTGGCGATTGATGCCATCAATGCCGCAGGTGCGCCACACTGCTTCCTGTCCGTGACCAAATGGGGACACTCTGCCATCGTTAACACCAGCGGTAACGGTGACTGCCATATCATTCTGCGCGGCGGTAAAGAGCCGAACTACAGCGCAAAACATGTGGCAGAAGTCAAAGTTGGGCTGGAGAAAGCAGGGCTGCCACCGCAGGTGATGATTGACTTCAGCCACGCGAACTCCAGCAAGCAGTTTAAAAAGCAGATGGAAGTGGGCGCAGATGTCTGTCAGCAGATTGCCGGCGGCGAGAAGGCGGTGATTGGGGTGATGATCGAAAGTCATCTGGTTGAAGGTAACCAGAACCTGGAAGGCAGCGAGCCGCTGGTTTACGGTAAAAGCGTCACCGATGCCTGCATCGGCTGGGACGACACCGACACGATCCTCCGTCAGCTGGCGAATGCGGTAAAAGCGCGTCGCGGTTAATCCGGCTGAGGAAATAAAAAAGCGCGGAAGGCTCCGCGCTTTTTTTATGGCTGGCGAAAATTACTTCGCTTTACCCTGGTTCGCAACAGCCGCTGCTTTCGCCGCGATCTCATCTGCGTTACCCAGATAGTAGTGTTTGATTGGTTTGAAGTTCTCGTCGAACTCATACACCAGCGGTACGCCGGTTGGGATGTTCAGTTCGAGAATTTCATCTTCGCCCATGTTGTCCAGGTATTTCACCAGCGCACGCAGGGAGTTACCGTGAGCGGCGATGATCACGCGCTCACCGCTTTTCAGGCGTGGCAGAATGGTTTCGTTCCAGTAAGGCACAACGCGGTCGATGGTCAGGGCCAGGCTTTCGGTGGTTGGCAGCTCAGCGTCAGTCAGTTTTGCGTAGCGTGGGTCGTGGCCCGGGTAACGCTCGTCATCTTTGGTCAGCTCTGGTGGGGTAACCGCGAAGCCGCGACGCCACTGTTTAACCTGCTCATCACCGTATTTCTCAGCGGTTTCGGCTTTGTTCAGACCCTGCAGCGCACCGTAATGACGCTCGTTCAGTTTCCAGGATTTCTCAACCGGCAGCCAGGCCTGATCCAGTTCGTCCAGCACGTTCCACAGGGTGTGGATGGCACGTTTCAGCACAGAGGTGTAAGCAAAATCAAAGCTGAAGCCTTCTTCCTTCAGCAGTTTACCCGCTGCTTTTGCTTCGCTTACGCCTTTTTCAGACAGATCAACGTCGTACCAACCGGTAAAGCGGTTTTCGTTGTTCCACTGGCTTTCGCCGTGACGTACCAGGACCAGCTTAGTAATAGCCATCTCTTACTCCTCAAACATTTTTAGAATGATAACAATTCTCATTATATTGCCGTGGCCGTGCCAGCAGCAACGCTTAACCCTAACCATAGCGAAAATAGTCTCTGAGTGTAAGATGCTTGTGAATCCAGGGTTATGATTTTGTCTGCGATCGGCGCTATTTTCAGCAAAGCGTGCAGAAAAAAGCCCTCTGATGGGAGGGCTGAAAATCAATGCGGAATAAAATGGTATTCCGTCACGCTCACGTACTCTTCACCCGGGCGTAGCACACAGTCTGTCTGCGGCCATTCCGGATGATTCGGGCTGTCCGGCAGGAACTCGCTCTCCAGCGCCAGTCCTTGCCAGTCGCTGTACTCAACGTGTTCGCGCGCCGTCGTGCCGCCAAGGAAGTTGCCAGAGTAGAATTGCAGGGCAGGCGCGGTGGTGTAAACCGTCATCTGCAGCTTCTCATCGCTGGACCAGACCTGCGCGGCAGGCTGCTTCACATCGCCTTTTGCCTGCAGCAGGAAAGCATGGTCGTAACCTTTCACCTTGCGCTGATCGTCATCGCTCAGGAAATCCTGGGCGATCGTTTTCGCGCGGCGGAAATCAAAGCTGGTGCCGTTCACGGATTTCAGGCCCTGATACGGAATGCCCATCTCGTCAACCGGCAAATAATCATCGGCAAGGAGTTGCAGCTTGTGGTTACGTACGTCGCACTGGTTACCGTCCAGATTAAAGTACGCGTGGTTGGTCAAGTTGACCGGACACGGCTTGTCGACCGTTGCACGGTATTCAATGGCGATACGGTTGTCGTCGGTCAACGTAAAGCGCGCGAAAGCGGTAAGGTTACCCGGGAAGCCCTGATCGCCATCATGGGAATCCAGTGAGAACAGCACTTCGCCGTCGTTTTGCCGGACAATTTTCCAGCGGCGTTTATCAAAGCCTTCTGGCCCGCCGTGGAGCTGGTTTTCACCCTGGCTTGGAAGCAGGGTGCACTGCACGCCGTCGAGTTCAAAACGGCTTTTCGCGATGCGGTTAGCATAGCGTCCGACAGACGCGCCCAGATAGGCGGACTGATGAATATACTGCTCAGGCGAGGCGCAGCCGAGAAGGGTTTCGCGTACGCTGCCATCCGGCATGGGGACGCGGGCAGAGAGCAGCGTGGCTCCCCAGTCCATCAGCGTAACCACCATCCCTGCGCTGTTGCGCAGGGTTAACAGGCGATACGGCAGACCATCCGGTGCGAGAGTGGGTGTTTCGTTTAGCACTGTCCGGCTCCTTGTGATGCTTTACACACGTAGAAAGTTTCTTTAATACCTGTTTTTGCTTCGTACTGTTTCTCCACCGCCTGCTGGACGGCAGGAACAAGTTCTTCCGGCACCAGGGCAACAATACAGCCCCCGAAGCCACCGCCGGTCATACGCACGCCGCCTTTATCGCCAATTGCCGCTTTCACGATCTCAACCAGCGTATCAATCTGCGGAACGGTGATTTCAAAATCATCACGCATGGAGGCATGCGATTCCGCCATCAGCTCACCCATACGTTTCAAATCGCCTTTCGCCAGCGCGGACGCCGCTTCAACGGTACGGGCGTTTTCTGTCAGTACGTGACGAACGCGTTTGGCGACAATAGGATCCAGCTCGTGTGCCACTTTATTGAATTCATTAAGCGTAACGTCGCGCAGGGCAGATTGCTGGAAGAAGCGAGCGCCCGTTTCACATTGTTCGCGGCGCGTGTTGTATTCGCTGCCCACCAGCGTGCGTTTAAAGTTACTGTTGATAATCACGACTGCCGCACCTTTTGGCAGAGGAACGGCTTTGGTCCCTAGCGTCCGGCAGTCAATCAGCAGCGCGTGTTCTTTTTTGCCCAGCGCAGAGATCAGCTGGTCCATGATGCCGCAATTACAGCCCACGAACTGGTTTTCCGCTTCCTGACCGTTGAGCGCAATTTGCGCGCCATCCAGCGGCAGATGATAAAGCTGCTGGAAGACGGTGCCAACGGCGACTTCCAGAGACGCAGAGGAGCTTAAGCCCGCACCTTGCGGAACGTTGCCGCTGATGACGAGATCCGCACCACCAAAATTCTTATTACGTTTTTGCAGATGTTTCACTACGCCGCGCACGTAGTTAGACCACTGCTGGCTGTCGTGCGTCACAATCGGAGCATCGAGGGAAAATTCGTCCGTCTCATTACCGTAATCTGCGGCAATCACGCGGACTTTACGATCGTCGCGTTTTGCACAGCTGATGACCGTCTGGTAGTCAATGGCGCAGGGCAGAACAAAACCGTCGTTGTAGTCGGTGTGTTCACCAATCAGGTTAACGCGGCCAGGCGCCTGGATAACGTGGGTGGCAGGGTAGCCAAATTTTTCAGCAAACAGGGATTGTGTTTTATCTTTCAGACTCATTTTTAGACTCCTGATTCGCGATAGTGGACGTCGCTAACGGCACGCAGACGTTCTGCCGCCTGTTCCGCCGTCAGGTCACGCTGGGTTTCCGCCAGCATTTCATAGCCCACCATAAATTTACGCACCGTCGCAGAGCGCAGCAACGGCGGATAGAAATGGGCATGCAACTGCCAGTGTTGATTCTCTTCCCCGTTAAACGGTGCGCCGTGCCAGCCCATTGAGTACGGGAAGGAGCACTGGAACAGGTTGTCGTAACGGCTGGTCAGTTTTTTCAGCGCCAGAGCAAGGTCGTCGCGCTGCGCGTCGCTGAGATCGGTGATGCGCTGAACGTGCGCTTTCGGCAGCAGCAGCGTTTCAAACGGCCAGGCTGCCCAGTAAGGCACAACGGCCAGCCAGTGTTCAGTTTCCACCACGGTCCGGCTGCCGTCGGCCCGTTCGCGCTGCGTGTAATCCACCAGCATTGGCGAGCCATTTTCGGCGTAATAGTCTTTCTGCAGACGGTCCTCACGCTCGGCTTCGTTGGGCAGGAAACTGTTCGCCCAGATCTGACCATGCGGGTGCGGGTTAGAGCAGCCCATGGCCGCGCCTTTATTTTCAAAAACCTGTACCCACGGGTAAGTCTGGCCCAGCTCCGCGGTTTGTGCCTGCCAGGTACTGACCACCTCTTGCAGTGCCTCAACACTCAGCTCCGGCAGCGTTTTGCTGTGATCGGGCGAGAAGCAGATCACACGGCTGGTCCCTCGGGCGCTTTCACAGCGCATCAGCGGATCGTGGCTCGCAGGCGCGTCCGGCGTGTCGGTCATCAGGGCGGCAAAATCATTGGTAAAAACGAAGGTGCCTTTATAGTCCGGGTTTTTATCTCCCGTTACGCGCGTGTTGCCCGGACACAGGAAGCAGTCCGGGTCGTGCTGTGGCAGCGTTTGTTTCGCAGGCGTCTCTTGCGCCCCCTGCCAGGGGCGCTTGGCGCGATGCGGAGAAACCAAAATCCATTGCCCGCTTAGCGGGTTAAAACGACGATGCGGATGATCGACGGGATTAAACGAAGTCATGACGGATCCTTAGTCCGGATACCCCTGCGGATGGCGCGACTGCCAGTGCCAGGTATCCTGTGCCATTTCATCAAGCGTGCGGGTGACACGCCAGTTAAGCTCTTTATCGGCTTTGGAGGCATCGGCCCAGTACGCCGGGAGATCGCCTTCGCGACGCGGAGCGAAGTGGTAGTTCACCGGCTTGCCGCAGGCTTTGCTGAAGGCGTTAACCACATCCAGCACGCTGCTACCGATACCGGCGCCGAGGTTGTAAATATGTACGCCCGGTTTGTCGGCCAGCTGCTGCATCGCCGCCACGTGGCCGTCAGCCAGATCCATCACGTGAATATAGTCACGCACGCCGGTGCCATCTTCCGTTGGATAATCATTGCCGAAAATAGCCAGTGACTCACGACGACCTACCGCCACCTGGGCGATATACGGCATCAGGTTATTCGGAATGCCCTGCGGGTCTTCACCCATATCGCCAGACGGATGAGCGCCCACCGGGTTGAAGTAGCGCAGCAACGCGATGCTCCACTCAGGCTGTGCTTTTTGCAGATCGGTCAGGATTTGCTCCACCATTAGTTTGCTCTTGCCATACGGGCTTTGTGGCGTACCGGTTGGGAAACTTTCAACGTAAGGAATTTTAGGCTGATCGCCATAGACGGTCGCGGAAGAGCTGAAGATGAAGTTCTTCACGTTTGCGGCGCGCATCGCAGAGATTAAACGCAGCGTACCGTTGACGTTATTGTCGTAATACTCGAGCGGCTTTGCGACCGACTCCCCGACGGCTTTCAGGCCGGCGAAGTGGATCACCGTTTCAATAGCATGGTCGTGAAGGATCTCGGTCATCAGCGCTTCATTGCGGATGTCGCCTTCGACGAATGTTGGCTGTTTCCCGCCAAGACGTTCAATCACAGGCAGCACGCTGCGCTTACTGTTGCACAGGTTATCGAGGATGATGACATCATGACCGTTTTGCAGCAGCTGCACGCAGGTATGACTACCTATGTAACCGCTACCACCTGTTACCAGAACTCGCATAATTCGCTCCATTGGGCTTATGGTATGTAATAACCATAGCATAACAGAGACGCGAAAAGTGTGACATGGGATAAAATAGTGGAATCGTTTACACTGTTTTTAAAATCCGATTTTCAGCAGCCATGAGGCATTGTAGATCAACGGGATAGAGATGTCTTAGTGCAGGTTATCTGAAAAACGGAGGGCCTGGCCCTCCGAAGGTTAATCGATTTTGCTGAGCTGATAATGATACTGTTCCCCGTCCGGAACAAATTCAAGACGATGCGTGATGCAGGCGGGGGCATCTTCGGCATGGTGTGAAACGAACAGCAGCTGCGTTTCGCCTTCGCTAATCAGCACATCCACAAAGCGGCGGATAAGTTGTCGATTGAGCGGATCCAGCCCCTGAAGGGGTTCATCCAGAATGAGCAGCGTAGGATGTTTCACCAGCGCGCGCACGATCAGCGCCAGGCGCTGCTGTCCCCATGACAGGCTATGAAACGGCGCGTCAGCGACCCGGTTATCCATGCCCAGAATGTCCAGCCACTGCTGAGCCAGCTTTTGCTGTTTATCCGATACCGCCTGATAAATGCCGATGGAGTCAAAATAGCCTGAGAGGATCACGTTGCGTACCGTGGTGCTGACCCGGTAATCCAGATGCAGGCTGCTGCTGACGTAGCCAATGTGTTTTTTGATATCCCAGATAGTTTCACCGCTGCCGCGACGGCGGCCAAACAGCGTCAGATCGTTGCTATAACCCTGCGGGTGATCGCCGGTGATCAGACTCAGCAGCGTCGATTTTCCCGCGCCGTTGGGGCCGACAATTTGCCAGTGCTCCCCAGGATTAACCGTCCAGCTCAGGTGGTTAAGGATCGGTCGATCGTCATACGAAACCACGCCATCACGCAGCACGATGCGCGGCTGGTGGGGATCAAGCGCGTGGCGAGCCGAAGGGGCGTCGGGTTCCGGAAGGGTAATTCCGTCAAGCCGTTCGCTGTGTGCGAGCTGGGCGATGAGCGCCTGCTTAAGCAGCGCCGATTTTTCCCCTGTCTCGGCCAGATTACAATCGGCCAGTACGCCTGCATGCTGGATAAAATCCGGGATCTCATCAAAGCGGTTAAGCACCAGCACGAGGGTATATCCCTGCTGATTCAGCGACGCCAGCAGGGCTGCCAGCTGCGCACGGGACTGCACGTCAAGGCCGTCGAACGGTTCGTCGAGGATCAGCAGTTCAGGCTCGCTCATCAGGGCCTGACAAAGCAGCGTTTTCCGCGTCTCACCGGTGGAGAGGTATTTGAAGCGTCGGGTCAGCAGGGCGGAAATGCCAAACTGTTCTGCCAGGCGCTGACAGCGGGCAGGATCCTTCACCTCATCCTGAATGATTTCCGCCGTCGTGCGGCCGGTATCGTCTTCGCCCGGGCTGAGTAAATCGGTGTTGTTGCGCTGCCACTCGTCGCTCACCAGCTTTTGCAGTTGTTCAAATGAGAGGCGCGTCAGGCGGGTAAACTCGCTCTGGTTTTCACCTTTAAGGAGGGGAAGCTCTCCGGCCAGCGCGCGGGCCAGGGCAGATTTACCGCTGCCGTTGGTGCCGACAAACGCCCAGCTTTCACCTGCGCGTATTGTCAAATCAGCAATCGTCAGCGTTCGGGTATCGCCAAGACGAAACGTGCCTTGCGAAATATGCAATGATGACATGATTTATCCCTGTTTTTGCAGCAATAGTTATCAGGGATACGCACTGTCGGTACGATTGTCAATGTGCTTAGCACAAAGTGGCGATAATCACCCGGTCTGCGTTGAACCAGGCGGTGACGACAGCACCTTCTTCTAAATCGTCCGCCTCGCTGATCGGTACCGTCGCGCACAGCATTTGCCCGTCTGCCAGGGTCATCAGCACTTCGCACTGCGCTTCGCCGCGTTCGATACGGCTGATGGTGCCCTGAAGCTGGTTATCTGCTGCCTTTGCCGCGTCGGGATTTCGTGTGACGTTGACCCACGGCGCTTTCAGCAGCACCAGCACCTCTTTTCCTTCATCGAGTCCAAGACGCTCTGCGCTCTGCGCCGTGATGGCGGCTTTCAGACGGGTGGTACCATCGGCAAGCAGGATCTCAATATGCTGCTGTATCTGCAGATTATCGCGCGCCGTCACTGTGCCAAACCACTGGTTGCGGGCGCTAGTTTGTAATGAGAAGCGGGAAATAGCGGCCAGCAAACTGTCCAGCGGCACGTTATCGTCGTCACTCAGCACATCAAACGCTTTTTGCTGGATCCGGGCCAGCAGATCGTAAAGCTGAATAAGGCGCTGGCCGTAACGTGTCACGATTGCGCCACCTCCGCCTTTGCCGCCCGTGGCCCTGTCTACCAGCGGATGTTCGCTCAGGGTGTTCATCTCATTGATGGCATCCCAGGCGCTTTTATAGCTGATCCCGGCATTTTTCGCCCCCTGGCTAATTGAGCCCGTTTGTTCTATCTGTTTAAGCAGGGTGATACGTCGCGGATCGGCGAAAAGCTTTTGCTGAAGTCTGAGAGTAAGGAGAATTTCGGCCTGCATAACAGTATCCTGGCAAAAAAGGGTATTGTGACCCAAATGGTGCAGGGCGCAAAGGGTACCGCACAAAAGGGGATGTTTTTCTCACCTGAAAGGGTAGAATAAGCCATTCACAATATCTGGAGAAAACCATGTTAGAGTTGTTGAAAAGTCTGGTATTCGCCGTGATCATGGTACCAGTAGTGATGGCCATCATCCTCGGTGCCATCTACGGCCTGGGTGAAGTGTTCAACGTCTTTTCGAACATTGGTCACAGAGACCGCGCTAAAAAACAGCATTGATTCCCCACAAAACGCCCGGCCAGTCCGGGCGTTTTGCTCTCAAGTTTTTCTTCTTTTCACCGATACTCTTTTACAGATGACACCGGTTTACCCCTTGAGCGGTACGAATAAACGCTGGGATCTCCCTGACGATATCGTTATATTAATGTGTATATAACGCTACTGACAGGAGTGACAAATGGCACGTTCATGGGTACGCCTTTTCGCAGGGGCTGCGCTGACGCTTTCGCTTACCGGACATGCGCTGGCGGACGACGGCAAAATAACGGTCTTTGCGGCGGCGTCGCTGACCAATGCGCTGCAGGATATCGCGGCGGCGTATAAAAAAGAGAACAACGTCGAGGTGGTCTCCTCGTTTGCCTCTTCCTCTACGCTGGCGCGCCAGATAGAAGCGGGCGCACCGGCGGATCTATTCATTTCGGCGGACCAGAAGTGGATGGATTACGCAGCGGAGAAAAAAGCGATTGATGCGTCAACCCGCGAAACGCTGCTGGGTAATAGCCTGGTTGTCGTAGCGCCGAAAGCCAGTGCCCAGGCTGACATCACCATCAACAAAGCAACAGACTGGACCCGGCTTCTGAACGGGGGGCGTCTGGCGGTGGGGGATCCGGATCATGTTCCGGCCGGCATTTACGCCAAAGAAGCGCTGCAAAAACTGGGCGCGTGGGAGACGCTGTCGCCGAAACTGGCGCCGGCAGAAGATGTTCGCGGCGCACTGGCGCTGGTGGAACGCAACGAAGCCCCGCTGGGCATTGTCTACGGCTCTGATGCCGTGGCCAGCAAGGGGGTGAAAGTGGTCGCAACGTTCCCGGAAGACTCCCACAAGAAAGTGGAATACCCTGTTGCGATTGTTGATGGACATAAAAATGCGACCGTGACGGCTTTCCTCGATTATCTGAAGTGGCCGCACGCGTCCGCAATCTTTAAACGTTATGGATTTACGACTCACTGATGATATTGACCGATCCTGAATGGCAGGCTGTTCTGCTGAGCCTGAAAGTCTCTTCCCTGGCGGTTGCGCTGAGTTTGCCCTTTGGGATCTTCTTTGCCTGGTTACTGGTTCGCTGTCAGTTTCCCGGCAAAGCGCTGCTCGACAGCGTGCTGCATCTTCCGCTCGTGTTGCCGCCCGTGGTGGTAGGTTATCTGCTGCTGATTTCGATGGGGCGACGCGGTTTTATTGGCGAAAAACTTTATGACTGGTTTGGGCTGACATTTGCGTTTAGCTGGCGCGGGGCGGTCCTGGCCGCAGCGGTGATGTCATTCCCGTTGATGGTGAGAGCGATCCGCCTTGCGCTGGAAGGTGTGGACATGAAGCTCGAACAGGCAGCACGCACGCTGGGCGCCGGGCGCTGGCGCGTCTTTTTCACCATCACACTTCCGCTCACGCTGCCGGGTATTATTGTCGGCACGGTGCTGGCCTTCGCCCGGTCGCTCGGCGAGTTTGGCGCCACGATCACCTTTGTGTCGAACATTCCCGGCGAGACGCGAACCCTTCCTTCGGCCATGTATACCCTGATCCAGACGCCGGGAGGAGAGGGGGCCGCAGCGCGGCTGTGCATCATCTCCATTGTGTTAGCCCTGGTATCGCTGCTGGTGTCGGAATGGCTGGCGAGAGTCAGTCGTGAGCGGATGGGGAAATAGACATGCTTGAGCTTCATTTCACTCAGACGCTGGGAAACCATACCCTGACGCTTAACGAGACGCTGCCTGCAAGCGGTATCACCGCTATTTTTGGCGTCTCAGGGGCGGGCAAAACGTCGTTGATTAATGCGATAAGCGGCCTGACCCGTCCGCAGTCAGGACGGATTGTATTGAATAACCGCGTCTTAAATGACGTGGAAAATAAGGTATATCTGTCGCCTGATAAACGTCGTATTGGCTATGTTTTCCAGGATGCACGCTTATTCCCGCACTACAGCGTGCGCGGCAACCTGCGTTACGGCATGGCGAAAAGCATGGCTCCGCAGTTTGATAAACTGGTCGCGCTGTTAGGTATTGAACCGCTGCTCGACAGACTGCCTTCTTCGCTTTCCGGCGGAGAGAAACAGCGCGTGGCGATTGGCCGCGCGTTGCTGACCGCACCCGAACTGCTGCTGCTTGACGAACCGCTGGCCTCGCTGGATATTCCGCGTAAACGTGAGCTCCTGCCTTATCTGCAGCGCCTGACGCGTGAAATCAACATCCCGATGCTCTACGTCAGCCATTCGCTGGATGAGATCCTGCATCTGGCCGATAACGTGCTGGTGTTGGAAGAGGGCAGCGTGAAGGCCTTCGGCAAACTGGAAGAGGTATGGGGCAGCAGCGTAATGCATCCCTGGCTACCGAAAGAGCAGCAGAGCAGCATTCTGAAAGTGAGCGTTCTGGAACACCATCCGCACTACGCGATGACCGCGCTGGCATTGGGCGATCAGCATCTGTGGGTTAACCGGATCGATAAACCGCTGCAGTCAGTCCTGCGGATCCGCATTCAGGCCTCGGATGTCTCTCTGGTTTTACAACCCCCGCTGCAGACCAGCATTCGAAATATTCTGCGTGCCAAAGTGGCAGAGTGTTTTGATGATAACGGCCAGGTGGAAGTGAAGCTGGAGGTGGGGAGCAGAACGCTCTGGGCGCGCATCAGCCCCTGGGCCCGGGATGAGTTGGGGATCAAACCCGGCCTGTGGCTTTACGCGCAAATCAAGAGCGTCTCAATCACTACCTGATTACAGCAGGTGGGTATAAATGTACTGCGCGATGCTGTCGGAGGTGTTGTCACCAATCACCACGTTGGCGCGCGCCTTCACGGCATCATCGGCATTGCCCATCGCCACACCTGTACCGGCGGCTTCCAGCATGCTGATGTCGTTGTAGTTATCGCCAAAGGCAATCACGTCCTGCATCGACCCGCCCTGGGACTCCACGTACTGCGCCAGACGCTTGCCTTTGCTGTTACCCTTGCGGGCAATATCCACCTGATCGTGCCAGGACCATTCGCACTCCAGACCCAGCGTCTGTTCCACGTGTTTCGCGAAGCTATTTAGTTTGGTGGTATCTTCATCCGTCAGGGCGAATTTCCAGATCGCCTCAACATCCTGAGCGGCCTGACGCAGGGAGGAAACCTGAGTAAAGACCGGACGCTGGGCTTCAGGCAGAGACAACGCCCAGTTGCTGGTGCGCACCACATGGCCGGTTGGACGCTCGTAGACCATTGCGTTGTCCACATACATCAGGCCGTGAACGTCATGCTCATCAAGCAGATCAATCAACTGCAGCGCCTGGGGTACCGGCAGCGGGTCGGATGCTAAAACCTTTTTTGCCTGATAATCATACAAATAAGTGCCATTACAGCAAATTGCAGGTGTATCTAACGCCAGTGCCTGATAAAAAGGGTGAATGGCAACGTGATGTCGACCCGTTACTATAAGGAGTTGATATCCCGCTTCCTGCGCGCGTTTAAGCGCTTCCAGAGAAGAGGGGAGAAGGGTTTTTTGCGGCGTCAGTAAGGTACCGTCTAAATCCAGAGCAATCACACGCGAGGTCATCTGTTTTCCCGGGTTAATATTGAATTTACGTTTTGATGGGATGGTACACCGAGAGGCGAAGGCTTCAAAATTCCTGTCGACAATTCAGCATTCACCGTCAAAAGTTAACTACTTTCATGCGCAGTGAGGAGTGAATATTCATGAAACAAACCGTTTATACCGCCAGTCCTGAAAGCCAGCAGATCCACGTCTGGCGCTTAAATACCGAAGGGACACTCACGCTGGTTCAGGTTGTTGATGTGCCAGGCCAGGTACAGCCGATGGTCATCAGCCCGGATAAACGTTTCTTGTACGTGGGTGTGCGCCCGGAGTTTCGCGTGCTGGCCTATCGCATTTCTCCGGACGACGGCGCGCTGACTTACACTGCCGAAGCGCCATTGCCGGGCAGCCCAACCCACATTTCTACCGATCGTAAAGGCAACTTTGTCTTCAGCGGCTCGTATAACGCCGGTTGTGTTAGCGTAACGCGTCTGGAAGAGGGCATCCCGGTTGAAACCGTGGATGTGGTGGAAGGGCTGGAAGGCTGCCACTCGGCGAATATCTCTCCGGATAACCGCACGCTGTGGGTGCCTGCGCTCAAGCAGGATCGTATCTGTCTGTTCACCCTGAGCGACGATGGTCACCTGGTGGCGCAGAATCCGGCGGAAGTCACTACCGTTGAAGGCGCGGGCCCGCGTCATATGGTCTTCCATCCGAACCAGCAGTATGCCTACGTGGTGAACGAGCTGAACAGCTCTGTGGACGTATGGGAACTAAAAGATCCTAACGGCCAGATTGAGTGTGTGCAGACGCTGGATATGATGCCGTCTGACTTCTCCGACACCCGCTGGGCGGCGGATATTCACATCACGCCAGATGGTCGTCATCTGTACGCCTGTGACCGTACCTCCAGCCTGATTACCGTTTTCAGCGTTTCCGAGGACGGCAGCGTGCTGGCCATTGAAGGCTTCCAGCCAACGGAAACCCAGCCGCGCGGCTTTAATATCGATCACAGCGGTAAGTTCCTGATTGCGGCGGGGCAGAAATCCCACCACATCGCGCTGTACGAAATTAAAGGCGAGCAGGGTCTGCTGGAAGAGAAAGGGCGCTATGCCGTCGGCCAGGGGCCGATGTGGGTGGTGGTAAACGCTCATTAAGCGGCTTAAAACAAAAAACCTCGCGAATGCGAGGTTTTTTTATGCCCGGTGGTAGCCGGGTGAGCACATCAAAACGTAACCAACGCGACCATCATAATATTGGCTTAGCATGATGTAAATTCATCATCAACGAATAAAAGGAATTATGAAGGGATGCTCACTATTTATCTTCAATAGAATCAGTTTGTTATATGATTTCTCTTTATAAATTCCTAAACTTCTCACAACTGTTTTTATGTACAGTTATGGTCTGATATCATTCTGTCCGTTGGTTTGATGTGTTGCAGTTCCGCACTTCAGGGTCCTTTTTAAGTCCTGGCTGTCGGGTGGTGCCGACAGTGCCTAAACTGCGGAGCACATCAAAACATAACCAACACACCTCTGGTGACAGGCAGCGGAAAGGTAAACCAGAGGAGAAGTGCTCTATACCCTAAATAATTCGAGTTGCAGGAAGGCGGCAAAGGAGTGAATCCCCAGGAGCGTACATAAGTACGTGACTGGGGTGAACGAGTGTAGCCAACGCACCTGCAACTTGAAGTATGACGGGTAATACCAAAGGAGTGGCGTATGAGCGGTGTGGAATGGGCAATTCTGTTCCTGCAACTCATGGTTGCGATTATGCAACTATTGGATGCGTATCTTAAGTTTGGAGCCTGACGCATTCAGTCGCAGTAAAAAGGGGGATTGAACTCCCCCTTTTACTCTCATCTTATTACTGCTTCGGCTCAGCCACCACGTTGCTACCCAGACCGCGGTTGTTGTATTCCCACATGCGGTTGAAGTTAGCGTCGTTCAGGTTGCGCTGCACGTTCCCTTTATCATCCACCGTACCGGTATTGCCGGAGAACGGACGTTTGGAAATTGCGGCATCGGCCCATGGCTTCGCCATATTGAAGCCTTCGTTGATCACGCTGTCGCGGATCACCACCTGGCCGTTGGTCGCAGAGTCCACATCCAGGGAGCGACCCAGCTGCGCCACGCCGTCACCGGCAGCGTTAAAGCGGCTGTTCACAGCAAGGAAACCGTAGAACAGGTTAGACTGGGTGGCTGGCGCAAACACATAGCCTTCCTGCTGGGTACGCGAGTTCACCACGCGGAAGTCCGTATTATCAAACACCACTGCACCACGACCGGAGACCAGATCCACGTCACCTTCAACGTAGCTGTTGGTCACCAGCGTACGGGTCAGTCGGTTATTCTGCAGGGTGTTCTGCACGCCGCTGTTGGTCACGAAGAAGGTGTTCTGACGGCCGAGAATGTTGACGTTGTTGATCTGGACTTTATCGCCATCGCTACGCAGCGCAACGGCCTGGTGGGTACCGGCATCAACACTGTCACCCAGGGTATTCTGAATGGTCAGGTTTTGCAGTTGCAGACCGTTATTCTGAGACCAGAATACCGCTGAGCACATCACGCCAACGGTGGCGGAACGCTTGCTCTGGCAGTTATCAAACATATACCACGCCGGTTTGCCCGGCATGTATTTGCCGGCAGGGTTGACCAGATGACGCCAGGCGTTGCTGTCGATTTCGGAATCAATCGCCAGGCCAATTTTAACATCGATCGCTTTTTCGCCCAGACCGTACAGGGTAATGCTGCCTGGCGCCGCCGGAACATAGACGGTGCCTTCGTATTCACCTGGCAGGATAGCAATGTACTGGCGAGACGCGCTGTGTTTAGTGATGGCAGCATCCACCGCAGCCTGAATAGAGGTATGCGTTACGCCCTGCGCACCCGCCGGGCCAACCACGAAATCTGGCTGTTTCGGCAGGTTAATAGAAGACGGGGTCCACGGCGCAGCGTTAGGATCCATCGCCGAGAAATAGTGCGCACGATCGAAGTTCTTCGCTTCATCCGCGGACAAAATCGGGCGGGATGCGGTGCCGGGGGCGACCTGCTCAGACGGTCGCTGGTCCGGTGGTGTTGAACTGCATGCGGATAAGGTCACGCCAAAGGCGAGTGCCAACGCCAGACGGGAAATCCTGGAAATGTTCAAGGTGAAGCTCCTGGGTATGCAAGTCTTTACGGGACAGACGAAATAGCCTGCTTTTTTATACTAAGTTGAGCGAAACGGGAAGATAAAAAGGGTAAAAGTTGCATTTTTCGCCCGCAGGGGGCGGGAAAGTCGTCACAAATAAATAACATTTTCCCTTATTACGGTTGACAGCAGACGGCAGATGAAAATAAATGTCTATACAACCCATGACAAGTGGAATGCCCATGCAGCAGATCCTTCCTGACGATGTAATATGGCGAAATGCGCGCCTGGCGACAATGGCGCCAGATGTTGCTGCGCCATATGGACTGAAAGAGCAACACGCCCTGGTCGTGCGCGGCCACACCCTTGCGGCTGTGATCCCTGAATCTGACATTCCTTATGGACACCGTCACTGCGTCGATCTTCAGGGGCGTCTGGTGACGCCAGGCCTGATTGATTGCCATACCCATCTCGTGTTTGGCGGCGATCGCGCGGCGGAGTGGGAGCAGCGGCTGAATGGCGTCTCTTATCAAACCATCAGCGCGCAGGGCGGCGGAATTAACGCTACCGTGACGGCGACGCGCAACAGCTCACCCGAAACGCTGCTTAAGCTGGCGCAGCAGCGGCTTCAGCGTCTGATGAACGAAGGTGTCACCACCCTTGAAATCAAGTCCGGATATGGCCTAAACGCCGATGCCGAAGAGAAGATGCTGCAGGTGGCGCGCCAGCTGAGCCTGAATAACCCGATTGATATCAGCCCAACGCTGCTGGCCGCGCATGCGGTTCCGACGGAATACAAACACGATCCGGATGCATACCTTACGATGGTCTGCGAGCAGATCATGCCCGCGCTGTGGCAAAAAGAGCTGTTTGAAGCGGTGGACGTGTTTTGTGAAAACGTCGGCTTTACGCCGTCGCAAACCGAGCGACTCTTCCAGGCGGCGACTGCGCTCGGTATCCCGGTAAAAGGGCATGTGGAACAGCTTTCAAATCTGGGCGGTGCGGCGCTGGTTAGCCGATTTAACGGGCTGTCGGCCGATCATATCGAATACCTGGATGATGCAGGTGTTCAGGCGATGGCGCAAAGCGGTACGGTTGCGGTTCTGCTGCCCGGCGCATTCTATTTTCTTCAGGAGCGCCAGCGTCCGCCGGTGGAACAGCTCAGAAGACAGGGTGTGCCGATGGCTGTCGCCACCGACTATAACCCTGGGACGAGCCCGTTTGCCAGCCTGCACCTGGCGATGAACATGGCCTGCGTACAGTTTAGCTTGACGCCTGAAGAAGCCTGGGCTGGCGTGACGCGACATGCCGCGCAGGCGCTGGGCCGCGGTAAAACCCACGGACAGCTACGGGCAGGCTTCGTCGCTGATTTTATCGTCTGGGATGCTCATCATCCGGTAGAGATGGTCTACGAGCCGGGACGCAATCCGCTGTATCAGCGTATTTTCCGTGGGGAGGCAGTATGAGGTTATGGCGGCCCGTTGCAGAATCGGTCTGGCAGGGGCGTGACGACAGCGCTGAGGCCAGCAATGCAACGCGTATTTTTCAGACCATACAACAGCAGGCAACGTTTACCCCCCTGCCAGGCGGCATTGCATTGATAGGCTTTGAATGTGATGAAGGGGTTAAACGCAATCAGGGCAGGCCCGGTGCCGGACAGGCACCGGATATCCTGCGTAAGGCGCTGGCGAACATGGCAAGCCACCAGGGACACGAGCGGCTGGCGGATATGGGCTCGGTCTGTGTGGAAGGAGACGAGCTCGAAGCGGCCCAGCAGGCGTTAAGCGATGCCGTTACCGCCTGCCAGCAGTCCGGAATGCGCACGCTGGTCTTTGGCGGCGGGCACGAAACCGCCTGGGCGCATGGCCGGGGCATTCTGGATGCTTTCCCAGACGAGCGCGTGGCGGTGATTAACCTTGACGCACATCTTGACCTGCGCAAGGCCGAGCGCGCGACATCCGGCACGCCGTTTCGCCAGCTGGCACGCCATTGCGATGAACGCGAGCGGGAATTTCGCTACGCCTGTTTAGGCGTAAGCCGGGCGGCGAACACGCAGGCGCTGTGGGATGAGGCTGAACGTCTGAACGTCACGCTGGTGGAAGATCTGCATTTCAGACGCGATGCGTTATCCGCCGTGGAAAAGGTGCTGGCGCAGGCCGATCGTATCTACCTGACGATCGATCTGGATGTCCTGCCCGCAGGCGAAATGCCGGCTGTTTCCGCACCGGCTGCGTTAGGCATACCGGCTCTGGATCTCCTGCCTGTCATCGAACATATCTGCCGTAGCGGTAAGCTTCAGGCCGCCGATCTGGTAGAGTTTAACCCGCACTACGATCGGGACGGACAGGGCGCAAAGCTCGCCGCCCGTCTGGCCTGGCAAATTGCTCACTGGTGGGCATAACAGCATTTAAGGAGTCATGATGTTTTCACGCTCACCGCTGCCGCAGTCGAGCCCTCCCGCGCCTTTCTACGAAAAGGTGAAGCAGGCGATTAGCGAGAAAATCGCCACCGGCGTCTGGCGGCCGCACGATCGCATTCCGTCGGAGGCCGATCTGGTGGCGCAGTTTGGTTTTAGCCGGATGACTATCAACCGGGCGCTGCGCGAGCTGACCGATGAAGGGCTTCTGGTACGTCTGCAGGGAGTCGGGACGTTTGTGGCAGAACCGAAAGGGCAATCCGCCCTGTTTGAAATCCGCAGTATTGCGGACGAGATTGCCGCGCGTAATCATCAGCATCGCTGTGAAGTGCTGGTGCTGGAAGAGACGCAGGCCAGCGCCGAGCAGGCCGCAGAGCTTAACGTCAGGGAGGGAAGCCGCATCTTCCACTCCGTGATGGTGCATTTTGAAAACGACATTCCGGTGCAGATTGAAGATCGCTGCGTCAACGCCGAACGGATCCCGGAGTATCTGAACCAGGATTACACCCAAACCACGCCCCACGCCTATCTTTCGCTGGTCGCCCCGCTGACGGAAGGGGAGCACATTGTGGAAGCCGTGCGCGCCACCCCGCAGGAGTGCGAACGTCTGCGCATTAAAGAACACGATCCGTGCCTGCTGATCCGCCGCCGAACCTGGTCATCGTCACATATTGTGTCGCATGCCCGGCTGCTATTCCCGGGGAATCGCTACCGGCTGCAGGGCCACTTTATGTCATAAGTTTTAAAAGCGTGATAGCTAACGCAATATAACAAAATTGTATCTTTTTTGTTAAATACGACCTTGTGTGTGCTTGTCTATACAAGTATATCTAAATGCATCATCTGTCCCGTATGAGGAGCACACAATGTCGTCAGGTAAATACCGCCAGCAGGATGTCCGCGCCGCGCGCGGCACCACCCTTACCGCCAAAAGCTGGCTCACCGAAGCCCCGCTGCGCATGTTGATGAATAACCTTGATCCTGAGGTGGCGGAAAACCCCCACGAGCTGGTGGTCTACGGCGGCATTGGTCGCGCCGCGCGCAACTGGGAATGCTATGACGCAATTGTAAAGTCCCTGACTGAACTCGAACACGACGAAACCCTGCTGGTGCAATCCGGCAAGCCGGTGGGGGTGTTCAAAACCCACAAAAACGCGCCGCGCGTGCTGATCGCCAACTCTAACCTCGTACCGCACTGGGCCACCTGGGAACATTTCAACGAACTCGACGCCAAAGGGCTGGCGATGTATGGCCAGATGACCGCGGGGAGCTGGATCTACATCGGCAGCCAGGGGATTGTACAGGGCACCTACGAGACCTTCGTGGAAGCCGGTCGTCAGCACTACAATGGCTCGCTGAAAGGCCGCTGGGTACTGACCGCAGGTCTCGGCGGTATGGGCGGCGCGCAGCCGCTGGCCGCCACGCTTGCGGGTGCCTGCTCGCTAAACATTGAGTGCCAGCAGAGCCGCATTGATTTCCGTCTGCGTACCCGTTACGTCGACGAGCAGGCGACCAGCCTGGACGATGCGCTGGCGCGTATCAAAAAATACACGTCTGAAGGCAAAGCGGTGTCGATTGCCCTGTGCGGCAACGCGGCGGAGATCCTTCCTGAACTCGTCGCCCGCGGCGTGCGCCCGGATCTCGTGACCGACCAGACCAGCGCCCACGATCCTCTGCATGGTTACCTGCCAAAAGGCTGGACGTGGGAAGCTTATCAGCAGAAAGCGGAAACTGACCCGGAAGGCACGGTGCTGGCCGCGAAACGTTCCATGGCAGAACACGTCTCCGCCATGCTGGCCTTCAGCCAGATGGGCATTCCAACCTTCGATTACGGCAACAACATCCGCCAGATGGCGAAAGAGATGGGCGTGAATAACGCTTTTGACTTCCCGGGCTTTGTCCCTGCGTATATCCGCCCGCTGTTCTGCCGCGGTATCGGTCCGTTCCGCTGGGTTGCCCTGTCCGGCGATCCGGAAGATATCTACAAGACCGATGCCAAAGTGAAGGAGATCGTCGCCGATGACGAACACCTGCACCACTGGCTGGATATGGCCCGCGAGCGCATTAACTTCCAGGGCTTACCGGCGCGTATCTGCTGGGTAGGGCTGGCGTGGCGTCAAAAGCTCGGGCTGGCCTTTAACGAAATGGTACGCAGCGGCGAAGTCTCCGCGCCGATTGTTATCGGCCGCGACCATCTGGACTCCGGCTCTGTCGCCAGTCCGAACCGTGAAACCGAAGCCATGCGCGACGGCTCAGACGCGGTCTCCGACTGGCCACTGCTGAACGCCCTGTTGAACACCGCCAGCGGCGCGACCTGGGTTTCGCTGCACCACGGTGGCGGCGTGGGGATGGGCTTCTCCCAGCATTCCGGGATGGTCATCGTCTGTGACGGAACCGATGAAGCCGCCGCGCGTATCGCTCGCGTGCTGCACAACGACCCGGCAACCGGCGTGATGCGTCATGCCGATGCGGGTTACGACATTGCGATTGACTGTGCCAAAGAGCAGGGACTCAACCTGCCGATGATCCCTGCCACACAAGGAAAGCATTAATGAACGCGTTAACACTCACACCCGGCTCACTGACCCTCAAGCAGCTGCGTAGCGTCTGGCGTCAACCGGTCACCCTTTCGCTGGATGAAAGCGCCCACGCCGCCATCAACGACAGCGTCGCCTGCGTCGAAGCCATTGTGGCCGAAGGGCGCACCGCCTACGGGATTAATACCGGCTTTGGGCTGCTGGCGCAGACCCGCATCGCGACACACGATCTGGAAAACTTACAGCGCTCGCTGGTGCTGTCTCATGCGGCGGGCGTTGGCCAGCCGCTGGATGATGAGATTGTCCGTCTGATGATGGTGCTCAAAATCAACAGCCTGGCGCGCGGCTTCTCCGGCATTCGCCTGAGCGTGATCCAGGCGCTGATGGCGCTGGTCAATGCCGAAGTCTACCCGTGGATCCCGGCGAAAGGTTCCGTTGGTGCATCCGGTGACCTCGCGCCGCTGGCGCACATGTCGCTGCTGCTGCTGAGTGAAGGCCAGGCGCGCTGGCAGGGCGAGTGGCTCCCGGCGAAAGAGGCGCTGAAAAAAGCGGGACTCACTCCGATTACGCTGGCGGCCAAAGAGGGGCTGGCGCTGCTGAACGGCACGCAGGCATCGACGGCATTCGCGCTGCGCGGCCTGTTTGAAGCGGAAGATCTCTTTGCCTCAGCCGTTGTGTGCGGCGCGCTGACCACCGAAGCCGTGCTGGGCTCGCGTCGTCCGTTCGACGCGCGCATCCATGACGTACGCGGCCAGCGCGGGCAGATTGACGCGGCCAGCCTGTACCGTCACGTGCTTACCGACACCAGCGAAATCGCTGAATCGCACCACAACTGTGAAAAAGTGCAGGATCCGTATTCACTGCGCTGTCAGCCGCAGGTGATGGGGGCCTGTCTGACGCAGTTGCGTCAGGCCGCAGAGGTGCTGCTGGTGGAAGCCAACGCGGTGTCCGATAACCCGCTGGTATTCGCCCAGGAAAACGAGGTAGTCTCCGGCGGTAACTTCCACGCTGAGCCGGTAGCGATGGCGGCGGATAATATCGCGCTGGCGATTGCCGAAGTCGGCGCGTTGTCCGAGCGCCGCATTGCGCTGATGATGGATAAACACATGTCCCAGCTGCCACCGTTCCTGGTGCGTAACGGCGGCGTCAACTCGGGCTTTATGATTGCCCAGGTGACCGCCGCGGCGCTGGCAAGCGAGAACAAAGCCCTGTCTCACCCGCACAGCGTGGACAGTCTGCCTACCTCCGCAAACCAGGAAGACCATGTCTCCATGGCCCCTGCAGCCGGACGTCGTCTGTGGGAGATGGCGTCCAACACCCGTGGCGTGCTGGCGGTGGAGTGGCTGGCGGCATGTCAGGGTATCGACCTGCGTGAAGGCCTGAAATCCAGCCCACTGCTGGAGCAGGCGCGCCAGACGTTGCGCGAGCACGTATCCCATTACGATGATGACCGCTTCTTTGCGCCGGATATTGATAAGGCGATGCAGCTTCTGGAGGAAGGGCGTCTGGTAGGGTTGTTGCCGCCGGTGCTGTGATTTTTTTGCCCGGTGGCGCTGCGCTTACCGGGCCTACGGGTACGAAATCCAGGCCGGGTAAGGCGTAGCCGCCACCCGGCTTTTTTTACGAATACATCGCCGTAATCGACGCGCTCCCCAGCGAATGGAAATGCACGTTAAACCCTACCATTGCGCCGCTCGCCCCTTCATCCACGTCTATCTTCTCCACATCCAGCGCGTGTACCGTAAAGATATAGCGGTGGGTTTCCCCTTTTGGTGGCGCCGCGCCGCCGTAACCTGCTTTGCCAAAATCGGTGCGGGTCTGAATGGCGCCTTCAGGCAGCGCAACCAGGTCAGAGCCGGAACCCTGCGGCAGGACCCGCGTATCGGCAGGCAGGTTCGCCACAATCCAGTGCCACCAGCCCGAGCCGGTGGGGGCATCCGGATCGTAACAGGTGACGACAAAACTTTTGGTGCCCGCTGGAACATCATCCCACGCCAGGTGCGGGGAGATATTGTCTCCCTGATACCCCATGCCGTTGAATACGTGACGCTCCGGCAGCTTTTCACCGTCGCGCAGATCTTTACTGATGATTTTCATACGGTTTACCCTCGTGATTCACTCGTTCAGAAAGTGTAACGCATGGGGTTAAATCGTGAAATGCGCGGGATTGTTAACGGCTGTAACGACCGCGGCGGTTAATTTACGCAACTGCTCCTGCGTAATGATATACGGCGGCATCAGGTAGATAAGTTTGCCGAAGGGGCGCACCCAAACGCCCTGATCCACGAAGAAGCGCTGCAGCGCCGCCATGTTCACCGGATGGGTAGTCTCAATCACCCCGATGGCCCCCAGCACGCGCACGTCCGCCACGAAATTCGCTCCCGAGGCGGCGCTCAGCTCTTCTTTCAGCTGCGCTTCGATCGCCGCCACTTGCGTTTGCCACTCACCGCTCTCCAGAATCGCCAGGCTTTCACTCGCTACCGCGCAGGCCAGCGGGTTGCCCATAAACGTCGGGCCATGCATAAAGCAGCCCGCGTCGCCGTCGCTGATGGTGTCGGCGACCTGGCGGGTCGTGAGCGTGGCGGAGAGCGTCATCGTGCCGCCGGTGAGCGCTTTACCCAGACACAGAATATCCGGGGTGATACCCGCATGTTCGCAGGCAAACAGCTTGCCCGTGCGGCCAAAACCGGTGGCGATCTCATCGGCAATCAGCAAAATGCCCTCGCGGTCGCACATCCTGCGAATACGCTTCAGCCATTCCGGGTGGTACATCCGCATTCCACCGGCACCCTGGACAACGGGCTCCAGAATAACGGCGGCAATCTCCTGGCGGTGGGCGGCCATCAGCCGCGCAAAGCCGACCATGTCCATCTCGTTCCACTCGCCGTCGAAACGGCTCTGCGGGGCCGGGGCAAACAGGTTTTCCGGCAGATACCCTTTCCAGAGGCTGTGCATGGAGTTATCCGGATCGCAGACCGACATCGCCCCGAAGGTATCCCCGTGATAACCGTTACGGAAGGTGAGGAACCGCTGACGGGACTCCCCTCTGGCATGCCAGTACTGCAGCGCCATTTTCATCGCCACTTCCACCGCCACGGAGCCGGAATCAGCAAGGAATACGCACTCCAGCGCGTCAGGCGTCATCGCCACCAGCCGACGACATAAATCCACCGCAGGCTGATGGGTGATCCCGCCAAACATTACGTGCGACATCTGGTCAATCTGCGCTTTCATCGCCACATTCAGGCGCGGGTGGTTATACCCATGAATGGCCGCCCACCAGGAGGACATCCCGTCAATCAGCGGCTCGCCGCTGGCGAGATGCAGCTCGCAGCCGTGGGCGGAGGCGACCGGATAGACGGGGAGCGGGCGGGTCATCGAGGTGTAAGGGTGCCAGATATGCTGCGTGTCGAAGGTGAGATCGTCCTGGGTCATAATCGACTTGTAAACCATTTTGAAAAGTTTTAGGTTTACGAGTATAAACCGAACCGAAAATTAACAAAACCCTTTGGAGAAGCCCCATGGCTCACCACGCACGCTGGACGATGTCGCAAGTCACTGAATTATTCAACAAACCTTTCCTTGAGCTGATGTTCGAAGCCCAACAGGTGCATCGTCAGCACTTCGATCCGCGCCATGTTCAGGTCAGCACGCTGCTGTCCATCAAGACCGGCGCCTGCCCGGAAGACTGCAAATATTGCCCGCAGAGCGCGCGCTATAAAACGGGCCTTGAATCCGAACGGCTGATGGAGGTCGAGCAGGTGCTCGACTCCGCCCGTAAGGCGAAAAACGCCGGGTCGACCCGTTTCTGCATGGGCGCGGCGTGGAAAAACCCGCACGACCGCGACATGCCGTATCTGGAGCAGATGGTGAAGGGCGTGAAAGAGATGGGTCTCGAAGCCTGTATGACGCTGGGCACGCTGAACGAAGAGCAGGCGCAGCGCCTCTCGGCGGCCGGGCTGGACTACTACAATCACAACCTCGACACCTCGCCGGAGTTTTACGGCAATATCATCACCACCCGTACCTATCAGGAGCGTCTGGACACGCTCGATAAAGTGCGTGAAGCGGGGATCAAAGTGTGCTCGGGCGGTATCGTGGGTCTGGGTGAGACGGTGAAAGATCGCGCCGGTCTGCTGCTGCAGCTGGCGAACCTGCCGACGCCACCGGAAAGCGTGCCGATCAACATGCTGGTGAAGGTGAAAGGCACGCCGCTGGCGGATAACGAGGATGTGGATGCGTTTGATTTTATCCGCACCATCGCGGTAGCGCGCATCATGATGCCGACCTCTTATGTGCGCCTCTCTGCCGGTCGCGAGCAGATGAACGAGCAGACCCAGGCAATGTGCTTTATGGCCGGGGCCAACTCCATCTTCTACGGCTGCAAGCTGCTGACCACGCCGAACCCGGAAGAGGACAAAGACGTTCAGCTGTTCCGCAAGCTGGGGCTGAACCCGCATCAGACCGAGGTGCTGGCGGGGGATAACGAACAACAGCAGCAGCTGGAGCAGCAGATTATTAATGCCGACACCGACCAGTTCTACAACGCGGCAGCGGTATGACCTGGGAGACACGTATCCATTCCGCGCTCGACGAGCGGCGGGCGGCAGATGCGTTTCGCGTACGCAGGGTTGTCGAAAACGGCGCAGGCCGTTTTCTGACCCGTGAGAACCGGCAGTTTTGTAACTTCTCCAGCAACGATTATCTCGGGCTGAGCCAGCATCCGGCCATCATCCGCGCCTGGCAGCAGGGCGCGGAGCAGTATGGCGTGGGCAGCGGCGGGTCCGGGCACGTCAGCGGATACACCACCGCGCACCAGGCGCTGGAGGAGACGCTTGCCGACTGGCTGGGCTACCCGCGCGCGCTGCTGTTTATCTCGGGTTTCGCGGCCAATCAGGCCGTCATTACCGCGCTGATGGGGAAGAATGACCGTATTGTCGCCGACCGCTTAAGCCACGCCTCCCTGCTGGAGGCGGCACATTTAAGCCCGGCGCAGCTGCGTCGCTTTGCGCATAACGACGCGGGGCAACTCGCCGCGCTGCTGGGTAAACCCTGCGACGGGCAACAGCTGGTGGTCACGGAAGGGGTGTTCAGCATGGATGGCGACAGCGCGCCGCTTGCCGCGCTGCATGACGCGGCAAAACGGCAAAACGCCTGGGTGCTGGTGGATGATGCCCACGGCATTGGCGTGATGGGCGATGAGGGTCGCGGTAGCGCCCATCAGCAGCAGGTGAAGCCGGAACTGCTGATTGTCACCTTCGGCAAAGGTTTTGGCGTGAGCGGGGCGGCTGTGCTGTGCAGCGAATCCGTCGCCGACTATCTGCTGCAGTTTGCCCGTCATCTGATCTACAGCACCAGTATGCCCCCCGCGCAGGCGGTGGCGCTGTCTGCGTCTGTGCGGGTGATTCGCAGCGCCGAAGGCCGTGAACGCCGGGCTCGTCTGGCGGAACACATCCGGCGTTTTCGACAGGGTCTGGATCGGCTTCCCTTCCGGAGTACCGAATCGCAGAGCGCAATCCAGCCGGTAATCGTCGGTGAAAACAGCCTGGCGCTCACGCTGGCGCATACGCTGCGCGAGCGGGGGATGTGGGTCACGGCCATCCGTCCGCCCACCGTGCCGCCGGGTACCGCCCGACTGCGCCTCACGCTGACCGCGGCACACGAAGCCGACGATATTGATGCCCTTCTGGAGGCGTTGCATGTCGCCAGTCAATAAACAGGCCATTGCGGCGGCCTTTGGCCGGGCCGCGCGCAGCTACTCACAGCACGATGAACTTCAGCGTCAGAGCGCTGAGGGGCTGCTGGCGTTGCTCGGCGAAACGTGCTTTAGCCAGGTGCTGGACGCCGGGTGCGGTCCAGGCGGAAATAGCCGCTACTGGCGCGAAACAGGAAGCCAGGTGACGGCCATCGACCTCTCTCCTGACATGCTTGCAGAGGCACGGCAGCAGCAGGCCGCGCATCACTATCTGGTGGCGGATATCGAAGCGATCCCGCTGGCAGACGCGCAATTCGACCTGGTCTGGAGCCATCTGGCCGTGCAATGGTGCAGCAGCCTGCCGCAGGCCTTAAGCGAGCTTTACCGCGTGGCGCGTCCGGGCGGGAGAGTCGCGTTTACCACGCTGCTGGAAAGCTCGTTACCGGAGCTCAACCAGGCCTGGCAGGCGGTAGATGAACAGCCGCACGCAAACCGGTTTTTACCGCACGAACAGGTCACGCAGGCGCTGGCTGGCTGGCGCTATCAGAGTCAGGTGCAGACCATCACCCTCCATTTCAGCGACGCGCTCAGTGCCATGCGCTCGCTGAAGGGGATTGGTGCCACGCATCTGCACACCGGACGCGAGAAAAAACTGCTCACCCGGGGTCAGTTGCAGCGCCTGGAGCTGGCCTGGCCGCAGGAGCGGGGAGATTTCCCGCTCTCTTATCAACTTTTTCATGGGGTTATCGAACGTGACTGAACGCTACTTTGTCACCGGAACGGATACGGAAGTGGGGAAAACGGTGGCCAGCGCAGCGCTGCTGCAGGCGGCGCGACGGCTGGGAAAAAACACCGCCGGGTATAAGCCGGTCGCTTCCGGCAGCGAGATGACCGCAGAAGGTCTGCGCAATACCGACGCGCTGGCGCTCCAGCGGAACAGCACCCTTAAGCTCGCCTATTCCGCGGTGAATCCGTATACCTTTGCCGAGCCGACGTCGCCGCACATCATCAGCGCCGATGAAGGCCGCCCGATTGATTTTGACGTGCTTTCAGCCGGATTACGGTCGCTGGAACGCCAGGCGGACTGGGTGCTGGTGGAGGGGGCCGGCGGCTGGTTTACGCCACTCTCGCAGGACCAGACGTTTGCTGACTGGGTGCAGCGCGAGCAGCTCCCGGTCATCCTGGTGGTGGGAGTGAAGCTCGGCTGTATTAACCATGCGATGTTGACCGCGCAGGCCGTTTCGCAGGCGGGGCTGCGTCTGGCGGGCTGGATCGCCAACGACGTGGTTGCCCCGGGCAAGCGGCATCAGGAGTATCTGGCGACGCTTAAGCGCGTTTTGCCTGCCCCTTTTCTCGGGGAGATCCCGTGGCTTGCGGACGAGGCCGAACGGGCCGAAACCGGGCGCTATCTCGACCTCAGCGCCTTGCTTCCAGCGACATCCAGTGGGCGATAAGCTCATCGTCCAGTTCGTTAACGTGGCCCTGGGCCACGTTACGCCCGCGATATAGCATACAAAAACGTTCCGCGACCCGGCGAATAAACGACAGCCGTTGCTCAGCCAGCAGCACCGTCATGCCCAGTTCGCGGTTCAGGCGTATCAGCAGCTGTGCCAGCTTATGCGCAAAACCGTGACCGGCGCCATGCATCGGCTCATCGAGAATCAGCATCCGCGGACGGGTTACCAGCGCATTGGCCAGAGCCAGCTGGTACTGGTCGTCTGGCGAAAGGGCGTTGGCCCGGGTCTGGCGTAACGGGTAGAGTTCGGGTAACAGATCGTACACCTCGCTTTTCGCTTGCGGATCGGGCCTCCCCATCGCCCGCATAGCGATATGCAGATTCTCCTCAATCGTTAACTGGGAGAAGATGCGCCTGTCTTGCGGGACATAGCCAATTCCCGGCCCTGAACGCTGTTCTGGCGCCGGGCTCAGCAAATCACGCGGCGGCGCGCCCGCTTCATGCCAGATGATGGTGCCGCTTTCCACGGGCACTTTCCCGGCGATGCAATTCATCAGGGTGGTTTTCCCCATTCCAGGCAGACCTACGACGCCCGTACACACCCCTTGCGGAAAATCTAAATCCACGTTCCATAGCGTATGTTGGCTTCCGTAAAACTGGTTCACTGCACGCAGACTCAACATCTTTCTCTCCTTAAAAATGTGTGTAGGTGAGGTTCGATGTTGATTGTGCAAAACCCCTGCCAGAAAGTGGAAAGTGTTTAAAAAAGCGCCTTTTTTAGGACTACGTCACAGGAGGAAGGTGAAAAAAGCGGGGGAGTGCACATCAACGGTGCCGGCGGTGGTGAGTTGTGGTGCAGGAACCAGAATGATGAAATTGTGAGCTATATCTCATCGATTGGTTATGAATGAGACAACTGTTAATCATCAAAAAATAGCTATAAAAATTTTTTCCTGCCGTCTCGTGGGAAAATCCGGGAATTTGCCGAGCGCCAGTCTGTATGGGCTGGAAGCAGTTATCCACTATTCCTGTGGATAACCATGTGCATTAGAGTTAGAAAACACGCGTTAAGCGAGAGAAGACGCGGCTTTCGCCCAAATTGACGCGAAACGCGGCTTTAGAAAATATCGTTTAAAATTTAATTGCTTAGATAAAAGCAATTCCCGTCACGAAAGTGTCACCCGTTGCCATAAAACTATCATGACCTGGCTTGACAAATGTTAAAAAAGAAAAAGTTCTGGGGATAACCTCACCTGACTGGTGTTTTATATTGTCACAGTCCAAATTTTGGCCGGTATCGCGCTAATCATTCAGGCGCTATGCTAAATATCCTGACATGCCACTGGTTTTTCATCCAGTGTTTTTTACTGGCAATCCTGGCAACAACGAGTAAAATTACTCACCTGCCGCTTATAACGTCATCAGGTTGTCGCCCATGAGTAAACCGTTCAAATTGAATTCTGCTTTCCGTCCATCTGGCGATCAGCCTGAGGCGATCCGCCGTCTGGAAGAGGGGCTGGAAGACGGGCTGGCACACCAGACGCTGCTGGGGGTAACCGGCTCCGGCAAAACGTTCACGATCGCCAACGTGATTGCCGATCTGCAGCGCCCCACGATGGTGCTGGCACCCAACAAAACCCTTGCCGCACAGCTTTACGGCGAGATGAAAGAGTTCTTCCCGGATAATGCCGTGGAGTATTTCGTCTCCTACTACGATTACTACCAGCCTGAGGCCTACGTCCCGAGCTCTGACACGTTCATTGAGAAAGATGCCTCGGTAAACGAACACATTGAGCAGATGCGTCTGTCGGCGACGAAGGCGCTGCTGGAGCGTCGCGATGTGGTGGTCGTGGCGTCGGTATCGGCTATCTACGGTCTGGGCGATCCGGATCTCTACCTGAAGATGATGCTGCACCTGACTCAGGGGATGATCATCGATCAGCGCGCGATTTTGCGTCGTCTGGCGGAGCTGCAGTACACCCGTAATGACCAGGCGTTCCAGCGCGGAACGTTCCGCGTTCGCGGTGAAGTGATTGATATCTTCCCGGCAGAATCTGACGATATTGCGCTGCGCGTAGAGTTGTTTGACGAAGAGGTCGAGCGCCTCTCGCTGTTCGACCCGCTGACCGGCCACATCGAGTCGGTCATTCAGCGCTATACCATCTACCCGAAAACGCACTATGTGACGCCACGCGAGCGTATCGTGCAGGCGATGGAAGAGATCAAAGTCGAGCTGGCAGAACGCCGTAAAGTGCTTCTGGCGAACAATAAGCTGCTGGAGGAGCAACGCCTGACCCAGCGTACCCAGTTTGATCTGGAGATGATGAACGAGCTGGGCTACTGCTCCGGGATCGAAAACTACTCCCGTTTCCTCTCCGGACGCGGGCCGGGTGAGCCACCGCCGACGCTGTTTGACTATCTTCCGGCCGACGGTCTGCTGGTGATCGACGAATCCCACGTCACCATCCCGCAGATTGGCGGGATGTATCGCGGTGACCGGGCGCGCAAAGAGACGCTGGTGGAGTACGGATTCCGCCTGCCGTCCGCGCTGGATAACCGTCCAATGAAGTTTGAAGAGTTTGAGGCGCTGGCTCCGCAGACCATCTACGTCTCGGCTACCCCGGGCAACTATGAGCTGGAGAAATCCGGCGATGAGGTGGTTGACCAGGTGGTGCGTCCGACGGGGCTGCTGGACCCGGTTATCGAGGTGCGTCCCGTGGCGACGCAGGTGGACGATCTGCTCTCCGAGATCCGTGCCCGTTCCGCCATCAACGAGCGTGTGCTGGTGACCACGCTCACCAAACGTATGGCGGAAGATCTGACCGAGTATCTCGAAGAGCACGGCGAGAAGGTGCGTTATCTGCACTCGGATATCGATACCGTGGAGCGCATGGAGATTATTCGCGACCTGCGCCTGGGCGAGTTTGACGTGCTGGTGGGGATCAACCTGTTGCGGGAAGGTCTGGATATGCCGGAAGTCTCGCTGGTGGCGATTCTGGATGCCGATAAAGAGGGCTTCCTGCGTTCTGAACGCTCTCTGATCCAGACCATTGGCCGCGCCGCGCGTAACGTCAACGGCAAAGCGATTCTGTACGGGGATAAAATCACCCCGTCGATGGCGAAAGCGATCGGTGAAACGGAGCGCCGTCGCGAGAAACAGCAGCGCTATAATGAAGAGCACGGCATTACGCCGCAGGGGCTGAACAAGAAGGTGGTGGATATTCTGGCGCTGGGTCAGAACATTGCCAAAACCAAAGCGAAAGGCCGCGGCAAGGCGCGTTCAGTGGTGGAAGAAGATACCGTCGCGCTGACGCCGAAAGCGCTGCAGCAGAAAATCCACGAGCTGGAAGCGCAGATGATGCAGCACGCACAGAACCTGGAGTTCGAAGAGGCGGCGCAGATCCGCGACCAGCTTCATCAGCTGCGGGATCTGTTTATTGCAGCATCGTAGCTTCTTGCCCGGTGGCGCTGCGCTTACCGGGCCTACGGGTTAAGTGCCCCTTGTAGCCCCGGTAAGCGCAGCGCCACCGGGGGTTGTTAACCCAGCGCCTGAATCGCCTTCTCCAGCGCTTCGCGCAGCAAGTGCCTGTCATGACGATATTTGATATCGCTGGCCTCCAGCGGCTCCTGTATCACCAGGCGATCGCCAATCCCTGACACATCAACTTTCGGTCCCACTACCACGCCGTCGATAATTTTCTTTCCGACGTACTGCTCCATCAGCTCCAGCTTGTCCGCCAGCGACAGGCTGGCCGCGGCCGGGCTCAGTTCACGCCCCAGGTTACCGATGTAGACCATCGGAGCAGGGGTTCTGCGCAAGGCCTGCGCCAGCTCTTTCACCAGAAGAATCGGCATCAGGCTGGTGTAAAAACTGCCGGGGCCGATCAGGATCACATCCGCCTCGGCGATGGCCTCAACCGCTTCGCGCGTGGCGGGGACGGCGGGGTAGGTCATCAGCTCTTTTGGCGGCAGGGTTAGCTGGTCGATATTCACTTCGCCGTACACTTCATGGCCATCCACGTCGATGGCCATCAAATCGACCGGCTGTTCAGACATCGGGATCAGGAACGCATCCACTTTTAGCAGATTACGTATCAGATTGATGGCTTCCAGCGGGCGCACGCTCAGGTGATCGAGAGCCTTAAGCATTAAATTTCCGAGGTTATGCCCGGAAAGTTCCCCATTCCCGCCGAAACGGTACTCAAACATCGCCGAAGCGACGCTCGGTTCGGTAATCAGCTGGTTCAGGCAGTTGCGCATATCGCCCCAGGCGATACCCCCTTCCGCACGTCGGATGCGCCCCGTAGAGCCACCGTTATCCGTGGTTGTCACTATCCCTGTCAGTCTGGAGCCGAGTGAAGACAGTGAGGACATCACTCGCCCGAGACCGTGGCCTCCGCCGAGTGCGACCACACGGTCAAGATCCGCAAAAGTGCGATTGCGCATACCTGTTCCTTATCACGTTTGATCTGCGTAACACTACCCTAACTACCCCTAAAAGACGATGCCCTACCGGACGCAAAATGACACATATCAATGCGAAGAGGCTGTTTTTGAGTATTCTGTAGCGAAAATACACGATTATGTCGTTATGTAGTTATTTATATAGCGTTAAGCGAGAATAGCGGTGAGAGGATTTACGCGCTACTATCGCCATAACCACGTTTTCAAATTTGAAAACATACACTCTAGCCTTTGTGCCTGTGTCGAAAGATATGGCGCTCTGGCCGTGGCGACTTTGCCACCAGGGTACAGAAAGAAATGACTGTGCCTCCCGTATCTGGAAAGGTGTACATGGCTTCACAACTTACTGATGCTTTCGCGCGTAAGTTTTATTACTTACGTCTGTCGATTACCGATGTGTGCAACTTCCGTTGCACTTACTGCCTGCCCGACGGCTACAAACCGGGCAGCGTCACCAATAACGGCTTTCTCTCCGTGGATGAAGTGCGCCGCGTCACGCGCGCCTTCTCTGAACTCGGCACCGAAAAAGTGCGTCTGACCGGCGGTGAACCCTCGCTGCGCCGCGATTTCCCCGACATCATTGCCGCCGTGCGTGAAAACGAACGCATCCGCCAGATTGCGGTTACCACCAACGGTTACCGCATGGCCCGCGACGTGGCCATCTGGCGTGATGCGGGGCTGACCGCCATCAACGTCAGCGTGGACAGCCTGGATGCCCGCCAGTTCCACGCCATTACCGGCCAGGATAAATTCCAGCAGGTCATGGACGGCATCGACGCGGCATTTGCGGCTGGCTTCGAAAAGGTCAAAGTCAACACCGTGCTGATGCGTGACGTGAACCATCATCAGCTGGACACCTTCCTGGCGTGGATCAAATCCCGCCCCATTCAGTTGCGTTTTATCGAGCTGATGGAAACCGGCGAGGGCAGCGAGCTGTTCCGCCGCCACCACATCTCCGGCATGGTGCTGCGCGACGAGTTGCTGAAACGCGGCTGGATCCACCAGATCCGCCAGCGCAGCGACGGCCCGGCGCAGGTCTTCTGTCACCCGGATTATGAAGGGGAAATTGGGCTCATCATGCCCTATGAGAAAGACTTCTGCGCCAGCTGTAACCGTCTGCGCGTTTCCTCCGTGGGCAAACTGCACTTATGTCTGTTTGGCGACGGTGGCGTTGAGCTACGCGATCTGCTGGCAGATGATACCCAGCAGAGTGCGCTTGAAGCGCGGATCTCTGAGGCCCTGACGCATAAAAAACAGACCCACTTCCTGCATCAGGGCAATACCGGCATTACTCAGAACCTGTCCTACATCGGCGGGTAATCAGGCTTAAGAAGGAATCAGAAGATGAGTCAGGTAAGTGCAGAATTTATCCCGACACGCATTGCTATCCTTACCGTTTCCGATCGCCGTGGCGAAGAGGATGATACCTCCGGCCACTGGCTGCGCGAGGCGGCCCATGACGCAGGACATAAGATCGTCGATAAAGCGATCGTCAAAGAGAACCGCTACGCCATTCGCGCGCAGGTCTCTCAGTGGATCGCCAGTGATGAGGTGCAGGTGGTGTTGATCACCGGCGGCACCGGCTTTACCACAGGCGATCAGGTGCCTGAAGCGCTGAGCCCGCTGTTCGACCGCGAAGTGGAAGGCTTCGGTGAAGTGTTCCGCATGCTCTCCTTTGAAGAGATTGGTACCTCCACGCTGCAGTCGCGTGCCGTGGCGGGCGTGGCGAACAAAACGCTGATTTTTGCCATGCCGGGTTCGACCAAAGCCTGCCGCACCGCGTGGGAAAACATCATCGCCCCGCAGCTGGATGCCCGTACCCGTCCGTGTAATTTCCATCCCCATTTAAAGAAATAAGCTATGTCACAACTGACCCACATTAACGCCGCTGGCGAAGCGCATATGGTGGACGTCTCCGCCAAAGCGGAAACGGTGCGCGAGGCGCGCGCGGAAGCGTTCGTTACCATGCTGCCAGAAACCCTGGCGATGATTCTCGACGGCAGCCATCACAAGGGTGACGTGTTTGCCACGGCCCGTATTGCGGGTATTCAGGCCGCGAAACGCACCTGGGACTTAATTCCGCTGTGCCATCCGCTGATGCTGAGCAAGGTGGAAGTGAACCTGCAGGCGCAGCCGGAGCACAGCCGTGTGCGCATTGAATCGCTGTGCCGTTTAACCGGCAAAACCGGCGTGGAGATGGAGGCGCTGACGGCAGCCTCCGTCGCCGCGCTGACCATCTACGACATGTGCAAAGCGGTACAGAAAGATATGGTGATTGGCCCGGTTCGCCTGCTGGCAAAAAGCGGCGGCAAGTCCGGTGATTTTAAGGTGGGCAGCGATGATTAAGGTGCTCTTTTTTGCCCAGGTGCGTGAGCTGGTCAACACCGACAGCCTGACGCTGGATGCGTCTTTTGAAAACGTTGCGGCCCTGCGCGCGCATCTGGCGGCACAAAGCGACCGCTGGGCGCTGGCGCTGGACGAAGGCAAGCTGCTGGCCGCCGTGAATCAGACGCTGGTGGAATTCACCCATCCGCTGAAGGCAGGGGATGAAGTGGCTTTCTTCCCGCCGGTGACAGGGGGCTAAGATGGCGGAAACCCGAATTCTGGTAGGTCCTGAGCGCTTCAGTGTTGGTACAGAATACAGCTGGCTGGCGGAGCGCGATGAAGACGGCGCCGTTGTTACCTTCACCGGCAAGGTGCGCAACCACAACCTCGGCGACAGCGTGAAGGCGCTGACGCTGGAACACTATCCCGGCATGACCGAGAAATCGCTGGCGGAGATTGTGGAACAGGCGCGAAGCCGCTGGCCGCTTGGGCGCGTCACGGTGATTCACCGCATCGGTGAGATGTGGCCTGGCGAGGAGATTGTCTTTGTCGGGGTGACCAGCGCACACCGCGGTAGCGCGTTTGCCGCGGGGGAGTTCATTATGGATTACCTTAAAACCAGAGCGCCGTTCTGGAAACGCGAAGCCACGCCGGAAGGCGAACGGTGGGTGGAGTCCCGCGACAGCGATAAACAGGCCGCCAGCCGTTGGTAGTCGGTTTACGTGGATGTGTTACTCTTAACGTGTGTGTCTACTTAATCTTAATCAGGAGTGAATCATGGACCGATTTCCGCGTTCCGATTCAATAGTACAGCAGACCCGTAGCGGGCTGCAGACGTATATGGCTCAGGTGTATGGCTGGATGACGGTCGGCTTACTGCTTACTGCGTTTATCGCGTGGTATGCAGCGAACACCCCTGAGCTGATGATGTTTATCTTCTCCAGCAAAATCACCTTTTTTGGGCTGATTATCGCGCAGCTGGCGCTGGTGTTTGTGCTCTCAGGCCTGGTGCACAAGCTGAGTGCCGGTATGGCAACGACCCTGTTTATGCTCTATTCGGCGTTAACGGGGCTGACGCTTTCCAGCATTTTCATCGTTTACACCTACTCTTCCATCGCCAGCACCTTCGTGGTAACCGGCGGGATGTTTGGTGCGATGAGCCTCTACGGTTACACCACCAAACGCGATCTGAGCGGCTTCGGCAGCATGCTGTTCATGGGGCTGATCGGGATCGTGCTGGCGTCGCTGGTAAACCTGTGGCTGAAGAGCGAAGCGCTGATGTGGGCGGTGACCTACATTGGGGTGGTGGTCTTCGTGGGGCTGACGGCGTATGACACCCAGAAGCTGAAAAATATTGGCGAACAGATCGACGTGCGTGACAGCTCTAACCTGCGCAAATACTCGATTCTGGGCGCGCTGACGCTCTATCTGGACTTCATCAACCTGTTCCTGATGCTGCTGCGCATTTTCGGCAACCGTCGCTAGTTATTTCCCCTCACCCCAACCCCTCTCCCCAAAGGGGAGAGGGGCTCGATCGGTTCCCTCTCCCCTTTGGGGTGTACAGTCCGGGGACATGGTAGACAGGTGTTCGGGGACATGGTGAACACTTTTTAACATCCTTTACCCATGGTGA
>NZ_WSPD01000026.1:0-41980 GCF_026319105.1 Enterobacter sp. HSTU-ASh6 | reverse complement strand
AAACGGGTTCTTATGCCTTAGTTGTAAGTGTCTACCATGTCCCCGAACAAGCGTTCACTATGTCCCCGGACCGTACAGTGGGAGAGGGCCGGGGTGAGGGCACCAGACCGCACCAATATTACCTAAACATCACCTGCGCCCAGCGCGCAAGACCCGCCGTGACGGATCCAAAGTCATCCCCACCGGCAATCGGGATCCCTGGCAGTTGCTCTGCCAGCGCTTTTTTAATCAGCGGTGAACGGGCGCTTCCTCCGGTCAGGTAGATCACGTCCGGCTTCTCTTTGCCGTTATCCAGCGCCAGCTGCACCTGTTCCAGAATACGCTGCAGCGGTTGAGCGAGCGCCGTCTCCAGCCCCTCCTGAGAGATGGCGGTTGCCAGATCGTCGCTGATAAACGGCAGGGAGACCGCATGTTCCGGGCGATCGGAGAGGGCGATTTTGCTCTCTTCCGCGGTACGTACCACGCGGTAGCTGAGGCGTTGACGCCACACTTTATACAGCAGGGCGACTTTTTCGGCGTCCTGGGCATCGCGCACCAGGTCGTTCAGGAAGCGGCCATTCGCGGTGCTGTAAAAATCGCTTTGCGCAGGCACGTCGTTGATGGCGATAGCGTTCCACCAGGGCAGGATCGGCAGGGCGATCCCTTTTTCCGTTTGCCCGCCCATGCCCAGCAGCGGCATCAGGCTCTTAAAGGCCAGCGCGATATCGAGGTCGTTACCGCCCACGCGACAGCCGCTGTGCCCCAGCAGGCTGTTTTCCCGGTCACGGCGATGATGCCACTGCGGTCCCATCAGCAGCAGCGAGCAGTCCGTCGTTCCGCCGCCGATATCGACCACCAGCACACGCTTCTCTTCCGACAGCGTGGCTTCAAAATCCAGCCCCGCCGCAACCGGCTCGTACTGGAACACCACGTCGCGGAAGCCGGCGCGGTGCGCGGCACGCTCCAGGATCCCCTGTGCCTGCTGGTTGGCCTCATCACCGCCCAGCCCCTGGAAGTTGATCGGACGGCCAATCACCGCCTGGGTAATCGCATCAGGAACCTGCATCTGCGCCTGATTGCGGATGTGCAGCATCATCGCGCAGACCAGATCTTCAAACATCGCGACCTGCTGCGGCTTTAATCCGCTGGCGCCGAGGAAGGATTTCGGTGATTTTACGAAGTAGACCTCTTCCGGGTCTTCAATGTAGTGCCCGAGCGAGGCAAGGCCAAACTGCACGCTGGATGGCGTGACGTCAATATCTTCCTCACGGTTGAAACTGACCGCCCGGCGCAGCAAGGCCTGGCTTTCCGCCGCCGTGGCCGGAACCTGATGGTGGCGGAACAGCCATTCGCTGACCGCTTCGCGGGTGGGTGCGCAGAGCATTGACGGCAGCAGCGTGCTCTCTTTTTCCATTTTCAGGAGCTGTGGTTGCCCGTTTTGCATAATCGCAACCGAGCAGTTTGCCGTACCGTAGTCAAATCCAATAAACACGATAAATCCCCATGCCAGTGAGAAGGGGCGAGACTTTAGCGGAATGCCCGTCCGGCGACAACAGGAATATGAAAGCAAGGCAAAACAGGGTCTTTCCGTTTATGCTGATATACCCGTCATACTTCAAGCTGCATGCGCGTTGGCTGCGCTCGTTCACCCCAATCACATAGTTATCTATGCTCTTGGGGATTCACTCTCTTGCCGCCTTCATGCAGCTTGAATTATTTAGGGTATAAGATAAAAAAAGGAGCAACGATGTATACCCTGACCTGGCTTCCCCCCTACGACTGGCAATGGATGTTTGGCTTTCTTGGCGCCCGTGCGGTGACGGGTATTGAAACCGTCACCCGCGACTACTATGAACGCAGCTTTGCCTGCGAGGGACATCAGGGAGTCTTTCGCGTTACGCCGGACCTCGCCACCTCTACGCTGAACGTGACGTTGAGCCCGGGTCTTATTCCGGTGGCGCAGACCTGTCTTGAACGTATCGCCCGCCTGTTCGATCTCCGCTGTAACCCGCAGCAAATTGCAGACACGCTGGGCGATCTCGGCGCCGCGCGGCCGGGCCTGCGTTTGCCGGGGGCGATGGATGCGTACGAGCAGGGTGTCCGGGCTATCCTCGGGCAGCTGGTGAGTGTGGCGATGGCGGCGAAGCTGGCATCACGCGTGGTGGCGCTGTGCGGGGAACCCGTAGCGGATTGCCCCGGCTATCTTTGCTTCCCCACGCCGCAGGCGCTGGCGTCCACGGACCCGCTGGCACTGAAAGCGCTGGGCATGCCGGTAAAGCGCGCGGAGTCGCTGATTCATCTGGCGCAGTCGGTCATTGACGGGACGTTTCCGCTTTTCCCGCCCGCGAACATTGAGGCGGGGATGAAAGCGTTACAGCAGCGGCCGGGAATTGGCCGCTGGACGGCAAATTATCTGGCCCTGCGCGGCTGGCAGGCAAAAGATGTGTTTCTGCCGGATGATTATTTGATTAAGCAACGCTTTGCCGGGATGACGCCCGCGCAAATTCGGCGTTATGCCGAGCGCTGGCAGCCGTGGCGCTCGTACGCGCTGCTGCACATCTGGTATACCGACGGCTGGGCACCGTCAGTTGATGGCGAAGTAGCTGGTATTGAGAAGTAGATCCAGCGGCTGCGGCTCGGCGATGGTGTCACCATAGATAAAATCAATGCCGATGCCGGAGAGCGTATCCATCATAATCGGCTGATTGCAGGGACCCGCGATGGTCTTCATGCCCAGACGCTGGGCATGACCCTGGATGATGGTGACCATCATTTCATCCATCAGATTGCCATATACGTTGCTCACCACTTCGGCGTCCAGCAGCAGATAGTCGGCCATATTTGCGCTCAGGTGTGTGAAGACGTTCATGTCGCGTCCCACCTGGCTGAAGATCACGCGACAGCCTGCCTCGCGAAGCTTCTGCAGACCCTGCTCCAGGTTTTTATTCGGGTTACAGACCACATCGGCAGAGATGACCAGATGCAGCAGGCGACCCGGCATAGGGCTTTTATCCAGCAGGTCGAGCAGTTCATCAACCAGCGTCACGCTGGCTAAACCGGCCTCAGACAGCGGCAGTGCGACACCCATCCCTTTACTGGCGATCTGAGCGGCGGAGGTGCGGAAGAACTCGCTGAAAATCCGTCTGTCGAGGGCGTGCAACAGCTCTGGCTCTGCCAGGCCCGATCGGAAGGCGTGCTCTTCCTGGACTTCACCCTGGCTGGTCCACAGGCGTAACGAAATCAGCCAGAAGTTGCTGCTTTCCGGGATGCGCGGGGAGGCGACGCTGCGGGCAATCATCATCAGATGGTTGTCTTTAATCATATGCCACTGCTCATCAAGCGACATCATGCTACGCGTGCTGTGGTCCCGCTCCTGCTGGGGTTCGTAAACCGTCACCCTGCCACGCCCGCCGTTTTTCGAGGCATAGCAGGCAATATCCGCCTGCGACATGACCTCTGACGCCTGATGGTTATTTTCATCAATCAGCGTAATACCCGCGCTGGCGCCGATCCGGTGCAGGCGTCCTTCCCACATAAAGTGATAGTCATTGATCGTCTGAATCAGGCGACCGGCAATATAGCGTGCGCTTTCAATGTTACAGTCGGGTAACAGTAACCCGAACTCATCCCCGCCCAGACGGGCCAGTACGTCACTGGAGCGGAGCATGGTCAGCATTAAGGAAGAGAGTTCCCGCAGCAGGGCATCGCCGGCGGCATGGCCAGCCGTATCGTTGACCGCTTTAAAGCGATCGAGATCGATAAACACCAGCGCATGCCGCTGGCGCGTCTCGCGCACGGTCTGCAGGAGGCGTTTGAGATGGTTTTCGAAGCTGACCCGGTTTGCCAGGTGGGTCAGGGCATCGTGGGAAGCGCTGTAGCTCAGCTGACGCAGCATTTTGCGCGACTCGGTCACGTCCTGAATGACGATCACGGAGCCAATACTCTGTCCATCCAGCGTGCTGAGCGGCGTAATACTGTAATGAATATCGAAGCTTCCACCGGTACGGCAGTTCAGCACCACATCCTGATCGATATCCGAACGGGACATATCGCCGCTGTGAATATTCTCCATCGGCGGCCCTTGTTCCCCAAAGGTGATGTGCAACACCTTCAGGATCGGCTGGCCTATCGCCTCGGTTTGCAGCCAGCCGCTCATTTTCTCGGCGACCGGGTTCATAAAGGTGACGTTCATGTTGATATCGGTACACAGCACCGCTTCACCGATGGAGTCGAGGGTAATATGCAGGCGCTCTTTTTCCTGGAAGAGGGCCTCGTTAAGCTGCTTCACCTCGGTCATGTCCATGTTGATGCCGAGCAGTCGTTCGACTTCACCCTGTTTATTCAGCACCCGGTTCGCCAGAGAGCGAATATGGCGCACGCCTTCCTTCACGCGAATGCGAAATTCCAGCTTAAACGGCAGACGGGAGATAAGGGAGTCTCGCAGAACCTTCTCTGCATGGGCGCGATCTTCCGGCAGCATTGTGTCGTGCCAGAGCTGCCAGGTGGGTTTGATGTGCGGCGGAATTTCATACAGCTCAAACATCCGCTTATCCCAGCTAATAATGTCTGGCTCCAGATCCCACTCCCAGATGCCAATTCCGCCCGCTTCGTTCGCCAGCGTAATGCGCTCCATCAGACGTTTATTGACCCATTCGGTCTGCTTCAGGTCGTTAATATCTTCAATCTGGGCGATAAAATAGAGCGGTGAACCGTCGGTATGACGCACGACGGAGACGGCAAGAAGCGCCCAGACCACCTCTCCGTTACGGGTGTAGTAACGCTTCTCGAGGGTGTAGGTATTGATCTCTCCGTTGACCAGCTGTTCCAGCTGCTCCAGGTCGGTATCGAGATCTTCCGGCCAGGTCAGCTGCTGAAAGGTCAGCGACTGCAGCTCCGTCTGGCTGTAACCGAGGAAGTTGCACAGCGCCTTGTTGGCCTGCAGCCATTTGCCCTCAATGCTGACCAGTGCCATACCGATGGCGGAATACTCCATCGCATTACGAAAACGCGCTTCGCTTTCGGTGATGTGCTTGCGTTCGGCCCGGAAGGCATACATCACCATGGTCATCACGTTGGCAGGCAGGAGCAGCATCAGGAACGGCAGCCACGGCGCGTTCAGCATCGGCCCGGCATGCTGGGTGGTGAGCGCCAGAGGGTTACGGGCAATCATCAGCGACACGACCATCACGGTGACCAGAAACACCATGAACGCCTCCATCCGCGGCAGGCGCACGGCGCTCCACATCAGCAGAACGATCACACAGGTAAAGGGCCACGGAAGCCCGGTGATGGCCGCCCAACTGAGGGCTAACGTTATGGCCAGCGTGGTCAGCGTCTCCAGCAGCAGTCGCGGGTCACGGTGGCGCAGCAGATAATGGGGTTTAAATAACAGGCCCAGCGGCACCAGCGCCAGCGCGCCGATGGCTTCGGACAACACCCACACGAAGAAATTGCGCACGGGCTCAGCACCGGGTGCCAGCAGAGACACCAGAACGCCGCCCACCAGCGGCGGCACCAGCGCGCTGCCAACGGCTACGCGGATCCAGTCATTCAGATTCTGCAGCGGGTTGTACCACGGGAGCCATTTGCGCAGGAACAACGCGCCGATAACGGCCTCAATCACGTTGATGGTGGGGTAGATCAGGCTTACCGATCCCCAGGAAAACAGCATCCATGAGGCCAGAATATTGCCAAACGAACAGGCCAGCGCAATTCCCGGCCACATTTTTCCGGCATGACGGTAAAACGCCACCATCATGATGGCAGTGGGAAACCAGAGCGGGGCCAGCAGGGTACCGAAGCGGGTGAGCTCCAGCGAAAACAAGGTAAAGATAAAGGTGACCAGGCCCAGACAGACAAGTCGTAATAAAGGATGTGGGGTGGTAACCAAAACCCGCTGGTATTGTTTATTCATTACCGCTTTATCCAGAGACGCCATGCCGTCAGGGAAGATGTCCGAATGCGTGAATTTGATAATTTGGTTTATGCTAGTACAAACAATTTACAATTCATATGGTGACTGTTCAGAATTTGACACCACAGACTTATTAAATAGAAGCTCTGTGAAAAAAAACGGTTAAACGCTGAAAAAACGTTCATTTAAATTTCACTCAGGGTGTAATGCGTCACTTTTCGGGCAGTCTCGCAGAACCTGTGCATTCGACTGGTATCACGCCGGCGAAATCCCTATAATTGCCGCGTTTGACGCTCCGGCGTCGTCCTTCCTTAACATCCAGGTTAATCAGGTCGCTAAATTTATGACTGATAAGTCTCATCAGTGCGTCATTATAGGTATCGCCGGCGCATCGGCTTCAGGTAAAAGTCTTATTGCCAGTACGCTTTACCGCGAACTGCGTGAACAAGTAGGTGATGAGCATATCGGCGTCATTCCCGAAGACAGCTATTACAAAGATCAATCCCATCTGTCGATGGAAGAGCGCGTCAAAACCAACTATGACCACCCCAATGCCATGGACCACAGCTTGCTGTTCCAGCATTTAGAAGCGCTTAAGAGCGGCCAGGCGATCGAGCTGCCCGTTTACAGTTATGTCGAACACACCCGCACTCAGGAAACGATCCGCATTGAACCGAAAAAGGTCATTATCCTGGAAGGCATCCTGCTGCTGACCGACGCCCGCCTGCGGGAATCCATGAACTTCTCCATTTTCGTTGATACCCCCCTGGATATCTGCCTGATGCGCCGCATCAAGCGTGACGTCAATGAACGTGGCCGTTCGATGGATTCCGTGATGGCGCAATACCAGAAAACGGTCCGCCCGATGTTCCTGCAATTTATTGAACCCTCCAAACAATACGCCGATATCATCGTGCCGCGCGGGGGCAAAAACCGCATTGCGATTGATATCTTAAAAGCGAAAATCAGCCAGTTTTTTGAATAAGCCGCGCGAATTGTGTACCGTTCAGAGATAACCTGGTTTTACCCTGAGTGCTTATTGCCTCAGGGTACGATGCATGAAAGGAGAGAGTGCCATGCGTCTTTGTGATCGCGATATTGAAGCCTGGCTGGATGAAGGCCGTTTGTCTATTACCCCACGTCCACCCGTGGAGCGTATCAATGGGGTGACCGTTGATGTACGGTTGGGGAATAAATTCCGCACCTTTAGCGGCCATACCGCGCCGTTCATTGACCTTAGCGGGCCGAAGGACGAAGTGAGCGCCGCGCTCGATCGCGTGATGAGTGACGAAATCGTTATTGACGAAGGTGAGGCCTTTTATCTGCATCCGGGTGAACTGGCGCTGGCGGTGACGTATGAATCCGTTACCCTGCCTGCTGACCTCGTCGGCTGGCTTGATGGCCGTTCTTCCCTGGCGCGACTGGGGTTGATGGTGCACGTGACCGCGCACCGTATCGATCCCGGCTGGTCAGGGCGTATCGTGCTGGAGTTCTTCAATGCCGGTAAACTGCCTCTGGCGCTGCGTCCCGGCATGATGATCGGTGCGTTAAGCTTTGAACCGCTGACGGGCCCGGCCGATCGTCCTTATAACCGTCGTCAGGACGCAAAGTACCGCGACCAGCAGGGCGCGGTCGCCAGCCGTATTGATAAAGACTGAACGCGAGTCCATTGAGGATGCCATGAGAAGAGTTCTGACAACGCTGATGATTTTGCTGGTGGTGCTGGTTGCTGGCCTTTCGGCGTTGGTTCTGCTGGTTAACCCTAATGATTTCCGCGCATATATGGTGCGGCAGGTCGAGGCACGCAGTGGTTATCAACTGAAACTTGATGGACCGCTGCGCTGGCACGTCTGGCCGCAGCTCAGCATTCTCTCTGGCCGCATGTCGCTCACGGCGCCGGGGGCCTCCCAGCCGCTGGTTTCCGCAGACAACATGCGCCTTGATGTGTCGCTGATCCCGCTTATTTCCCATCAGCTGCAGGTTAAACAGGTGATGTTGAAAGGCGCGGTGATTCAGCTCACCCCGCAAACCGAAGCCGTGCGTGATGCGAATGCGCCGGTGGCGCCGCATGAAAATACCCTGCCTGATGAGCCGTCTGATACCGGCTGGTCTTTTGATATTGGCAAACTGAAAGTGGCCGACAGCGTGCTGGTTTTCCAGCATGAGGACGAAGAGCAGGTTACCGTTCGCAACATTAATCTGCAGATGGAACAGGATGCTAATCATCTTGCCGCCGTGGAATTTAGCGGGCGCGTGAACCGCGATCAGCGCGATCTCACCCTGTCGCTGAATGCCAGCGTCAATGCGTCTGACTATCCGCATCAGCTCACGGCCGACATCCAGCAGCTGAACTGGCAGCTCACGGGGGCCGATCTTCCTGCTCAGGGAATTACCGGGCAGGGGACGTTGCAGGCCGTGTGGCGTGAAGAACAAAAGCAGATTGAGCTGGATAATCTCAGCCTGCAGGCGAATGACAGTAGCCTGAAAGGGCAGGCGAGCGTCACGCTCGAAGAGAAACCGAAGTGGGTGCTCAATCTGCAGTTCGACAAGCTCAATCTGGAAAACTTACTGCCACCGCCGCCCGCCAGCGCAACGGACAGCGATGCCGCACAAACGGGGCAAAGCCAGATGCCGGTCTCTCGTCCGGTTATCTCGTCAAATCTTGATCAACCCGACTACAACGCCCTGCGCGGATTCACGGCGGATATTCTGCTGAAAGCCAATAGCCTGCGCTGGCGTGGCATGGATTTTACTGACGTGAGCAGCCAGATGTTCAACCATAATGGCTTGCTGGTGATCTCCGAACTGAGCGGCAAGATGGGCGCTGGGCACCTCTCACTGCCCGGTACGCTGGATGTCCGCAAAGACGTCGGCAGCGCCGAGTTCCAGCCGCGTCTCGACAACGTTGAGATCGGCACCATCCTGAAAGCGTTTAACTATCCGATAGCCCTGACAGGGCAGTTGACGCTGGCCGGTGACTTCTCGGGTACCAAAATTGATGCTGATGCTTTCCGCCGCGACTGGCAGGGACAAGCGCACATTGATTTAAAAGACTCCCGTATGGAAGGGCTTAACTTCCAGCAGCTGGTCCAGCAGGCGGTGGAGCGCAGCAGCGATGTGAAAGCGCAGGAGAACTACGACAGTGCCACGCGCCTCGACAGCTTCTCCACGGACCTGACGCTGGATAACGGACAGCTGACGCTGGCCGACATGCAGGGAACCTCTTCCATGCTGTCGCTGACGGGAGAGGGTTCGCTGGATCTGGTAAAAGAGACGGCGGATACGCACTTTAACGTCCGGGTGCTCTCCGGCTGGCAGGGCCAGGGTAAGCTCATCGACTTCCTGAAAGAGACGCCGATCCCGCTGAACGTTTATGGCAAATGGCAGGCGCTGAATTACAGCCTGCAGGTGGATCAGATCCTGCGTAAGCATCTGCAGGATGAAGCCAAACGTCGGCTGAACAGCTGGGCGGATCGGAATAAAGATTCGCAGACCGGGAAGGATGTGAAAAAGCTGCTCGATAAGCTGTGATACCGTTGTGCCGGGTGGCGCTTCGCTTACCCGGCTGCCAGTGCGGCCTGATGCCCTCACCCCATCCCTCTCCCACGGGAGAGGGAGCAAACCCTAAAACGGCAACCGGGTTGCCGTTTTGTTTTACCTACACCTCAAAATCGAGTTCTTCCTCGTCCCGCAACGGGATGAGCTGAACCTTCTGTACGCGATGGTTTTCAATCTGCAGTGTTTTCAGCAGATAGTCCCCCACCTGAACCTCTTCCCCCGGCTGCGGGATACGCTGCAAATACTCCATCAGCAGGCCGGCAATGGTGTGATATTCCCGTTTTTCATCCAGCGGCAAGGGCACATATTGCACCAGGTCTTCAAGGGGCATATGGCCGTTGGCCGTCCAGGAGCCGTCGGCGTTTTTCTGGATGTCATGGCGGGCATCAATCTCATCCACCTCGTTAGGTAAATTACCGGCGATGGTTTCCATCACGTCGCTGAGCGTGACCAGCCCTTCAACCGATCCAAACTCATCCACCACAAAGGCAAAATGCGTGCGCGCGTTGCGGAACTGCTCCAGGGCGGAGAGCAGCGGTAGCCCCTCCGGGAACACCAGCGGCTGGCGTACCAGAGCGCGGAGATTAAGCGCCTCGCCGTGCAGCTGCTGTTGCAGCAGGTCGATGACGTGCACCACCCCCAGCAGCTCCTCTTCCTCTTCACCGCCGGTCACTACCACCCGGGTGTGCTGGTTTCTATCCAGCAGGGCGCGGATTTGCGCTTCCGGGGCCGTCAGGTCGATATGCTCAATGTCATGGCGCGAGGTCATGATGCTGCTGACCGTGCGCTGGTTGAGATTGAGCACCCGCTCAATCATCAGCCGCTCCTGCGGGTTAAAGATTTGCCCTTCGCTGTGATCGGCCAGCATGGCGGAGGATTCGGCGTCCAGCTCCGCATCCTCTTTCTTACCGCTCAGCAGGCGCATGACCGTGTCGGCCGTGCGCTGACGCAGGGTCTGATTCGCGGAAAGGAAGCGGCGGCGGTTAAATATCGCCAGCTGGTTAAGCGCCTCAATCATCACGGAGAAGCCAATGGCGGCGTAGAGATAGCCTTTCGGAATATGGAACCCAAAACCGTCGGCCACCAGGCTAAAGCCAATCATCAGCAGGAAGCTCAGACAGAGGATAACGATGGTCGGGTGACTGTTCACAAACCGGGTCAGCGCCTTGCTGGCCATCACCATCAGCGTAATGGCGATAATCACCGCCGCCATCATCACCGCAAGGTGGTCCACCATCCCGACGGCGGTGATCACCGAGTCGAGGGAGAAGACCGCATCCAGCACCACAATTTGTGCCACCACCGGCCAGAATTTCGCCCCGCGGCGCTGGGTCGGGTTCTCACTGTCTTTACCTTCGAGCCGCTCGTTGAGTTCTACGGTGGCTTTAAACAACAGGAACAACCCGCCGAAGAGCATGATCAGATCGCGGGCGCTAAAGCTCAGGCCGTGGATGGCGAACAGCGGCTGAGTCAGGGTCACCAGCCAGGAGATAGAGGCCAGCAGCAGTAAGCGCATCACCATCGCCAGCAGCAGACCCGTCACGCGCGCGCGGTCGCGCTGGGAAGGGGGCAGTTTTTCAGCGAGGATGGCGATAAAGACCAGATTATCAATCCCGAGCACAAGCTCGATGACGACCAGCGTAACCAGCCCGGCCCAGATTGAGGGATCGGCAATCCATTCCATAGTAATAGCAATACCTTCTGTTATATGACGAATGTCACACTTCGATCATGGATAAAGCCGGGGGAAATTGCAATGCCGGGCTGAGATTTCTCTTAATACGTCTCGCTAAAAAGAGCCTGTTCTGCTGACCCTGTAAATAAGGAAAATACGTCTCTTTTATTACCGGAATATCATTTTAGGATATATCGCAGGTGATGGTTTTAGCTCTCTTTTTGTCAATATAAAGAAAATCCTAAAAGGTCAAAAGTTTGCTCTTAATATTAATCTTAAAAACCGATATTAGGACAGTTGTCTCCTTGCCTGCTATTAGGTTAGCTGCAACAATTCTCCCAGCATCAAATGTTAAATCTCAGTGTTGCTATTATTGTTCGGTCTTCATGGATGGTTATTCATTATCCGTCGGGCATCGCCAGCGGGTGATATATTTCCAGAAGACCTTGCTCAAGAGGGTGTCTATCCATAACACATTGTTTAGTCAGTGAATTGGTAACTGAAAGCCAAGGGCGGTAGCGTGCCTGAAAGCGTGTGAATCAGCCTCGATTATTCTGTCAATAGCCAATGGATGAATAAGCTTTTTTTAGGACTGATGCCAGTTATATTTCTATTTGATTAACTGCATGCTGAAACCCAATACGACCCGAGCTTATTTAAATTGCACAGGATAATTACTCTGCCAAAGTGATAAATAATCAATGATGAAATCCAAAATGAAATTGATGCCATTATTGGTGTCTGTGACCTTGATGAGTGGTTGCACGGTCTTTCCCGGCAGCAATATGTCAACAATGGGTAAGGATGTGATCAAGCAACAGGATGCCGATTTTGATCTCGACAAAATGGTGAATGTTTATCCACTTACGCCTCGACTGGTCGAACAATTACGTCCACGTCCGAATGTTGCCCAGCCGAATATGTCGCTGGACCAGGAAATTGCCTCTTATCAGTACCGCGTGGGGCCAGGTGACGTGATTAACGTGACCGTCTGGGACCACCCTGAACTGACCACACCCGCGGGCCAGTACCGCAGCTCAAGCGACACCGGTAACTGGGTGCAGTCAGATGGCACCATGTTCTATCCCTATATTGGTAAGGTCCATGTTGCCGGCAAAACGCTTGCCGAGATCCGTAGTGATATTACCGGCCGCTTAGCGCAGTACATCGCCGATCCGCAGGTGGACGTTAATATCGCCGCATTCCGCTCGCAAAAAGCCTATATCTCCGGCCAGGTGAATAAATCCGGCCAGCAGGCTATTACCAACGTGCCGCTGACCGTGCTGGATGCCATTAACGCCGCGGGCGGCTTAACTGACGGTGCCGACTGGCGCAACGTGGTGCTGACCCATAACGGGAAAGAGCAGCGCATTTCGCTGCAGGCGCTGATGCAAAACGGCGATCTGACCCAGAACCGCCTGCTCTATCCGGGCGACATTCTCTACGTACCACGCAACGACGATCTGAAAGTCTTCGTGATGGGTGAAGTGAAGAAACAGAGCACCCTCAAAATGGACTTCAGCGGTATGACCCTGACCGAAGCGCTGGGCAATGCTGAAGGTATCGATCTGACGACCTCTAACGCGACCGGTATCTTCGTCATCCGTCCGCTGAAGGGTGAAGGCAGTGCGAAAGGCAAGATTGCCAACATCTACCAGCTGGATATGTCCGATGCGACCTCTCTGGTGATGGCGACGGAGTTCCGTCTCCAGCCATACGATGTGGTGTATGTCACCACCGCGCCGGTTGCCCGCTGGAACCGTCTGATCAACCAGTTGCTGCCAACCATCAGTGGCGTTCGCTACATGACGGATACGGCGCGCGACATTCATACCTGGTAATTCGCGATGTTTAACAAAATTCTGGTGGTATGCGTGGGGAACATCTGCCGTTCCCCCACGGCTGAACGGTTGTTGAAACACTACCAGCCCGAACTGACCGTTGATTCCGCAGGGCTGGGTGCGCTGGTCGGTAAAGGTGCCGATGAGCGGGCAACGAGCGTCGCACGGGATCATAACCTTTCCCTTGACGGTCACGTTGCCCGTCAGGTCACCAGCCGCATGTGCCGGGAGTACGACCTGATCCTGGCGATGGAGAAACGCCATATCCATGCGCTGTGCGATATCGCGCCGGAGATGCGCGGCAAAGTGATGCTGTTTGGTCACTGGGACAATGAACGCGAAATCCCCGATCCGTATCGCAAAAGCCTTGAGGCCTTCGAGGCGGTTTACACCTTACTTGATCAGTCTGCCCAGCAGTGGGCGCAGGCACTGAAAGCTCAGCAGGGATAACAATGACAGAAAAAACACGATCTTCTGCCGCCCCGACTTCGGGCAGTGATGAAATTGATATTGGGCGTCTGGTCGGCACGGTTGTCGAGGCAAAGTGGTGGGTGCTGGGCATTACCGCCGTGTTTGCCGCTGCGGCCGTCGTCTACACGCTGTTCGCCACCCCAATCTACAGCGCCGACGCGCTGGTGCAGATCGAGCAGAACACCGGTAACTCGCTGGTGCAGGACATTGGCTCTGCGCTGGCGAACAAGCCACCGGCGTCCGAGGCTGAAATTCAGCTTATCCAGTCGCGCCTGGTGCTGGGCAAAACGGTTCACGACCTCGGGCTTGATATCTCCGTCACCAAAAACACCTTCCCGATCTTTGGTGCCGGCTGGGATCGGTTGATGGGCAGAAACAACGACACGGTGAAAGTGACGGACTTCGTGCTGCCGAAAGGGGCCGCCGATCAGACCTTTACCCTGACGGTGCTCGGTCCGAAACAGTACCAGTTAACCAGCGATGCGGGCTTTAGCGCACGCGGAGAAGTGGGGCAGATGCTGACCAAAGATGGCGTCAGCATGATGGTCAGCGCGATCAACGCCCAGGAAGGCGGGGAGTTTACCGTCACCAAATTCTCCACGCTGGGGATGATTAATAAACTGCAAAACAACCTTACTGTGACCGAAAACGGTAAGGACACCGGCGTGCTGAGCATGACCTTTACCGGTGAAGATAAGGATCAAATCCGTGACATCCTGAACAGCATTACCCGCAACTATCTTGAGCAGAACGTTGAGCGTAAGTCGGCTGAAGCGGCGAAAAGCCTGGCGTTCCTGTCAAAACAGCTGCCGGAAGTGCGCGCCCGCCTGGATGAAGCCGAGAACAAGCTGAATGCCTATCGTCAGGATAAAGACTCTGTCGATCTGCCGCTGGAGGCGAAATCGGTCCTCGATTCGATGGTTAACATCGATGCCCAGCTCAACGAGCTGACCTTCAAAGAGGCGGAGATTTCCAAGCTGTATACCAAGCGTCACCCGGCCTACCGCACGCTGCTGGAGAAACGCCGCACCCTGGAAGAGGAGAAGGCGAAGCTCAATGACCGCGTCACCGCGATGCCGAAAACCCAGCAGGAAATTGTACGTCTGACCCGTGACGTGGAGTCCGGCCAGCAGGTTTACATGCAGCTGCTGAATAAACAGCAGGAGCTGAAAATCACTGAGGCCAGTACCGTCGGTGACGTGCGCATCGTCGACCCGGCGATCACCCAGCCTGGCGTGCTGAAGCCGAAGAAAGCGCTGATCATTCTCGGCAGCATTATTCTCGGCCTGATGCTCTCCATCGTGGGTGTGCTGCTGCGCTCGCTGTTCAACCGCGGCATCGAAAGCACGCAGGTGCTGGAAGAGAGCGGTATCAACGTCTATGCCAGCATTCCGCTGTCGGAGTGGCAAAAATCCCGCGACAGCGTCAAAACCATCAAAGGCGTCAAGCGTTACAAGCAGAGCCAGCTGCTGGCGGTGGGTAACCCAACCGACCTCGCCATCGAAGCGATACGTAGCCTGCGTACCAGCCTGCACTTCGCCATGATGCAGGCCAAAAACAACGTTCTGATGTTGACCGGCGTCAGCCCGTCAATCGGCAAAACCTTTGTCTGCGCCAACCTGGCGGCGGTGGTCAGCCAGACCAACAAGCGTGTGCTGCTGATCGACTGCGATATGCGTAAGGGCTATACCCACGAACTGCTGGGTACCAATAACGTCAACGGTCTGTCGGAGATCCTGCTCGGCAAAGGTGACATTAGCCAGAGCGCGAAACCGACCACCATCCCGAAATTCGATCTCATCCCGCGTGGTCAGGTGCCGCCAAACCCCTCTGAACTGCTGATGAGCGAACGGTTCACCGAGCTGGTGGAGTGGGCGAGCAAAAACTATGACCTGGTGCTGATCGATACGCCGCCAATTCTGGCCGTAACCGATGCCGCCGTGGTAGGGCGCCTGGCGGGGACCACCCTGATGGTAGCGCGCTATGCGGTGAACACCCTGAAAGAGGTGGAAACCAGCCTGAGCCGCTTCGAGCAAAACGGTATTGAGGTGAAAGGGGTGATCCTGAACTCCATCTTCCGCCGCGCGAGCGGGTATCAGGATTACGGGTATTACGAGTACGAATATAAGTCTGACAGTAAATAAGCAAAAAATATAAACACAACCCCCCTCACCCTAACCCTCTCCCCGGAGGGGAGAGGGGACGGCTTGGTGCAGTTTTTCTCCCTCTCCCCTCCGGGGAGAGGGCCAGGGTGAGGGGTAAGGGGAAATGATGAGTACATATAGCCCTTTGATTTCAATCTATATGCCGACATGGAATCGTCAGCAGCTGGCGATCCGCGCAATTAAGTCGGTACTACGTCAGGATTACGATAACTGGGAACTGATCATCGTGGATGACTGTTCCTCCTCGTATGAACAGCTGCAAAAATTTGTAACTGACCTCAACGATCCGCGGGTGGTCTATACGCACAACGCGATTAACTCCGGTGCCTGCGCGGTGCGTAATCAGGCGATTATGCAGGCCAAAGGGCAGTATCTGACCGGGATCGATGACGATGACGAATGGACGCCAAACCGCCTGTCTGTGTTCCTCTCGCACAAAGAACAGCTGGTCACGCACGCATTCCTGTATGCCAACGACTATGTCTGCCAGGGCGAGGTGTACTCGCAGCCGGCCAGTCTGCCGCTGTATCCGAAATCACCGTATTCCCGTCGCCTGTTCTACAAGCGCAACATTATCGGTAATCAGGTCTTTACCTGGGCGTGGCGCTTTAAAGAGTGCCTGTTCGATACCGAACTGAAGGCCGCGCAGGATTACGACATCTTCCTGCGCATGGTGGTGGAGTATGGCGAGCCGTGGAAAGTGGAAGAGGCCACGCAGATCCTGCACATCAACCACGGGGAGATGCAAATCACCTCCTCGCCGAAGAAATTCTCGGGCTACTTCCATTTTTACCGCAAGCACAAGGACAAGTTTGACCGTGCCAGCCGTAAATATCAGCTCTTTACCCTCTATCAGATCCGCAATAAGCGCATGAACTGGCGCACGCTGCTGACGCTGCTTTCCGTACGTAACGGTAAGCGCCTGGCTGATGGACTTCGGGGGAAATAATGTTTCTGGAAGATTGCCGCGCAAACAGCTGGAGCCTGCGCCCGTGCTGCATGGTTCTGGCGTACCGCATCGCCCATTTCTGCTCGGTGTGGCGCAAGAAAAACGTGCTGAACAATCTCTGGGCGGCACCGGTTCTGGTGTTGTACCGCATCATCACGGAATGCTTTTTTGGCTATGAGATTCAGGCCGCTGCCACCATTGGCCGCCGCTTCACCATCCACCATGGCTATGCGGTGGTGATCAACAAGTTTGTGGTCGCCGGGGATGATTTCACCATTCGTCATGCGGTCACCATTGGCAACCGCGGGCCAGACAGCCTGGCCTGCCCGGTCATCGGCAATAACGTTGAGCTGGGCGCGAACGTGGTAATCATTGGTGACATCACGATTGGTAACAACGTCACGATTGGTGCTGGCAGCGTGGTGCTGGACAGCATTCCGGATAACGCGCTGGTGGTGGGAGAAAAAGCCCGCGTGAAGGTGATTAAATGAACATTCTGCAATTTAACGTACGCCTCGCAGAAGGCGGAGCAGCAGGCGTGGCGCTGGATCTGCATCAGCGCGCCCTGCAAAAAGGACTTCAGTCCCGGTTTATTTACGGCTATGGCAAAGGCGGCAAGAAAAGCGTCAGCCACGATAACTTCCCGCAGGTGCAGAAGCACACGCCGCGTCTGACGTCGATTGCCAACATTGCGCTGTTCCGTCTGTTTAACCGCGATCTGTTTGGCAACCTGAATTCCCTCTATCGCACGGTGACGCGCACCACCGGCCCGGTTGTGCTCCATTTTCACGTGCTGCACAGCTACTGGCTGAATCTGGAAGAGGTGGTGGCGTTTTGCCAGAAGGTGAAGGCCCACAAGCCCGATACCCGCTTTGTCTGGACGCTGCACGATCACTGGAGCGTGACCGGCCGCTGCGCGTTTACCGACGGCTGCGAAGGCTGGAAAAATAACTGTCAGAAATGCCCGACCCTGAGCAACTACCCGCCGGTGAAAGTGGACCGCGCCCACCAGCTGGTGGAAGGAAAGCGTCAGCTGTTTCGCGACATGCTCTCGCTCGGCTGTACGTTTATCTCCCCGAGCCAGCACGTGGCCGATGCCTTCAACAGCCTGTACGGGGCAGGGCGCTGCCAGATTATCAACAACGGCATCGACGTGGCGACGGAAGCCATTCTTGCCGAACTGACGCCGGTGGCGGAAACCACAGGCAAACCGAAAATCGCTATCGTTGCCCATGACCTGCGCTACGACGGCAAAACCAACCAGCAGCTGGTGCGCGACATGATGGCGCTCGGTGACAAAATTGAACTGCACACCTTCGGCAAATTCTCGCCGTTCGAAGGGGCCAACGTGGTGAACCACGGGTTTGAAACCGACAAACGCAAACTGATGAGCGCGCTGAATGAAATGGATGCGCTGGTGTTCAGCTCCCGCGTGGATAACTATCCGCTGATCCTCTGTGAAGCGCTCTCCATTGGTGTACCGGTACTTGCCACCCACAGCGACGCGGCGCGAGAAGTGCTGGAGAAATCCGGCGGGAAAACCTTCGCGGAACAGGAAATTTTGCCGCTGGTTCAATTGCCGAAGGCGCAGATTGCCCGGACTGTTTTTGGCACTGACCTGGAATCGTTCCGCAACCGCAGCCGCAAGGCGTACAGCGGACAACAGATGCTGGAGGAGTATGTCTCGTTCTATCAGAATCTGTAGTTATCTGCTGCTGCCGCTGATCTACCTGCTGGTCAACGTCAAGATTGCCCAGCTCGGCGAAAGCTTCCCGATAACCATCGTCACCTTTTTGCCCGTTCTGCTTCTGCTGTATGTCGATAAAATCAACCTGAAGAAGCTGATGATTGCCTTAGGGTTGGGCACGGGCCTGACGCTGTTTAACTACATCTTTGGCCAGTCGCTGGATGCCAGTAAATACGTCACCTCGACCATGCTGTTTGTTTATATTGTCATTATTATCGGTATGGTCTGGAGTATTCGGTTTAAAACTATTTCTCCGCACAATTATCGGAAAATCCTTAGGTTCTTTTATATTGCCGTTGCGTTAATTGTTATGCTTGCTGCCATGGAGATGGCGCAAATTATTCTCACCGGTGGCAGCAGCCTGATGGAGATAATTTCGAAATATCTCATTTACAGCAACAGCTATGTATTGAACTTCATTAAGTTTGGCGGGAAACGTACCACCGCGCTCTATTTTGAACCGGCATTTTTTGCTCTGGCATTAATCTCAATTTGGCTCAGCATCAAACAGTTTGGTATCAAAACGCCTAAGACCGATGCTATGATTCTTGCAGGAATTGTTCTGTCTGGATCGTTCTCAGGGGTAATGACATTTATCCTGTTTTACCTGCTGGAGTGGGCGTTCCAGTACCTGAACAAAGAGGCGATTAAGAAAAAACTGCCGCTGGCGATTATCTCCCTGACGGTATTTCTGGTAGGCGTGATATTTGCATTCCCATACATCTCAGAGCGTCTGGGTGATTTGGGAACGGAAGGGTCTTCGTCCTATTATCGCATTATTGGTCCACTGGTGATGGTGGGTTATTCCTTAACCCATATTGATGGCGTAGTAAGATTCGGCTCACTTTACGAATATGTTGCATCATTCGGAATCTTTAACGGTGCGGATGTCGGTAAAACCATAGACAATGGTCTGTATCTGTTAATTATTTATTTTTCGTGGTTCGCCGTACTGTTGACGCTGTGGTATCTGTTTAAAGTTTTCAAAATGATGATTAACGCGTTTGGGGATAACCAGAACTTTCGCGTGCAGCTTTATCTGTTCACACCGGTGTCGCTGTTTTTTACCGGGTCAATATTTAGCCCGGAATATGCGTTCTTAATTGTTTGTCCGTTTATTTTGCGTAAAGCGCTTAATATTACGAATTCATGACGAGGTGGTCTTATGTTTCTTAGCGTCATTACTGTCGCTTTTCGTAATTACGAAGGGGTGGTAAAAACCTGGCGCTCGCTGCGTAACCTGGCGCGCGACCCAAGCCTCACCTTTGAGTGGATTGTGGTCGACGGTGGCTCGAACGATGGAACAGCGGAGTTTCTCGAAAAACTCAACGGTGAGTTCAACTTACGCTACGTCAGCGAGAAAGATAAAGGCATCTACGATGCAATGAACAAAGGCATCAACATGGCGCAAGGGCGCTATGCCATCTTCCTCAATTCCGGTGATGTTTTCCATGACGATGTAGCACTGTTTGCCCGTCAGCTGGCGCGCCAGAAAGAGGATGCCATGTATATTGGCGACGCGCTGCTCGATTTTGGCGACGGACATAAAATATGCCGGAGCGCGAAGCCAGGCTGGTATATCTACCACAGCTTGCCGGCCAGCCATCAGGCCATATTCTTCCCGGTTAAGGGTCTGAAAAAACAGCCTTACGATTTGCAATATAAAGTCTCTTCGGATTATGCGCTGGCCGCCAGTTTGTATAAATCCGGCTACCCGTTCCGTCGCCTGAAAGGCCTGGTGTCGGAATTTTCAATGGGCGGCGTGTCAACGTCTAATAATCTGGAATTGTGCCAGGATGCCAAAAACGTGCAGCGTAAAATATTACGCGTGCCGGGGTTCTGGGCGGAATTATCTTATTTATTACGCCTGCGTACGACAGGTAAAACGAAAACCTTATATAACAAAGCCTGAATATAAGGAAACGCAATGCAGGATCTGAGCGGTTTCTCCGTGCCGAAAGGTTTTCGGGGCGGGAGCGGTATTAAAGTGCAACTGTGGTGGGCCGTTCAGGCAACGTTATTTGCCTGGTCACCGCAAATATTGTACCGCTGGCGAGCATTTTTATTGCGCCTGTTTGGCGCAAAAATCGGAAAAAACGTAGTCATTCGGCCATCGGTAAAAATTACCTACCCCTGGAAATTAACGCTCGGGGATTACGCATGGGTAGGGGATGACGCGGTGTTATATACCCTGGGCGAGATTACGATTGGCGCGAATTCGGTGGTGTCACAGAAATGTTATTTGTGCACCGGCAGCCATGACTTTATGAGTCAGCATTTTGATATTACCGCTTCGCCTGTTGTGATTGGCGAAAAATGCTGGCTGGCAACGGATGTTTTTGTTGCACCGGGTGTTTCTGTTGGTGATGGCACGGTAGTCGGTGCCCGCAGCAGCGTTTTTAAATCGCTACCGGCAAATACAGTTTGCCGTGGCAACCCCGCAGTGGTGATACGCGAACGCGTTGAAACTGAAAAACTTTGATAAGTACAGAGGAATATAAACATGTCTAAAGTCGCTCTCATCACCGGCGTTACCGGGCAGGATGGTTCTTACCTGGCAGAGTTACTGCTGGAAAAAGGTTATGAAGTACACGGTATTAAACGTCGTGCGTCTTCTTTCAACACCGAACGTGTCGATCATATTTACCAGGATCCGCACGCGGCGAACCCGAAATTCCACCTGCACTACGGCGACCTGACCGATACCTCCAACCTGACCCGTATCCTGCAGGAAGTGCAGCCGGATGAAGTCTACAACCTGGGCGCGATGAGCCACGTTGCGGTCTCCTTCGAATCTCCGGAATACACCGCTGACGTGGACGCCATGGGTACCCTGCGTCTGCTGGAAGCCATTCGCTTCCTGGGTCTGGAGAAGAAAACCCGTTTCTACCAGGCATCCACCTCTGAGCTGTACGGTCTGGTGCAGGAAATCCCGCAGAAAGAGACCACGCCGTTCTACCCACGTTCTCCGTACGCGGTAGCAAAACTGTACGCCTACTGGATCACCGTGAACTACCGTGAATCCTACGGCATGTACGCCTGTAACGGCATTCTGTTCAACCACGAATCACCGCGCCGCGGCGAAACCTTCGTGACCCGTAAAATCACCCGCGCTATCGCCAACATCGCGCAGGGTCTGGAATCATGCCTGCACCTCGGCAACATGGACTCCCTGCGTGACTGGGGCCATGCCAAAGACTACGTGAAAATGCAGTGGATGATGCTGCAGCAGGACCAACCGGAAGACTTCGTGATTGCCACCGGCGTGCAGTACTCCGTACGTCAGTTCGTGGAAATGGCTGCCGCGCAGCTGGGTATCAAACTGCGCTTTGAAGGTACCGGCGTGGAAGAGAAGGGCATCGTGGTGTCCGTGACCGGTCACGACGCGCCGGGCGTGAAGCCAGGCGACGTAATTGTCCAGGTTGACCCGCGCTACTTCCGTCCTGCTGAAGTGGAAACCCTGCTGGGCGACCCAACCAAAGCGCACGAGAAACTGGGCTGGAAACCAGAAACCACTCTGCAGGAGATGGTCTCTGAGATGGTGGCCAAAGATCTTGAAGCAGCGAAAAAACACTCTCTGCTCAAGTCTCATGGCTACGAGGTTGCCATCGCGCTGGAGTCCTGAGAATGACAAAACAACGTATTTTTGTCGCCGGTCATCGCGGAATGGTGGGTTCCGCGATTGTTCGACAGCTGGAACAGCGCGGTGACGTCGAGGTGATAGTCCGCACGCGTGACGAGCTGAACCTGCTCGACAGCCGTGCGGTACAGGACTTCTTTGCCAGCGAACGCATTGACCAGGTGTATCTGGCGGCGGCGAAGGTGGGTGGCATTGTTGCCAACAACACCTACCCGGCGGATTTCATCTACGAAAACATGATGATCGAGAGCAACATCATTCACGCGGCGCATTTGCACAACGTGAACAAGCTGCTGTTCCTCGGCTCATCCTGTATTTACCCAAAAATGGCGAAGCAGCCGATCGCCGAAAGCGAGCTGCTGCAGGGAACCCTGGAAGCGACCAACGAGCCGTACGCGATTGCCAAGATTGCCGGGATCAAGCTGTGCGAGTCCTACAACCGCCAGTACAACCGTGACTATCGTTCGGTGATGCCGACCAACCTGTACGGACCGCACGACAACTTCCACCCGAGCAACTCGCACGTGATCCCGGCGCTGCTGCGTCGTTTCCACGAGGCGACCGCCGAGAACGCACCGGACGTGGTGGTGTGGGGCAGCGGCACGCCGATGCGGGAATTTCTGCACGTGGACGACATGGCTGCCGCCAGCATTCACGTGATGGAGCTGGATCGCGAAGTGTGGCAGGAGAACACCGAGCCGATGCTGTCGCACATCAACGTGGGCACCGGCGTGGACTGCACCATTCGCGAGCTGGCGCAAACCATCGCGCAGGTGGTGGGCTACAAAGGCCGCGTGGTGTTTGACGCCACCAAGCCGGACGGCACGCCGCGCAAACTGCTGGACGTGACCCGACTGCATCAGCTGGGCTGGTATCACGAGGTGTCACTGGAGCAGGGGCTGGCCAGTACCTACCAGTGGTTCCTGGAAAACCAGCATCGCTTCCGGGGGTAATGATGTTTTTAAGTCAGGAAGATTTTGCCACGGTGGTGCGTTCCACTCCGCTCATCTCAATTGATTTGATCGTGGAGAACGAACGCGGCGAGTTCTTGCTGGGGAAACGAACCAACCGTCCTGCTCAGGGCTTCTGGTTCGTGCCCGGCGGGCGCGTGCAGAAGGATGAGACGTTGAGCGATGCGTTTGAGCGTCTCACTCTGGCGGAACTGGGCCTGAAGCTGCCGATGGCAGCGGGCCAGTTTTACGGGGTCTGGCAGCACTTCTATGACGATAACTTTTCAGGTACCGGGTTCTCCACGCACTACATCGTGCTGGGGTTCCGCCTGAAGGTGAGTGAGGCAGACCTGCGTCTGCCTGATTCTCAGCATGACGACTACCGCTGGCAGACGCCAGAGGCGCTGCTGGCGAGCGACAATGTGCACGACAACAGCCGTGCCTATTTCCTTGCCGATCGTCAGTCTGAGGTGCCGGGCTTATGAAAATATTGGTGTATGGAATCAACTACTCGCCGGAGCTGACCGGTATCGGGAAATATACCGGCGAGATGGTCGAGTGGATGGCGAGCCAGGGACATGACGTGCGGGTCATTACCGCGCCGCCGTACTACCCGGAATGGAAAGTGGGGGAGCGCTACTCAAGCTGGCGCTACCGTCGCGAAGAGGGTGCGGCGACCGTCTGGCGCTGTCCGCTGTATGTGCCAAAGCAGCCCTCGACGCTGAAACGGCTGATTCATCTCGGCAGCTTTGCGCTGAGCAGCTTCTTCCCGCTGATGGCGCAGCGTCGCTGGAAGCCGGATCGCATCATCGGCGTGGTGCCGACGCTGTTTTGCACGCCGGGCATGCGCCTGCTGGGCAAACTCTCCGGCGCCCGCACCCTGCTGCACATTCAGGATTATGAAGTCGACGCCATGCTGGGCCTGGGGATGGCAGGCAAAAGCAAAGGCGGCAAGGTGGCGAAGCTCGCCAGCGCGTTTGAGCGCAGCGGTCTGCATAACGTCGATTATGTCTCGACCATTTCGCGCTCAATGATGAACAAGGCGCAGGAGAAGGGCGTCCCGGCCCAGAAGGTGATCTTCTTCCCGAACTGGTCCGAAGTGGCGCGTTTTCGCGACGTGACTGAGCAAGACGCCCAGACGTTACGTGCAGAGCTCGGTCTGCCTGATGATCAAAAAATCATTCTTTACTCAGGCAACATCGGCGAAAAGCAGGGGCTGGAGAACGTGATTGAAGCGGCTCAGCAGCTGAGCCAGCATCCATGGATGTTTGTGATTGTCGGGCAGGGCGGTGGGAAAGCGCGGCTGGAAAAGATGGCGAGCGAGCGCGGCCTGTCCAACGTGAAGTTCTTCCCGCTTCAGTCCTACGAGGCACTGCCTGCGCTGCTGAAGATGGGCGACTGCCATCTGGTGGTGCAAAAACGCGGCGCGGCGGATGCGGTGCTGCCGTCCAAGCTGACCAACATTCTGGCAGTGGGCGGTAACGCAGTGATTACGGCCGAAGCCGAAACCGAATTAGGCCAGCTGTGTGACAGCTACCCGGGGATTGCGGTGTGCGTGGAGCCGGAATCGGTCCCGGCGCTGGTCTCCGGCATTGAACAGGCACTTGCCATGCCAAAAGTAAACACGGTGGCACGTGAATATGCCGAACGCACGCTCGATAAAGAGAACGTGCTGAGCCAATTTATTGCAGATATACGGGGATAAATCATGAGTCAAACCACTTTGTATCCGGTTGTGATGGCTGGTGGCTCTGGTAGCCGGTTGTGGCCGCTGTCCCGCGTGCTCTATCCAAAACAGTTCCTCTGCCTGAAAGGGGATCTCACCATGCTGCAGACGACGGTAAACCGTCTGCAGGGCGTGGAGTGTGAAAGCCCGGTGGTGATTTGTAACGAACAGCACCGTTTTATTGTTGCCGAGCAGCTGCGCCAGCTGAACAAACTCACAGAAAATATCATTCTGGAGCCTGCCGGACGCAACACCGCACCCGCGATCGCCCTGGCGGCGCTGGCGGCAAAACGCAGCAGCCCGGATTGTGATCCGCTGATGCTGGTGCTGGCGGCAGACCATGTTATTCAGCAGGAAGAGGCCTTCCGCGACGCGGTTCGCGCGGCCATTCCTTACGCGGAAAGCGGCAAACTGGTGACCTTCGGCATCGTGCCGGATCTGCCGGAAACCGGCTATGGCTATATTCGTCGCGGCAACGTAACGCCGGGCGAAGGCGACAGCGTGGCGTTTGACGTTGCGCAGTTCGTTGAGAAACCGAATCTGGAAACCGCGCAGGCCTACGTCGCCAGCGGGGAATATTACTGGAACAGCGGCATGTTCCTGTTCCGCGCCGGTCGCTATCTGGAGGAGTTGCAGAAATACCGTCCGGATATCCTGAGCGCCTGCGAAAAAGCCATGAACGTGGTGGATCCGGATCTCGATTTTATCCGCGTCGACGAAGCGGCTTTCCTCGCCTGCCCGGAAGAGTCTATTGACTACGCGGTCATGGAGCGCACGGCAGACGCCGTGGTGGTGCCGATGGATGCGGGCTGGAGCGATGTGGGCTCCTGGTCCTCTCTGTGGGAGATCAGCGCCCATACCCCGGAGGGTAACGTCCATCACGGTGATGTGATTAGCCACAAAACCGAGAACAGCTACGTCTACGCCGAATCCGGCCTGGTGACTACGGTCGGGGTGAAAGATCTGGTCGTGGTCCAGACGAAAGACGCCGTGCTGATTGCCGACCGTAACGCCGTGCAGGACGTTAAAAAAGTGGTTGAGAAGATCAAGGCGGATGGCCGACACGAGCACCACATCCACCGCGAAGTGTACCGTCCGTGGGGGAAATACGACTCCATCGATGCGGGCGAGCGTTATCAGGTGAAGCGCATCACCGTGAAACCGGGCGAGGGGTTGTCGGTGCAGATGCACCACCACCGCGCGGAGCACTGGGTGGTGGTAGCTGGTACGGCGAAAGTCACCATCGACGGTGAAGTGAAGCTGCTGGGCGAAAATGAGTCCATCTATATTCCGCTGGGGGCGACGCACTGTCTGGAGAACCCGGGGAAAATTCCTCTCGACTTAATTGAGGTGCGCTCCGGCTCGTATCTGGAAGAGGACGATATCGTGCGCTTCCAGGACCGCTACGGCCGGGTCTAGCACCGTCTTTAACGCCGGATGGCGCTTCGCTTATCCGGCCTACGAATGAATAAAAACAATTTTGCCTGTTAATCGGGCGGGCCAACTGTTGCCTGAAAAAGGGGTCATCATGGAAAAGTTAACCTGTTTTAAAGCCTACGATATTCGCGGCAAGCTGGGCGAAGAGCTGAATGAAGACATTGCGTGGCGCATTGGCCGCGCGTACGGCGAATATCTGAAGCCAAAAACCATCGTGCTGGGCGGCGACGTGCGTCTGACCAGTGAATCCCTGAAGCTGTCCCTGGCGAAAGGGCTGCAGGACGCGGGGGTGGACGTGCTGGACATCGGCCTGTCCGGGACCGAAGAGATCTATTTTGCCACCTTCCACCTCGGCGTGGACGGCGGGATCGAAGTCACCGCCAGCCATAACCCGATGGATTACAACGGCATGAAGCTGGTACGCAAGGGTGCGCGTCCCATCAGCGGCGACACCGGACTGCGCGACGTGCAGCGTCTGGCGGAAGCTAACGATTTCCCGCCGGTGAACGAGGCGAAGCGCGGTAGCTACAAAAAAATCAACCTGCAGAAAGAGTATATCGACCACCTGCTGGGCTACATCAACGTGGCAAACCTGAAGCCGCTGAAGCTGGTGATTAACTCCGGTAACGGCGCGGCCGGCCCGGTGGTGGATGCCCTGGAAGCCCGCTTTAAAGCACTTAACGTGCCGGTGACGTTCGTGAAAGTCCACAACACACCGGATGGCAACTTCCCGAACGGCATTCCTAACCCGCTGCTGCCGGAGTGCCGCGACGACACCCGTAACGCGGTCATTGAGCATGGCGCAGATATGGGCATCGCCTTTGACGGCGATTTCGACCGCTGCTTCCTGTTCGACGAGAAAGGCCAGTTCATCGAAGGCTACTACATTGTCGGCCTGCTGGCGGAAGCGTTCCTTGAGAAAAACCCTGGCGCGAAAATCATTCATGACCCGCGTCTGTCCTGGAACACCGTTGACGTGGTCTCTGCCGCAGGCGGCACGCCGGTGATGTCCAAAACCGGCCACGCCTTTATTAAAGAACGCATGCGCGAAGAAGACGCCATCTACGGCGGCGAGATGAGCGCCCACCACTACTTCCGTGATTTCGCCTACTGCGACAGCGGGATGATCCCGTGGCTGCTGGTGACCGAGCTGCTGTGCCTGAAGGGGAAAACCCTCGGCGAGCTGGTACGCGACCGTATGGCGGCGTTCCCGGCGAGCGGAGAGATCAACAGCAAGCTGGCGCAGCCTGCCGAGGCCATTGCCCGCGTGGAGCAGCACTTTGCCATTCACGCGCTGGAAATTGACCGCACTGACGGCATCAGCATGGCGTTCCCGCAGTGGCGCTTTAACCTGCGCTCGTCCAATACCGAGCCGGTGGTGCGCCTGAACGTGGAATCACGCGCCGACACCGCGCTGATGGAAGCCCGAACGAAGGACATTCTGGCGCTGTTGAATCAGTAATACGAAACCTTACCCCTCACCCTAACCCTCTCCCCAAAGGGGAGAGGGCCGGGGTGAGGGGGGAAGTGTGGGTTGAATAAAGGAACAACGATGACGAATCTAAAAAAACGCGAACGAGCGAGAACGAATGCATCGTTAATCTCTATGGTGCAGCGTTTTTCTGATATCACCATCATGGTCGGTGGATTGTGGGCGGTGTGTCGGATCAGCGGGCAATCGTTCTTATACATGCATCTGCTGATGGCACTGATTGCGCTGGTTGTGTTTCAGATGATCGGCGGGATGACGGATTTCTATCGTTCGTGGCGTGGCGTCAAAATGACCACCGAACTGATGCTGTTGCTGCAGAACTGGACCTTAAGCCTGATCTTCAGCGCGGGTCTGGTGGCGTTCAGCCATGATTTTGATAATCGTCTGGTGACCTATCTCTGCTGGTATCTGGTGACCAGCGTCGGCATGGTGGTTTGTCGCTCCCTGATCCGCTTCGGCGCGGGCTGGCTGCGTAACCGGGGCTATAACCGTCGCTTCGTTGCCGTAGCAGGGGATTTGCCGGTCGGGCAGGTGCTGCTCGACAGCTTCCGCAAAGAGCCGTGGTTAGGGTTTGAAGTGGTCGGGATTTATCACGACGCGAAGCCGGGCGGCGTGCCTGCGGACTGGGCGGGCAACTACGAACAGCTGATTGACGATGCCAAAGCGGGCAAAATTCACAACGTTTACATCGCTATGCAGATGAAAGACGAATCCCGCATTAAGCAACTGATGCGCGAGCTGGCGGATACCACCTGCTCGGTGATCCTGATCCCGGACGTGTTTACCTTCAACATCCTTCACTCCCGCATTGAAGAGGTGAACGGCGTGCCGGTGGTACCGCTGTACGACACGCCGCTGTCAGGGATTAACCGCGTGCTGAAGCGTCTGGAAGATATCGTGCTCTCTTCACTGATCCTCCTGCTGATCTCCCCGGTGCTGTGTTGCATTGCCCTGGCGGTGAAGCTGAGCTCTCCCGGGCCGGTTATCTTCCGCCAGACCCGCTACGGCATGGACGGTAAGCCCATTATGGTGTGGAAATTCCGCTCCATGAAGGTGATGGAGAACGACAAAGTGGTGACTCAGGCCACGCAGAACGATCCGCGCGTGACCCGCGTGGGGAACTTCCTGCGCCGTACCTCGCTGGATGAACTCCCGCAGTTTATCAACGTCTTTACCGGCGGCATGTCGATTGTCGGACCTCGTCCCCATGCGGTTGCCCACAACGAACAGTACCGCTCGCTGATTGAAGGCTACATGCTGCGCCATAAAGTGAAGCCAGGCATCACCGGCTGGGCGCAGATCAACGGCTGGCGCGGTGAAACCGACACGCTGGAAAAAATGGAAAAACGCATTGAATTCGACCTGGAGTACATCCGTGAGTGGAGCCTCTGGTTTGATATCAAGATCGTTTTTCTGACCATCTTTAAAGGTTTCGTGAACAAAGCGGCGTACTAAGATGAGCTTACGTGAAAAAACCATCAGCGGCGCCAAGTGGTCAGCGATGGCGACCATCGTCATCATTGGCCTCGGCCTGGTGCAGATGACCGTGCTGGCGCGCATTATCGATAACCACCAGTTCGGTCTGCTGACCGTCTCGCTGGTGATTATCGCGCTGGCCGATACGCTGTCTGATTTTGGTATCGCCAATTCGATTATCCAGCGCAAAGAGATTAGCCATCTGGAGCTGACCACGCTCTACTGGCTGAACGTCGGGCTGGGGATTTTCGTGTTTGTGTTGGTGTTCCTGCTGAGCGATACCATCGCCAGCGTGCTGCACAACCCGGATCTGGCGCCGCTGATGCGTACGCTGTCGTTTGCTTTCGTGGTGATCCCTCACGGGCAGCAGTTCCGCGCGCTGATGCAGAAAGAGCTGGAGTTCAACAAGATCGGCATGATCGAGACCAGCGCTGTGCTGGCGGGCTTTACCTTCACCGTGGTGAGCGCCCATTTCTGGCCGCTGGCCATGACCGCCATTCTGGGGTATCTGGTTAACTCTGCCGTGCGCACGCTGCTGTTCGGCTATTTTGGCCGCAAGATTTACCGTCCGGGGCTGCATTTTTCACTGGCGTCCGTCTCCTCCAACCTGCGTTTTGGCGCATGGCTGACGGCGGACAGCATCATCAACTATGTGAACACCAATCTCTCCACGCTGGTGCTGGCCCGTATTCTCGGGGCGAGCGTCGCGGGGGGCTACAACCTGGCCTACAACGTTGCGGTCGTCCCGCCGATGAAGCTGAACCCGATTATTACCCGCGTGCTGTTCCCGGCGTTCGCCAAGATTCAGGACGACACCGAGAAGCTGCGGGTCAATTTCTACAAGCTGCTTTCCGTGGTCGGGATTATCAACTTCCCGGTTCTGCTGGGGCTGATGGTGGTTTCCAGCAATTTCGTGCCGCTGGTGTTTGGTGAAAAATGGAACGGCATTATCCCGATCCTGCAGCTGCTTTGCGTGGTGGGGCTGCTGCGCTCCGTGGGGAATCCGATCGGTTCTCTGCTGATGGCAAAAGCGCGCGTGGATATCAGCTTTAAGTTCAACGTCTTTAAAACCTTCCTGTTTATTCCGGCAATCATCGTCGGTGGACACATGGCGGGCGCCATCGGCGTCACGCTTGGCTTCCTGCTGGTGCAGGTCGTCAACACCGTGCTGAGCTACTTCATCATGATCAAGCCGGTGCTGGGCTCCAGCTACCGTCAGTACATCCTGAGCCTGTGGCTGCCGTTCTATCTCTCCCTGCCGACTCTGGCGGTGAGCTACGGCCTGGGCATGATCCTGACCGGTCATCTGCCGCTGGCGGCGCTGCTGGCGGTGCAGGTTGCCGCGGGCGCGCTGGCATTCGTCGTGATGATTGTGCTGTCACGCAATGCGCTGGTGGTGGAGATGAAGCGCCAGTTTTGCCGTAACGAAAAAATGAAAACGCTGCTTCGCGCAGGCTAGTTATTTAAGAGGCCATTATGAAATTATTAATTCTTGGCAACCATACCTGCGGCAACCGTGGCGACAGCGCCATCCTGCGCGGTTTACTGGATGCGATTAACACCCTTAAGCCTGAGACCGAAGTGGACGTGATGAGCCGTTATCCGGTCAGCTCATCCTGGTTACTCAATCGCCCGGTGATGGGCGACCCGCTCTACAGCCAGATGAAACAGCATAACAACGCCGCGGGCGTGATGGGGCGCGTGAAGAAAGTGCTGCGTCGTCGCTACCAGCACCAGGTGCTGCTTTCCCGGGTGACCGATACCGGCAAGCTGCGCAACATCGCTATCGCCCAGGGCTTTACCGATTTCGTTCGTCTGCTGTCGGGCTATGACGCGATTATTCAGGTCGGCGGGTCGTTCTTCGTCGATCTGTACGGCGTGCCGCAGTTTGAGCATGCGCTTTGTACGTTCATGGCGAAAAAGCCGCTGTTTATGATTGGTCACAGCGTGGGGCCGTTCCAGGATCCTCAGTTTAACCAGCTGGCAAACTACGTTTTCGGCCACTGCGATGCCCTGATCCTGCGCGAGTCGGTCAGTCTTGAAATGATGAAGCGCAGCGAGATCGACACCTCGAAAGTGGAGCACGGCGTGGACACCGCCTGGCTGGTGGATCATCAGGAAGAGAGCTTCCAGGCGAGCTACGCGGTGCAGCACTGGCTGGACGTGGCGGCGAAACAGAAAACCGTCGCGATTACCCTGCGCGAGCTGGCCCCCTTCGATAAACGTTTAGGTACCACGCAGGCGGCGTATGAGAAAGCGTTCGCTGACGTGGTGAACCGCGTGCTGGACAGCGGTTATCAGGTGCTGGCGCTCTCCACCTGCACCGGTATCGACAGCTATAACAAAGACGACCGCATGGTGGCGCTCAACCTGCGCAGCCTGGTGAATGACCCGTCCCGCTATCACGTGGTGATGGACGAACTGAATGACCTCGAGATGGGCAAGTTGCTCTCCGCCTGCGACCTGACGGTGGGCACTCGTCTGCACTCGGCGATTATCTCCATGAACTTCGGTACGCCGGCGATTGCCATTAACTATGAGCACAAGTCCGCCGGGATCATGCAGCAACTCGGTATGCCGGAAATGGCCGTGGATATCCGTCATCTGCTGGATGGTTCGCTCGGCGCGATGGTCGGGGACACACTGGGTCAGTTGCCTGCCATCAATGAACGCCTGGCCGTGGCGGTGAAAGCCGAGCGCGAGAAGGGGATGGGGATGGTGAAATCGGTACTCGATCGCGTCCGGGAGGGGAAATGAAGGTTGGTTTCTTCTTACTGAAATTTCCGCTGTCGTCTGAAACCTTTGTTCTGAACCAAATCACCGCGTTTATCGATATGGGATATGACGTGGAGATCATCGCCCTGCAAAAGGGCGATACCCAAAACACCCATGCGGCGTATACCCAGTACGGGCTGGAGGCGAAAACCCGCTGGCTGCAGGATGAGCCGTCCGGGAAGCTGAGCAAACTGCGCCACCGGGCCAGCCAGACCTTACGCGGGATCCATCGCCCGTCGACCTGGCGAGCGCTGAATATTTCCCGCTATGGCGCGGAGTCGCGCAATCTGATCCTGTCGGCCATCTGCGGGCAAACGGCCCAGCCGTATCGTGCGGATGTGTTTATCGCCCACTTTGGCCCGGCGGGCGTCACCGCCGCGAAACTGCGCGAACTGGGGGTGATCGACGGGAAAATCGCAACCATTTTCCACGGCATTGACATCTCCAGCCGTGAAGTGCTGAACCACTACACCCCGGAGTATCAGCAGCTTTTCCGCCGCGGCGACATGATGCTGCCCATCAGCGAACTGTGGGCCGGACGCCTTAAAAACATGGGCTGCCCGGGAGAGAAAATTGCTGTTTCGCGCATGGGCGTGGATCTCACGCGCTTTACCCGCCGTCCGGTGAAGGTGCCGGGCAAACCGCTGCAGATCATCTCCGTTGCCCGGCTGACCGAGAAAAAAGGGCTGCATGTGGCGATTGAAGCCTGCCGCCAGTTGAAGGCGCGCGGGGTGGATTTCCACTATCGCATACTCGGGATTGGCCCGTGGGAGCGTCGTCTGCGCACGCTTATCGAACAATATCAGCTGGAAGATGTTGTCGAGATGCCGGGCTTTAAGCCGAGCCACGAGGTCAAGGCGATGCTCGATGAGGCGGACGTCTTCCTGCTGCCGTCCGTAACGGGCACCGATGGCGACATGGAAGGCATCCCGGTGGCGTTAATGGAGGCGATGGCCGTCGGCATTCCGGTGGTATCGACCCTGCACAGCGGGATCCCGGAGCTTATCCAGTCTGACTATTCCGGCTGGCTGGTGCCGGAAAATAACGCCATGGCGCTGGCCGACCGCTTAGCCGCTTTCAGCGACATCGACCAGCAGGCGCTGGAGCCCGTGCTCCACAATGCCCGACAAAAAGTCGAGGCAGATTTTAACCAGCAGGTGATCAATCGTCAGTTAGCGAGCCTGCTGCAAACGTTGTAACGCCGAGGTTGTATGCTGAAAAAGATTACCCGACGCACTTTTGTCTCTTCTCTCTCCGCGCTGGCGGCCACGCCGCTGCTCTCCTCCCGCCTTGCGCGGGCGGCAGGCGGAAGAACGGTTTCTGTTAATCAGTACAATAACAACGACTGGATCGCCGCCTTTAAGCAGGCGTTTACCGAAGGGGATACGGTTGTGGTCCCCGCAGGGCTGACCTGCGAAAACATAAATACCGGCATTTTCATTCCTGACGGGAAAACGCTGCTGATCCGCGGGGCGTTAACCGGCAACGGACGGGGCCGCTTTGTCCTGCAGGAGGGCAGTAAGGTCATTGGCGAGGGCGAGGGACGCACGGAAAATATCACCCTGGACGTTCGCGGCTCTGACTGTGCAATCAAAGGACTCGCGATGAGCGGGTTTGGTCCGGTGACGCAGATCTACATCGGCGGTAAGAAGCCCAGCGTGATGCGCAATCTGGTGATTGATAACATCCGCGTGAGCCAGGCCAACTATGCCATTCTGCGCCAGGGTTTCCATAACCAGGTGGACGGCGCCCGCATCACAAACAGCAAATTTAGCCACCTGCAGGGCGATGCGATCGAGTGGAACGTGGCCATCAATGACCGTAATATCCTGATTTCTGACCATGTGATCGACAACATCAACTGCACCAATGGCAAGATCAACTGGGGCATTGGCATTGGTCTTGCCGGGAGCACCTACGATAACGACTATCCTGAGAAGCAAACCGTTAAGAACTTCGTGGTGGCTAACATTACCGGCAGCAACTGTCGTCAGCTGGTGCACGTCGAAAACGGAAAACATTTTGTTATCCGCAATATAAAGGCCAAAAATATTACCCCTGACTTCAGTAAAAAGGCGGGAATTGATAACGCTACGGTAGCGATTTATGGCTGTGATAATTTCATTATTGATAATGTCGACATGGTCAATAGCGCCGGCATGTTAATCGGTTATGGGGTGATAAAGGGCGATTATTTGTCCATTCCGCAGAACTTCAAACTCAACAATATCCATCTCGATAATCGCCAGCTTGCCTATAAGCTGCGCGGAATACAAATTTCATCCGGTAACGCGACGTCGTTTGTGGCGATTACCAACGTTGAGATGCAGCGTGCCACTCTGGAGCTGCACAATAAGCCCCAGCATCTTTTTATGCGCAATATCAATGTGATGCAGGAAGCCGCTGTGGGCCCGGCCCTGAAGATCAATTTCGACCTGCGTAAGGACGTGCGGGGAAAATTCATGGCGAGAGACGAGACGCTGCTGTCACTGGCGAACATTAAAGCAGTGAATGAGAAAGGACAAAGTTCGGTGGATATTGACCGGGTCGATCAGCAGGTGGTGAATACCGAACGGCTGAATTTTGCGCTTCCGCACAGATAATCGACAAGCGTCAGTTTTGAGACTATTCCTGGTACGAAATTGTGATCGAATCAGATTACAACTACAGAAATTAGTGTGGTCAGGGCGTAACATTACCCGAGAATTACGGCAAATCATGCTGGCGAAAACAGGTTTAAGAGCTATAATTCGTCAACCATTTTAAGGTGGAAGATATAATGATTAATTTGAAAGCAGTCATTCCGGTAGCAGGCCTGGGCATGCATATGCTGCCAGCCACAAAAGCCATTCCAAAAGAGATGCTGCCGATCGTCGACAAGCCAATGATTCAGTACATTGTCGACGAGATTGTTGCTGCAGGGATCAAAGAAATCGTCCTGGTTACCCATTCTTCAAAGAATGCGGTAGAAAACCATTTCGACACCTCTTACGAACTCGAAGCGTTGCTTGAGCAGCGCGTCAAACGCCAGCTGCTGGCGGAAGTACAGTCTATTTGTCCTCCTGGCGTGACCATCATGAACGTGCGCCAGGCACAGCCGCTGGGTCTGGGTCACTCTATTCTCTGTGCGCGTCCGGTTGTGGGTGATAACCCATTCATCGTGGTGCTGCCGGATATCATTATTGATACCGCTTCTGCGGATCCGCTGCGTTACAACCTGGCGGCCATGGTGGCACGTTTCAATGAAACGGGTCGTAGCCAGGTGCTGGCGAAACGCATGAAAGGCGATCTCTCCGAGTACTCTGTTATCCAGACCAAAGAAGCGCTGGAGACGGAAGGGCAGGTGAGCCGCATTGTGGAATTCATCGAAAAACCGGATCAGCCACAGACGCTGGACTCAGACCTGATGGCAGTTGGCCGTTATGTTCTGAACGCGGATATCTGGGCCGAGCTGGAAAAAACCGAGCCAGGTGCCTGGGACCGTATTCAGCTCACCGACGCGATTGCCGAGCTGGCGAAGAAGCAGTCTGTCGACGCGATGCTGATGACCGGTGAGAGCTACGACTGCGGTAAGAAGCTGGGCTATATGCAGGCGTTTGTGAACTATGGGCTGCGTAACCTGAAGGAAGGGGCGAAGTTCAGAAGCCGGATTGAGAAGCTGCTGGCTGACAACTGATATTTTCTTACATGATCTGTATAAGCGGTAGTCATCATCAGGGTATGTGTAGACATAACCAAAATGATGCCTGCCGTTTTTTGTTATTAATTCTAATGATAACATGGATTTATCTGATTCAAATCTCTCCAGATTTGTAACGATTTGTGCTTGTTTCTGAGGTCATTTAGGACGACAATTAACAAAGCATTATGGCAGTTGTCGATCGGCATTTGATATCCGGTTATTGGCAACAGAGAATGATAAATCATGCTTTTTTTCAGTGCACTGGTAGCTGTTAAGCCAGGGGCGGTAGCGTGCCTTTTCAGTAGTTTTCATGCACAGCTTTTACTTTTAGTATTTGAATGAGTGGTTTGGATTTTTAACGATACACTTGGCCGAGTCAGGCAACTGGGTGTTTCAGAAACCGGAAGCAATATGCTCGAAAGATTAATAAATGTACTAACCACAATTATTAGTATTATAAAACCAATAGATAATAATCTTGAACAGGGGCAAAAAGATAAGATTAGACGATTGCGTGGAATTTACCTCACAGCGCTTTTTTCTCTTTGTGCGAAAGTAATTTCTATGCTTTCCATCTTTATTACTATTCCTGCTACGCTAAGTTATCTTGGCAATGAGCTCTTTGGTATATGGATGACGATAAGCTCGCTTGTTGCGATGCTAACATTTGCTGATATGGGTATCGGTAATGGTATTATCAACAAATTATCAAAATCGATAAATACTAATAGCATCGTTGATACGAAAAAAATAATTACGAATGCATTTGTTGTTCTTTTAACAATAGCAATAGTTATTAATATAGTTTTTGTTATTTCATCAAGCTTACTGGATTGGAATGCCGTTTTAAATCTTAGTGCGAAAGTGAATCATACGAGCGTGAAAAATGCGCTCTTTGCATTTATATTTTGTTTTAGCTTGAATATTGTTTTTTCAGCAGTACAAAAAATTCAATTAGCATATCAGCTAGGATTTTTAGCTAGTGTATGGCAAATTATAGGGAGTGTTTTTTCATTAATTTTTCTCTTTGTATTTATTCACTATAGGCTAGAAATGGCATGGCTTGTATTTGCAGTGGTAGGTATCCCTGCAATATTTCAGCTATTAAATTTTTTGTACTTTTCATTTAAAGTATGCAAAGTAAATTTTATAGTTTTTAAGTACATGAAGTTCAGTGAAATGAGATATTTGTTGGGTGCCGGAGGCTTATTTTTCGCGTTACAAATATCTATGGCACTGACATACACCTCAGATAACTTAATTTTGAATGGTTATTTAGGGGCGCAAGCTGTAACTGATTATAGTGTTCACGTCCGTTTATACAGTATCGTGCCTATTCTTATGGGTATGGTTCTTACTCCATTATGGCCTGCATATTCTTCTGCCAGAATTAAACAAGATAATAACTGGATAATGCAAACTTGGAAAAAGAGTATTGTGATGGCCTTTATTGTTTCATTGGTCCTTGGTGGGATTATAACAGCACTCTTACCATCAATATTTCATATTTGGTTAAATGATAAAGTTAGGCCTATATATGATTTGGCTATATTGTTATTCATATGGAAAATGTTTGAAGCCATGGGATTAACAATAAGTTGTTTTTTGAATGGGATGAATTTAATCAAATCACAAGCTATTATTGGTGTTAGTACTGCTATTATTGCTGTTGCTATGAAATTAGCTTTAGTCAAAGTCATTGGGATTAACGGTGTACTCTTGGGCACATTATTGCCTTTTGCGATAATGACTTTTCTTCCGACATTGCTAATTTCACTATCATATTTAAAAAAAGGAAAGTTTGAATGAAAGCCATCATCGCAAATCTCTTATACAATCCTTACAAAAAAATTAATAAAGATCCTCGTATAGATTTTCACAGTGGCATCTTAAGTAAGAGTTTTCGAGTGCATTTTTTTTGCAGAAATAGTAATGCAAAATTAAAAATTGGGAATGATTGTATTCTCAAAAATGAAATAATTTTTGAAGGTCACCACGGCCAGGTGGTAATTGGTAGTAAAACATTTATCAATAAAGATACAAAAATTATGAGTGTCAATAGCGTTACTATAGGTAGCAATGTCACCATATCATTTGGAGTTATGATATATGACCATGATTCGCACTCATTAGATTTTCGTGACAGGCAAAATGATATTTTAAAAATTTTAGATACTGAAAAATTAGATAATGATATCGAAAATAAAAATTGGGACTGTGTTAAGAGCGCGCCAATAGTAATTGGCGATAATGTATGGATTGGCTTCCAGGCCGCTATCTTAAAAGGCGTAACAGTGGGCGAAGGTGCGATTATTGCAGCAAAAGCGGTTGTTACGAAGAATGTGCCCGCATGGAGTGTCGTTGCTGGTAATCCTGCAAAAGTAGTTAAAGAACTACCTTTGGAAATGAGGAAATAATTTGAAAGGCATTAATATAATGATACTGGGGGCTGGTGGTTTTATTGGCTCGCATCTCAGTATTTCATTTTTAGAAAGAGGGGCTACTGTTCATGCCTTTGGTCGAAGCCTTGATACTTTGAAGTTGGGAAGTAAAAACCTTATAAAATATGAATCAACAAATATAGATAATCAGATATTACAGAAAATAGATAGTCCTGATTATATTTATTTTTTAATTGGTTCTGCGTCAGTTGCGAGATCTATTAAAGCTCCATTAGAAGATTTCGAGCAAAGTATACCACCTCTGCTATTAGTTCTGGAAAAATTAAGAACAAGCTGGAAAGAATCAAAACTAATCTTTGTTTCTAGTGCAGCTGTTTATGGTACAAGTGCAAATGATAGGACTAGTATCAAAAGTTCTCTTAATCCTGTATCTCCTTATGGATTAAATAAGAAGATATCAGAAGAATATATTCATTATTATTGCGAACATTATTCAATTGATGCCAAGATAATTAGGCCATTCTCAGTATATGGACCTCAATTGAAGAAACAACTCATTTGGGATGTGTTGAATAAAATGCAAAGGGGTGAGCACCATTTCTTTGGTAGTGGTGATGAATTAAGAGACTGGATCTATATTAATGATTTCATAAAGATCTTAAATAATTATGTTTCTGAATATAATTCTATGGATAATGTTGTTAATATTGGTTCGGGAAATGCTGTATCAGTAAAAAAAATTGTTTCAATGCTATATAAAATAACTAATACGAATGCATCGCCACTATTTGTTGATGGCGGGAAGGAGGGGGATCCAAAACATTTAGTTAGTGACATTTCAGAACAAAATTGTTTGAAGCCATTTTTAAATACCTCACTTGAGGAAGGGCTGATTGAAACCGTCAATTGGTTTAATAAGTTCAAGGAGGAAGGATGTTAAGGGTTGGAATACCTATCTTATTCAATGAAAAGCATTGGATGGGTGGGATTAATTACTTTCGAAATCTAATAAGTGCATTTTCATTAGTCAAGCAAGATGATATTGAAATAATTCTTTTTTGCGAGAAAATAGGTGTTTTTAATACAGATAATTTAAAAAATGTAAGGCAGGTAATAATTCCTGATTTATTATCTAGGGAAATATCGTCACGAATTTTAAATAAGTTATTTGGAGTTAATCTACCTCTTTATAGGGCTTTGAAGTCTGAACGTGTTGACATTCTTTCTCACTGTCAGGTTAATAAAAGATTACCATTTAAAACACTTTGGTGGAAGCCTGATTTTCAGGAAAAATACTATCCGGAATTTTTTACTGAAAAAGATATATCACTACGCGATTTAGCCGTTAAAACCAATGCAAAAGATGGGCAGCTTCTTTTTAGTAGTCATGATGCCTATAATGATTTTTTGACTTTTTATGGGGACATTGCACAGAAACCAAATCATATCTTACAGTTTGTTCCTGAAATTAATATTTGTAGTAACGATAATGAGTTTGATCAAATTAATGATGTTAAAAGGAAGTTTAATATACAAGGAGAGTATTTCTTTCTTCCTAATCAGTTCTGGAAGCATAAAAATCATGAGTTGGTTATAAATGCTGTTCTTGAAAACAAAGAGTCATTGCAGGTAATTGCCACTGGTGCATTAAATGATTATAGGGGGGGGAAGCATATAGACTTCATTAAAGCTCTACTGAAAAAGGATGTTGATAAAAAATTTAAGATACTTGGTATGATCGATCGGCAGGAACTAAATTATCTTATGAAAGGGTCTCTGGCCGTAATTAATCCATCAAGGTTTGAGGGATGGAGTACGACTGTTGAAGAGGCAAAGTACTTCGGAAAAAGATTGATCTTATCAGACATACCTGTTCATCATGAACAAAACCCTACAGATTCGTTATATGTTAAATGTGATGACGTCAATGGTATGATTACTGCAATGAAAACTATTGTTGAAGAATATGATCCAGATAACGAACGTAAACGTGTTAGCAATGCGGCAAGCAGCTATTTAGTGAAAAGAGAACAGTTTGGGCTTGCATACTATAATATATTGAAATCACTCTAAATATGACAGTATATATATTGGTCGGTCTGATATCACTTATATCATTCTCTATAACAAGACAATATGAAAATGCAAATGTAAATAGATTTCTCTGTGTGATTTTTATCTTTTTCACGGGGTTGTCTTATACAAATGGATGGGATTGGTATGGCTACAAAGATTATTATGAATATATTCAGGATAATGGATTTGAAGCTGTAAATGGATATAATGAATATGGTATTGAGTATCTCTATTTAGTATATCTCTATCTCATTGGATTGGTCGGATTCGGATTCGGATTCTTTATATTCATAAATTCAATAATTGTCAATGTATTTATTTATCGCACATGCAAAAAAATAGCCATTAATTATGGACTCTTTATGTTCATTTATTTGGCTGCCTCATATATTCGACTTGAGTTGAGCACAATACGGCAAGGATTTGCTGTTGCATTGATAATGATGACTTATGCATCCCTATTAAATGAAAAGAAAAAAAGTGCATTAATATATATTATCCTGGCAGTTGCCATGCATCGTAGTGCAATAATAGTATTGATTTTTCTTCCTTTGATAACTTCCGTGAAGAACAGAAATATTCATTATCTCATTGTTTTATTTGCTTTACCTTTTGTATTTGCATCATCAGAAATAAATAAGCTATTACTTCAGTTACTAGGACATTTAAATTCTGGTTTTTTTGCTGTTTATGTCTCAAAATTAATCACTTATCTATCGATGAACGCTCAGGCATCGGTCAATCCTCAAGCGCTCATGGTGCTTCTTTTATATGGTATTGCAATATTTTATTGCAATTTTAAAATTAAGAAGCAGGTGTTATTTTTAAATATAATGGCTTGCCAGGTCATCATTTCATTATATTGTACATTCTTAACGCAGCTTATTATAATGCGAGTTATTTACTATTTTCAAATAGGTTGGATGTGCTGGCTTGTTATACTATATACAGAGTATTGTAAGCCGAAATGGCTCTGTTTTGTTTTGATAGTTTTTGCTATGTCTGTCAAAGTTAGTTTAAATTTCAGATATGAACCAGACCGCCTTGTCTTTTTTCCATATTATAATGTAGTCAGTTCATTAGTTGATGACAACTATGGAAGGAGTCAGGGTTATATATTAGATAAAGCTGATGATTTATTGCAGGAATAATATGTTCAAGAAATTTTATTATGTAGTAAATATCTTATTGTCTATATTTTTGGTCTCTCCACTTTGGATTAAAAAGAAGATTAACAGGAAGAAAATCTGGTTGTTTGGTGCAGGAAATGGGTGTTATGAAAATAATATTTCTCATTTTCATGATTATGTATTAAAAAACGAGACTTCAGCTGAAAACGAAGTTTATTTTGTTACAACTTCCCATAAACTCCTCAAGAATAAAAATTTTAAAACGTTAATCCGAGGCAAAGCGTTTACATATGCAATGAGCATAGTGGCTGACTATCTAGTTATTGACACGTGTAATTCTGATATATCACCAGGATTACATAAATTGTTAGGTGGACTGAAAATAAATGTTAATCATGGATTCGAAGGCTTCAAAAAACTTCCACCTAACTACTACGCAAACATTGATGCTCATATCCAATGTGCTTCCTCAGAAAAAGAAAAAGAGATAAAAGTATCATTGTGTGGTGCTGATAAATCGACAGTTTTTGTTACTGGCTATCCTCGTTTCGACAATATTCCTGAATATACTGGCTCAGAAATAAGAAAAATTCTCTATTTCCCTACTTGGCGCAGTTGGTTAGAGGATGTTTCTATTGAAAAATTGGATAATACCGAGTATGTGGTTGCAGTTAAGAAATTCTTAGGGGATGAAGAATTGAAATCATTTCTGAGAGCAAGGCATATTATTCTTTATTATAAACCACATCACAAAATTAGTCATCTCGCACTGGATTATTTGGAGTCTGATTGTATAAAACTCCTTAAATCTAATGATAACTTGACTGAATATATTCAGTCTTCTGATTTATTAATAACAGATTATTCCAGTGTTGCATGGGATTTTCTTTATAAT
>NZ_WSPD01000025.1:0-48340 GCF_026319105.1 Enterobacter sp. HSTU-ASh6 | reverse complement strand
AGCGGCGATTTACCGCCGGGAGCCCGGGTCGCCAGGGCGGTGGCGATTGAGCCGCCCTGGCACGTTCACTGGTCATGCCGTTACAGAGTAGCAAGGAACATAAAGTGAACGGAATAACCTCTACAGCCGTATGTTCCCCCTCACCCCAGCCCTCTCCCTCAAGGGAGAGGGGGTTGTCTGTGCAGGCATTATTTTGTGGGGATCCCTCAGCCCACAGGGAGAGGGAGAAACCGATTTAAGCGGAAATCTGCTCCATCGCCTGCAGAATACGTTTATCCGAAATCGGATACGGCGTACCGAGCTGCTGGGCAAAGAAGCTGACGCGCAGCTCCTCAATCATCCAGCGGATCCCCTGAACGTCTTCATCGTCGCGGCGCGCAGGCGGCAGCTTGTTCAGCCACTGCTGCCACGCCTGCTGGACGCTCTCCACTTTCAGCATCTGGGCGCGGTCGCGATGCGGGTCGATGGCCATTTTCTCCAGACGTTTTTCAATCGCCTGCAGATAACGCAGCGTATCGCCGAGACGGTTGAAGCCGTTGCCGGTAACAAACCCGCGATACACCAGCCCCGCCATCTGCGCCTTCACGTCCGACAGTCCCAGCGCCATGGTCATATCCACGCGCCCTTTCAGGCGCTTGTTGATGTTGAACACGGTGGTGAGGATCTGCTCCACCTGCTTCGCGATGTCCACCACGGTGTCGTTCAGCTCCGCACGCACCTTTTCATGAAGCTGGGCAAAGCCCTCTTCCGTCCAGACCGGGCCACCCGCCTCGTGGATAAGTTTGTCCACACCGCAGGAGATGCAGTCGTCAATCAGATCCAGCACTTTACCGTACGGGTTAAAGTACAGCCCCAGCTTGGCTTTGTTCGGCAGCTTCTCGTGCAGATACTTGATCGGCGACGGAATGTTCAGCAGAAGCAGGCGACGCAGCCCGCGCCACATCATCTGCTGCTGTTCCTGCGGGTTATCAAACAGCTTGATCGCCACGCTGTCGCGCTCGTCCACCAGCGCCGGCCAGGCTTTCACCTTGTAGTTACCGCGCTTCTGCTCGTAGCTTTCCGGAAGCTGACCAAAGCTCCAGATATGCAACCCGCTCTGCTCAATGCCGTCATCCGCCACCGCAGAGAGCGTCTCCTGGACTTTGCCTTTCAGCGCCTCTTTCAGTTCGCCGAGCGAACGCCCTTCCAGCAGCTTTTTGTTTTTGTCGTCCACCACGCGGAAGCTGATTTTCAGGTGATCGGGCACCTGATCCCAGTTCCAGTCGTCGCGGTCAATGGTGGTCCCGGTCATGCGGCGGAACTCACGCTCCAGCGCATCCAGCAGCGGCAGCTCCAGCGGCGTAACGCGGCCTAAAAACGCTTCCGCATAGTTTGGCGCAGGCACAAAATTGCGGCGCACCGGTTTTGGCAGGGATTTGATCAGCGCAATCACCAGCTCGCGACGCAGGCCAGGGATCTGCCATTCAAACCCGCTCTCATCCACCTGGTTTAACAGCGGCAGCGGAATGTGGACGGTCACGCCGTCCGCGTCTGTCCCCGGCTCAAACTGATAGCTAAGACGCAGCTTGAGGTTGCCCTGGTGCCAGAAGTTCGGGTAGTCGAGTTTGCTGACCGACTCCGCCCCCTCTTTAATCAGCATGCTCTTTTCGAAGTTGAGCAGGTCCGGCGTCTCTTTGCTGGCCTTCTTCCACCAGCTGTCGAAGTGGCGGGCGGAGATGACGTCGTGGCTGATGCGCTGGTCGTAAAACTCGAACAGCGCTTCATCATCCACCAGAATGTCGCGGCGGCGTGATTTATGCTCCAGCTCTTCCACTTCGGCGCGCAGCTTCAGGTTTTCACGGAAGAAGGCGTGACGCGTCTGCCAGTCGCCCTCCACCAGCGCATGGCGGATAAACAGCTCGCGGCACAGCGCCGGATCGATCTGGCTGTAGTTGACCTTACGCGCGGCCACCACCGGCAGACCATAAACGGTCACTTTCTCGGTCGCCATCACCGCCCCCTGCGCGCGCTCCCAGTGCGGCTCGCTGTACGAACGTTTCAGCAGGTGCTGCGCCACCGGCTCAACCCATTCTGGATCGATACGCGCGGCAATGCGTCCCCACAGGCGGCTGGTTTCCACCAGCTCCGCGACCATGGTCCACTTCGGCGGCTTCTTGAACAGGCCGGAACCGGGGAAGATGGCGAAACGGGCGTTGCGCGCGCCGGTATACTCCTGCTTCTCGGCGTCTTTCATCCCAATGTGGGACAGCAGGCCGGTCAGCAGCGCGATATGGATTTCGCGGTACTCCGCCGGTTCGCTGTTGACCGGGATGCCCAGCTCTTTCACCACCTGGCGAAGCTGGGTGTAGATATCCTGCCACTCGCGCACGCGCAGGTAGTTGAGGAAATCCACGCGACACTGGCGACGGAACTGGTTCGAGGAGAGCGCTTTCTGCTGCTCGCCGAGATAGTTCCACAGGTTCACAAAGGCGAGGAAATCGGACTCTTTATCATGGAAGCGGCGGTGTTTTTCGTCAGAGGCCTGCTGTTTGTCCATCGGACGCTCGCGAGGATCCTGAATGGAGAGCGCCGAGGTAATGATCATCGCCTCGCGCACGCAGCCGTGTTTCTGCGCTTCCAGCACCATACGCGCCAGGCGCGGGTCGACCGGCAACTGGCTGAGCTGGCGGCCCAGCGGCGTCAGCTTGTAGACCGTCGCCTGCTCGTCGGTGGTGATCGCCCCGAGCTCTTCCAGCAGACGTACGCCGTCCTGAATGTTGCGTTTGTCCGGCGCTTCGACGAACGGAAACGCCGCGATATCACCCAGCCCCAGGGCGGTCATCTGCAGGATAACGGACGCCAGGTTGGTGCGCAGAATTTCCGGATCGGTAAACTCCGGGCGCGACAGGAAATCGTCTTCGGAATAGAGGCGAATACAGATCCCTTCCGACACACGCCCGCAGCGGCCTTTACGCTGATTGGCAGACGCCTGGGAGACGGGCTCAATCGGCAGGCGCTGGACTTTGGTGCGGTAGCTGTAGCGGCTGATGCGCGCCGTACCCGGATCGATAACGTATTTAATCCCCGGCACGGTGAGCGAGGTTTCCGCCACGTTGGTTGCCAGGACGATGCGGCGTCCGCTGTGCGGCTGGAATACGCGATTCTGCTCGCTGTTCGACAGACGCGCGTATAGCGGCAGGATCTCCGTGTGGCGCAGGTCGCGCTTGCTGAGGGCGTCGGCGGTATCGCGGATTTCACGCTCGCCACTCATGAAGATCAGGATATCCCCCGCGCTTTCATTACCCAGCTCGTCAACGGCGTCAAAAATAGCCTGCAGCTGGTCGCGCTCGGTATCATCCGCCTCTTCAACAATCGGGCGATAGCGCACTTCCACGGGATACGTGCGTCCTGACACCTCGATAATCGGCGCGTTGTTGAAATGCTTCGAGAAGCGCTCCGGGTCGATGGTCGCGGAGGTGATGATGATTTTCAGATCCGGACGACGCGGCAGCAGCTCTTTCAGGTAACCGAGCAGGAAGTCGATGTTCAGGCTGCGCTCGTGCGCTTCATCGATGATGATGGTGTCGTACTGCATCAGCAGGCGATCCTGCTGAATTTCCGCCAGCAGAATACCGTCGGTCATCAGCTTGACCATGGTGTTATCGCTCACGTGATCGCTGAAGCGCACCTTATAACCGATGCAGCCGCCCGGCTCCGTTTGCAGCTCTTCAGCAATACGGTTCGCGACGGTACGCGCCGCCAGACGACGCGGCTGGGTGTGGCCAATCAGCCCTTTGATCCCGCGCCCCAGCTCCATACAGATTTTCGGCAGCTGGGTGGTTTTTCCCGAACCGGTTTCACCTGCGACAATCACCACCTGGTGGTCGCGCACGGCCTCAAGAATGTCCTGTTTCTTCTGGCTGACGGGCAGGTTTTCCGGGTAGGTAATCGCCGGACGCGCGGCTTCGCGCAGCACAACTTTCCCTGCCGCCTGTTCAATCTCTTTCGCCATCTCCTGGTAAATGGCCTGTTGTGCATCAGGATTTTTAACCTTCTTCACGCCGTGCAGACGGCGGGCGAAGCGCTGTTTGTCGCGCAGCGTCAGAGAATCGAGCTGTTGCAGGAGCATCGGGAAGGTGAATTTTTGTTGTTCTGTCATAGCGTTAAAGGGCAGTACACGCCCTGATAAACTCTCTTTTTAATGATTGCTATAGAGTACCACATTGACGTCTTTCGCGCCTTATTCAAAAAATTCGAACATAGACTTCGATATATTGCGCTATCTCTGTGGCAGGATTGTGAATAGAGTGTCAACAAGCAACGGGGCAACCCCCTTCAATCAAATGCAACAACAGGAATCACCCATGAGCAAAGTATTAGTTTTGAAATCCAGTATTCTGGCAGGGTACTCTCAGTCTGGTCAGCTGTCTGATTACTTCGTTGAACAGTGGCGTGAACAGCATTCCGCTGACGAAATCACCGTGCGTGACCTGGCTGCAAACCCGATTCCTGTGCTGGATGGCGAGCTGGTTGGCGCGCTGCGTCCGAGCGATGCGCCGCTGAGCCCACGTCAGCAGGAAGCACTGGCCCTGTCCGACGAGCTGATTGCTGAGCTGCAGGCGCACGACGTTATCGTGATCAACGCCCCAATGTACAACTTCAACATCCCGACCCAGCTGAAGAACTACTTCGACCTGGTGGCTCGCGCTGGCGTAACCTTCCGTTACACCGAAAATGGCCCTGAAGGTCTGGTGAAAGGTAAACGCGCTATCGTGCTGACCAGCCGTGGTGGTATCCACAAAGATACCCCAACCGACCTGGTAGCGCCGTACATGAGCCTGTTCCTGGGCTTCATCGGCATCACTGACGTGAACTTCGTGTTCGCTGAAGGTATCGCTTACGGTCCTGAAGTGGCGACCAAAGCACAGACCGACGCGAAAGCCGCAATCGACAGCCTGGTTGCCGCCTAAGATTTCCCCCTCTCACCGCCCGGTGGGAGGGTTTTTCTTTTCCCCCGTATTTCGTTATCATCCGCTCCCACTCTTCAGCCCGGCGGCCTGATGTCTGCGATTATTGATTCTTTTATTGCCCCACCGTGTCACGACGACATTGCGATCCTCTGGCAGGATGAACATCTGCTGCTGATCAATAAGCCTTCCGGTCTGCTCAGTCTCTCGGGCAAAAATCCGCAAAACCGCGATTCTGTACACTATCGTCTGGTTCAGACCTTTCCCGGCTGCACGCTGGTGCATCGTCTGGATTTCGGCACATCCGGGCTGATGGTGGTTGCGCGCAATAAGGTCATTAACGCTGCGCTCTGCCAGCAGTTTAGCCAGCGCAGCGTGGAGAAAGGTTACAGCGCCCTGCTTTGCGGACATCTGGAAAACGATGAGGGAGTCATAGACGCGCCCATTGCCAAAGACCCGGCGCTGTTCCCGTTAATGTCGATCTGCGCTACAACCGGAAAACCGGCACGCTCCCGTTACCGGGTGGTTGAACGTTTTTATCAGGATACGGGCGTACCGTTAACGCGGGTGACGCTGATCCCGGAGACCGGGCGCACCCATCAGTTGCGTATTCACTGCCAGCAACTGGGGCACCCAATTCTGGGCTGCGATCTGTATGGCGGGCTTAACGTGCCGGGCACCGAAACGGTACCGCGGCTAATGCTGCATGCAAGCGTTCTGAATTTTATTCATCCCGTGAGCGGTGAGCCGGTAAACGCCCGTCACGCCGCCCCGTTCTGAGAGTGATTTACCACATCAAATCGTCCGGGATTTTGAAGTCCGCGTACGGATCGTCTTCGTCCTGCTCGTCCTGACTGAGCGCGCTGTTTAACACAATGCTGTCGGCATCGCGCTGGGCAATTTTATCGGCCACCACCGCCGGAATAATCGCGTATTCACAGTCGCCGCTGGCGTTGATGACCAGGCGGGCAATCGCCAGACGGCCGTTGATCAGCTGTGTCTGCGTCTGCTTATCGACTTCGAGCTTTTTGATCACATTCCCGTCGGTAAAGTTAAAGGTGATATTGCCTTTCGCCACGGTGATGCGGTTCATCTCAATCAGTTGCTTCACCTGCGCCTTAAACTCTTTCGCCAGCACGGCCTGCTTCTGCTGCTCGCTCAGCAGCCTGTCACGCTCGATCTGCGCTTTCTTATTCTCTTCGACCGCTTCCCGGGCCTCACGCGCCTGAACGCGTGATTTCTTGGCCGTGCGCTGCACTTTCGCCGCTTTCTTGCTGCTGACTAAGCCTGCTTTCAGCATCTGCTCTTGTAAGGTGAGTTTTGTCATGATTATTTCTAAACCGGTTGGAAATTTTGGCGATTATAGCGGGAATTGAAAGGAAATAAAAAATCCCTCCTCCCTACAGCCGCTTAACGACGACGGAAAAGTGCATATCACAGACATATCACCAGCTTCGCCCGGCGGCGCTGTGCTTGCACGGGCCTACAAACGACACTGAATCGTAGGCTGGGTAAGCGCAGCGCCACCCGGCAAGAAAGGCAGCAATACCTCGAGCATTACACTTCATGAACTTCGCTCATGTTGCGTTGAAATTAAGTCACTTCCCCTGTGCCGCGGGCTCAGGCATAAATTATGCATCGGTAACTTCTTGGCAACATGAACTTAGGATGCATAACCACAATGAGCAAAGCTTTCACATATACCCTTAAGCGCAGTTGCTTCGATGAGAATTACAACCCGTCAGAAAACACGCGTACCACCACCAACTTTGCCAACCTGGCGCGCGGGGAAAAGCGTCAGGAAAACCTGCGCAATACGCTGGTGATGATTAACAACCGCTTCAACGCCCTGGCGCGCTGGGATAACCCCAACGCCGATCGCTACGCGGTTGAACTGGAAATCATCTCTGTCGACCTGAATATCGGCGCGGAAAAACCGTTCCCGGCTATTGAGATATTGCAAACGTATATTATCGACAAAAAACGCAACCTGCGTACTCCAGGAATTGTCGGCAATAACTTCTCGTCTTACGTGCGGGATTATGATTTCAGCGTCCTGCTGCTGGAACACAACAAGAACCAGCAACACTTCACTATTCCGGAAAAGTTTGGCGAACTGCACGGCAATATTTTCCGCCACTTTGTGAATTCACCTGAATACAAAGAGAACTTCAGAAAAGCACCGGTGATCTGCCTGAGCGTCTCCAGCAAAGATACCTATCGCCGCACGGGCAATCAGCACCCCATTCTGGGCATTGAGTATCTGCCGGAGGGCGAATCCTTAACGGAACAGTACTTCGGGAAGATGGGTCTGAACGTGCGCTATTTCATGCCGGAAAACAGCGTGGCGCCTTTCGCATTCTTCTTTACTGGAGATTTGCTGAATGATTACACCGATCTGGAACTGATCGCCACCATCAGCACGATGGAAACATTCCAGAAAATTTATCGCCCGGAGATCTATAACGCCAACTCGGCAGCGGGCCTGTGCTATCGACCGGATCTGAACCAGCAGGATCACTCATTAACCAAAATTGTGTATGACCGTGAAGAGCGAAGCCGCCTGGCCATTGAACAGGGCCGGTTTACCGAAGAATACTTTATTAAGCCTTACAAACATATTCTTGAGCAGTGGTCTGATAACTACACGCTTTAATTCATCCAAAAAGGTCTTTTATTATGAAAACATTGCTCCCGACGTCCACCGCTGGCAGCCTGCCTAAGCCGACCTGGCTTGCGCAACCTGAAACGCTCTGGTCACCGTGGAAATTACAGGATCAGGAATTACTGGCGGGTAAACAGGATGCGCTGCGCTTATCGCTGGATGAGCAGATCCGCGCGGGAATTGATATCGTCAGCGACGGGGAACAGACCCGCCAGCACTTCGTCACCACCTTTATTGAACACCTGAGCGGCGTTGATTTTGAGAATCGCCAGACGGTGCGCATTCGTAACCGCTATGACGCCAGCGTGCCGACCGTGGTCTCTGCCGTCGCCAGGCAGAAACCGGTCTTCGTGGACGATGCCAGATACTTACGCCAGCTCACGGATAAGCCGATCAAATGGGCCCTGCCGGGGCCGATGACCATGATCGACACTCTTTACGACGCGCACTACAAAAGCCGTGAAAAGCTGGCCTGGGAATTTGCCAAAATCCTCAACCAGGAGGCGAGAGAGTTAGAGGCCGCAGGCGTCGATATCATCCAGTTTGACGAACCGGCGTTTAACGTCTTCTTTGACGAGGTCAACGACTGGGGCATCGCCGCGCTGGAACGCGCCATCGAAGGGCTGAAATGCGAAACCGCGGTACACATCTGCTACGGCTACGGCATCAAAGCCAATACCGACTGGAAAAAGACGCTGGGTTCAGAATGGCGACAGTACGAAGAGGCCTTCCCGAAGCTGCAGACCTCTAATATCGACATCATCTCCCTGGAGTGCCACAACTCTCGCGTGCCGATGGATCTGCTGGAGCTGATCCGCGGTAAAAAAGTGATGGTGGGCGCGATTGATGTGGCAACCAACACGGTTGAAACGCCGGAGGAAGTGGCCGATACGCTGCGTAAAGCGCTGCAGTTCGTTGATGCCGACAAGCTTTACCCTTCCACCAACTGCGGCATGGCCCCTCTCTCCCGCCAGGTTGCTAACGGCAAGCTGAAAGCGCTCAGCGCCGGCGCAGAGATTATCCGCCAGGAGCTCGGCGCGTAATCCCCTTACGCTTGCCAGTACAGCGGCGAACCAAAACGCTCGACGTAATAATCAATCACCGCCCTGACGTTCAGGGGCGGATGTCGGGCATCAGGATAAATCGCCGCGATAGCCTGTTGTTCCGTATTAATGGCGCACTCCAGCGCGGGCAGAAGCGGGATCAGCTCGCCGCGCTGGAGGGGCTCGCTCAGCAGCCAGTCCGGAAACAGCACAATCCCCATTCCGCCCAGCGCCGCCGCCAGTAACGCTTCCGCATTATTCGAGGTCATCAGTGGCGTAACGGGATAGTGCATCCACGCCTCGCCCGGCCTGCGAAACAGCCAGCGGTTAGGCCCCGACGATCCGCGATAAACAAGACAGTGATGCCGGATCAGTTCGTCGGGACCGTCCGGCGCACCGTGTTTACGCAGGTACTCTGGCGATGCGGCCAGGTGATACACCTGCTGACCAAACACCCGGGCGCGAAAAGAGGAGTCGGTCAGCACGCCAATGCGGAAGATCACGTCGGCAGCATCCCGGTGCGGGTCGATAAAATCATCGGTCAGCGTCAGCTCTACGCTGAGTCGGGGGTAGCGTTCCGCCAGACCGGGAAGCCCCGGGGCAATGTGCTTCTGGCCGAAAAATACCGGTCCGTTAATACGGATTACGCCAGACGGCTCCACCGCGCGGGCGTCCAGCTCCCGTCGCGCCTCTTCCAGGTTTTCCGCCATCGAACGGGCATAGCGAATAAAAAGATGGCCACTTTCTGTGGGGATAACGGCCCGCGTATTGCGATAGAAAAGCTGCTGCCCCAGCGCATCTTCAAGCTGATGGATCACGCGGGATATCTGCGAGGCCGAGATCCCCTGCCTGCGCGCGACGACGGAGAAGTTCTGCGCTTCATACACGTCAATAAAGATCAGCAGCGCGCGGATATTGATGTTACTGGCGTCGACCATTAATGCATACCTTGCAAAGGTGTTTACTGAATTATGGCATTTTTCTCACTAAGCTTGCGACGTAATCTTCTTCCCCTGAAACGGAGGAAAGATATGCAGTTTGTTTTGATTTTACTGGTGATTGCCGGCGGGATGGGCCTGTCCGTCGAGGCGGGGTTGCTCGGTCCGCTGGGCAGTGAAGTTGGGGATTTATGGGCGACGTTCAGCATTTTTGGCGTCGGTGCCGCGCTAACGTTTCTGCTGATGCTGTTTTTTAGCCCGCGCAACAGCCCGTCGTTTTTTGCTCAGCCCGGCTGGCAGTTGCTCGGCGGCGTGCTTGGCCCGGTGTACGTGGTCATTCTGACCGTTGCGACACCCGCCATCGGCATCGCCATGACCATGATCGGCATTCTGGCCGGTCAGGTCTTTAAAAGCCTGATCATTGACCACTATGGTCTGCTGGGGACACCGCACAGGAGAATAAACGCGAAACGCATTATCGCGCTGGGTTTCATCATTGCGGCACTGGTTCTGGTCGCACAGGGGTAACGTATGACACTGATTATGATCCTTCTGGCCGTCTGCGGCGGCGCGACGCTGAGCATCCAGGCTGCAATCAACGGACAGCTCGGCAGCAGCGTGGGCGTATTTAAAAGTGCGTTTCTGACCTTTTCCGTCGGCGCGCTGGTGACCGCCCTGCTGATTTTCTTCGTTGAGCCTAAGCAGGCCATTACGCTGCTGGACGTGCCAAAATGGCAGCTCCTCGGCGCGATGTTCGGCGTGCCCTATATCGTGATAATGGTGCTGGCCGTGCAGCGGATCGGCACCGCCGTCGCCACGGTGGCGGTGATCTTCGGCCAGCTCGCGATGAGCATGCTGATTGATCACTTTGGCTGGCTGGGTAATCCTGCCATTCCGTTTTCAACGAGTCGTCTCGGGGCGGTAGTTTGCCTGGGTATTGCGCTCTGGTTCATCTACTCGGGCAGTAAAACCCACCGCGCCCGCGACTAGATTCATCTCTTACGGGTAAAGAACAGCGTCACCGTGGCGACGGTGACGCCAAATTTTTTCATCTCCGTTTTATTAAACAGATGGGTCTCGTCCTGCAGGTACATCCAGTCGTCAAACGTCAGTCGCCAGGTGCTCCCGTTGGCTTTTACATTCATGCTGTAATGCCAGTTAAAGGCGTTGCCCACTGCCTGCCCCGTGGCGACACCATCAATGTCCCCCGCCGTGCCCTCGTAACGATCGTTCCCCACGCGCCGGATATGCCATACCCGCTGCTGCTTCTCACCGTCGTCATAAACAAAGTGTTCATTGAGGGTCAGCGTATCGCCGATAACATCCCCGGCAATTTCCACGTGAAAGCGGCGGATCTGTTTACCGCTGCGATCCTGCACCATCCCCCACGCTTCGGTTTTGCCCTGAAAGTACTGGAAGATATCCAGCCGCGGCTGCTGCTGGCGATACTCGGCCACCTCGGTACTACAGCCTGCCAGCAGCATCGTCAATGCCAGCGCCAGGGTCAGGAAACGTTTCATTTTTGGCCTCCGATTAACTGCTGACGCAGCTCAGGATATTGCGTGCGGGGACCCAGCCAGATGGCCAGGAAGCGGGTGCTGAAGGCTTCTGACTGACGCGGTCCGAGTGGAATAAAGGCTTTTTGCGCTGCTGACGCGCGATACCAGAACTGCCCCTGCCCGTCGTCGAGCACAAACGCCAGCTGTGCGCCCGGCCGGACATCTGGCCACAGAGAGCGCAGCATCTGTAACCAGGCTTCGCTTCGGGGTTCCCGTTGCAGGATCCCCTGCGCCTGCCACTGGTCGCGGGTCGCCTCAACCAGCGCCTCGCGATCGATATCGCGCGCATAGGTAATAATCAGTGCCTGACTGGCATTCTCCTGACCGTAACGCCCGTCCGGGGTGCGCAGCTGGGAGGTATAGACGGTGAAAGGTCCCCAGGTGAGCGTGGCGTCGCCCACCTTACGCCAGGCCAGCCAGTCAGCCGCCAGGGCCGCGGGCGCGACGAGCGTGAGCCAAAGCAGCAGTACCGCAGTTCTCATTTTTGTCTCCCCATCAGCAGGTGGTAAAACAGCATCAACACCAGCCACCCCGGCACCATCCAGCCGACGACGATAACGGTCGGCTCCAGAAACGTGATGGCGCCCAGCCGCTCGCCGAACAGATAGGCCACCGGCCCCCCCACGGCGGCAAGCAGCGTCAGCAGCCAGCCGGGTAACGTGGTGGTGCGCGTCAGCTGCGTCCAGACGGTGGCGAACATCAGCCACAATGCCACCATCCATAGCGGCATCAACGACTCGCCCGTGAAGGCAATGAGCCCGGTCAGGGCCCAGAGCGCGTCCAGCAAACTGCCCGCCGCCGCCAGCCCAATGGCGTAAAGACGGTAAACCGACGGCAATAGCAGACACGCCAGGATCGCCAGCGCGAGCCAGAGAATCAGGCCCTGTTCGCGAAAGAGCACCACCAGCGCCCAGTAAAGATCGAACGCGACGGCCAGCAGGAAAACCTGAAGGTAACCTCTCATACGCGCTCGGCGGTAAGCTGCACCACGCTGATGGTGCGGGCGTTAAACCCGGCTTCGCAGTAGCCAAAGTAATACAGCCACATCCGGCGGAACCGGTCATCAAAGCCGAGCTTTTCAATCTCCTGCCAGGCATGGACAAAACGCTGCCGCCAGTGGGCCAGCGTGCGGGCGTAATCCGGCCCCATGTCGAAGAGGTTGCGCACCACAAAGTCGGTGTGGCGCGTCATCAGCTCATTCATCGCGGTAATGCTCGGCAGAAAGCCGCCGGGGAAAATGTAGCGCTGGATAAAATCGACGCTTTTGCTGTAGTCGCGATAGCGCTGATCCTGAATGGTGATGGCCTGAATCGCCATCCGTCCTCCCGGCCGCAGCCGCGCCTGACAGGTGCGGAAGAACGTGGGCAGATAGCGCTGCCCGACGGCCTCAATCATCTCTATTGAGACCAGCTTGTCATACTCCCCGGTCAGGTCGCGATAGTCGCAGAGCAGCACCTCAACCCGGTCCTGCAGCCCCGCACGGGCAATCCGCTCGGTTGCCCAGACGTATTGCTCCTGCGAAAGCGTGGTGGTGGTCACCCGACAGCCATAATGCCGGGCGGCGTATTCCGCCATTGCCCCCCAGCCGGTGCCTATTTCAAGCAGGTGATCCCCCGGACTCAGCGCCAGCTGTTCACACAGGCGCGCCATTTTGGCCTGCTGAGCCGCGGTAAGATCCTGCTCATCCGCGGTAAACAGCGCGCTGGAGTAAAGCAGCTCCTTATCCAGAAAATGGCTGTAAAAGGTGTTGCCCAGATCGTAATGGGCGGCGATATTTTCCCGCGCCTGGGCACGGGAGTTACGCCGCGTCCAGTGGCGTAGCCGCTCAAGCGGCCTGCCGAGCAGGCGAAAGCCTTTCTCCAGACGGCCAAGAACCTCGCCGTTGAGAGCCAGGATTTGCAGAAGCGGCGTAAGCTGCGCGGTCTCCCATTCGCCGTCCATCCAGGCTTCTGCCGCGGCAAGGCTCCCGCCCGTTAAGACACGCCAGTAGACCCCGGGCGTCAGGATCTGCACGTCGGCATGCAGCGCGGAGGATGTTTCGCCGAAATGGAAACTCTGCGCCCCTTCACGCAGGGTGAGCGAGCCGCCGCGGATGCCGCTTAACAGCCTGAAAAGCAGCCAGCGCGCGATGCGGACGTTGCGCGGGATATCGGGTTCAAGCGCAAAGACGGGATCGGTCATGAGCGTTCACTCCTGCTGACGGGATGGTTATACAGCGGCACGCGCTTGAGCCACAGCCTCAGCGCCTGCCAGTAAATGGCGAATACGGTTTTCAGGGTCATGAACGGGATGCGCAGCAGCAGTGCGCGCAGCGCCGGGCGGGTCAGCGGCTCCCGATGCAGCGCCAGGGTGGCGTCAAACACCTTTGTATCCTGATGATTTTCAATGTGCATATGCAGCGTGTTGTCCGGGGTGTTGAAGCGCCAGTGGTAGATCATGTCCATCGGGTTGAACGGGGAAACGTGAAACGCCTTTTCCGTAGGCTGCGCATCCTGTCCGTTAACGGCATAGTAATGGCGTTCATTCCACGGCGTATTACGGACCTCCGCCAGTACCCAGCGCAGCGTCCCCTTGCCGTCATAGCAGTAGTAAAAGTTGACCGGATTAAAATGAAACCCGAAGTAACGCAGCTGGGTCAGGAGCATAACCCGCCCGTCAGGACGTTCTCCGGTCAGGCTCTCCAGCCTGCTCAGCACGTTCTCTTTAAGCGGCGTGCCGAGCGGATAGTCGGCGTCATGGAACGAGGCGGCGGCAAAGCGATTGCGCCGCACGCCAACGGACGCCAGCAGCGGCAGTTCATCCAGATCCAGCCAGGCCATAAAGACGGTATAGCGAAATTCATGCGTTTTCGGCTGAAGGCGGCGGTGGCGTAACACGCCGTGATAAAGGCAGCTGTTCATCTCAGTTCCCCTCTCCGGCCGCTATCGCATTGACCACGTCCAGCGCGCTGCGCACGCCGTCTTCATGAAAACCGTTGTACCAGTAAGCCCCGCAGAACCAGCTTCGCCGCTGACCGTTGATCTCTGGGCGGCGCGCCTGCGCCCGCCAGCTTTGCGGGTTAAACAGCGGATGTTCATACACAAAACGCTGCCAGACGAAACGTTCGTCCACAGGCCTTTCCGGGTTGAGGGTGACGCAGAACAGCGGGCTGCCCGCAGGCAGCCCCTGCAGGATGTTCATGTTGTAGGTGACGCAGGCGCTGGCCTGCTCCTGCTCGCTGAGACGGTAGTTCCAGCTGGCCCACGCGCGCTTGCGCACTGGCAGCCAGCGCGGGTCGCTGTGCAAGACCACCTCGTTGCGCTGCCAGCCGATATCGCCCAGCACCTCGCGCTCCGCCTGCGTCGGGTCGTCAAGCATGGCCAGCGCCTGGGCGGAGTGGCAGGCAAATATCACCTGGTCGAAGGTATGGCTACCGTTTTCGAGCTGGAGAGTGACCCCGCGCTCATGGCGGCTCACGCGCTGCACCGGCGCGTTCAGGTGCAGCGTCAGACGGTCACCCCGTTTTTCCAGCATGGCGCGGATATACTCCCGCGAGCCCCCCGGGACGACGTACCACTGCGGCCGATGGGTGATATCCAGCAGCCCGTGGTTTTGGAAGAAACGTAAAAAGAGCGGCAGCGGGAAACGCTTCATCTCCTGCAGCGACGATGACCAGATGGCGGCCCCCATCGGCAGAATATAGTGGTGCGCAAAAAACGCCGTGAAGCCGTGCTGGTCCAGAAACGTCTGCAGCGTAGCGTTGGGATCCACCTCGCCCTCCAGCGCCGCTTTTGCCAGACGGTTAAAGCGAACGATCTCGCCCAGCAGCCGCCAGAATCTCGGATTCACCAGGTTTCGACGCTGGGCAAACAGCGAGGTCAGAGTATGGCCGTTGTACTCAAGCCCGGTCGCAGGATTGTGTACCGAGAAGCTCATCTGCGTTTTTTGCCCGCTGATGCCCAGCTCGCTGAGCAGGCCCATAAAGCGTGGATAGGTGCGGTCGTTGTAGACGATAAATCCGGTATCGATGGCCCAGGTACCCTGCGGCGTTGCCACATCCACGGTTGCGGTATGGCCTCCTGGCACGGCTCCCGCTTCAAACAGGGTAACCTGATGATGTCCGGCCAGCCGCCAGGCGCAGGTCAGCCCGGCAATGCCGCTGCCAATAATCGCAATCTTCATGAACGCACCATCCTGCGCAGCAGCGTGCGCTGTAAAAACGCGGGCAGCCCGGCGACCAGCCGCAAAATGAGGCCAAAACCGACAGGAAACGCGATATGCATTTTTCCTGCCGCCAGCCCGATACGGATCGCCTTCACCGCTTCGTCAACGCTCACCCTGCCCGGCATGGCAAAATCGTTTTTCCGCGTCAGCGGCGTATCAACAAAGCCCGGCGAGACAACCGTGACGGCAATTCCTTTTGGCTCCCAGTCCAGGCGCAGGCTCTCGGCAAACCAGCTCAACGCCGCTTTGGAGGCGCCATAGGCCTCCGCACGGGGAAAAGGCAGCCAGTGGGCCATTGAGCTCACCAGCACCACGTGGTTGCCGGCAACCAGCTGCGGCTGAAGTGCCTCAAGGCAGTTCACCGGGCCAAGGAAATTGGTTGCCATCACCCGCTCCACCAGGGCCGCATCCACCACGCCCTGATCGAGGTATTCGCAGGTACCGGCGCAAAGAATAACCAGATCGGCATAGCTACCGGAGAGGGCCTGGCGACAGGCGTCCCTGTCTGTCATATCGAACAGGCGAACGGTGAGATTGGGGCAGGTCTGATGGAGCGCTTCCAGGCGCGCCGGATCGCGTCCGCAGGCAATCACGTGGTAGCCGTCAGCGGCAAAGGATTTCGCAAGCCCAGCCCCTATGCCCGAGCTGGCGCCGGTAATCAGCACCGTCTTCATGATTTCACCCTGCGCTTGACGCCGCGAACCGCCCAGCCCAGCAGAGGCAGATGTTCGTAGATCATCTCTCCTGCATCGTAGTAATCCCGCTGGCGCGTGATGAGATCGTTTTCCGTCTCCACCACCGAGCACCCCGGCAGTTCGAGCGGCTCTCCTCCGGCAATGCGCGGGTGCGACCAGTGCATCACCCAGGTGACCACAAACCGGTTTTCGCCGCACAGTGGGTCATCGATGGTAAAACGGCAATGCTCAACGTTGGCCAGCAGATGGGTGAAGTAGCGCTGAAGCGCGAAAAGCCCGTCATGCTCGCCAAAGGGATCGATAAGCGTCGCATTTGAGTGATAAAGCCCCACCAGCGCCGAGGGCGGCTGGCTATCCAGTGCGGCGTAGTACTCAACAAACCGACTCACGACAGAGGGCAAAGTGCTCATGGGTCACATCCTGGCTGTAAACAACGTGGCGTAATCGCATAATTAAAACTTACACAATTAACGTTATTTGTCCAAGTTTGTGCAAATTTATTTTTTATTTTCTAATAATTTCAATTAGATGCACCTTCATTCAATTGAGGGTTTTGTAGGACGGGTGAGACGTAGCCGCCATCCGGCTTTCACTTTCAGGAAATCCTTAAGGCAAACTCACCGGCCATCTTCCAGGCTTATTCTTTTTAATTCATAAGGATGCCTGACATGAAACGCTTCTTTCTCTCACTTTTCTCCAGCCCCGAATCCTTACTTCAGGTCATGAGTCAGCAGGAAATTATTGAAGCTGTCGAAGATGGCGATCGCATTATCATCGACCAGGACGGCAACGCCTCGGTGAACTACAAAAGCAACGAGGTACGGCAGGACTTTCTGCGTCACGTCAACGCGCTGAAGAGGGCCTGATATGGGAACGGCGATATTTATGGTGCTGATGGTCTGCGGGTACTGGTACACCAGCCGCGACCTGTCCACCCGCTTTAAAATCAAACGCTCCTTCGGCTGGGACGTCTATTTTCTGGTTGCGCTGTATGGCTCTATTTTCGTTCTGCAGGGCGTGATTGCCACGGGGCTGCTCTGGCTGCTGCTGCTCGCCCTCTCCGCCGCCAACAACGCTTTTCACTTTGCCTCTCCGAAATACACCGACTGGCAAATCGACTTTATGAACTGGAGTTTTTTAGGCATTCAGGCGCCGGTGGTGGTGATGCTGGCCTTCGCCATCCTGTTTTGCCTCTACCGCTCTAACTGGGCAGGCAGCGCCAGGCTGGATGGGGAAAGCCGGAAAAAGCTCTACAAACGGCTTGCGCAGGCGAGCGGGATCGAACAACTGCTCTATCAGTGTATGGAGCAAGGCGAGCTGGCGCAGGTCACGCTGCGGTCGAGGCGGATATACGTGGGGATGATCCACACCGCGACGCTGGAATATGAAAAAACGGCCAACATCGTGCTGATCCCGATGTTGAGCGGGTACCGGGACGCGAAGACGATGAACCTGCGCATCGAGAATAATTACAGCAGGTGGTATGCGGAGCATGACATTACGCTCGACTCAGAACCCCGTAGCGCCATGTCATTCCGCAAAGTGATTTTACTCAATCAGATTGAGAGCCTGTCGTTGTTCGATCCCGCCAGCGCCAGCGCGCTGTCGCTGGCACAGCGGGACGAGCATGCGTGTGCTAAAGAGACATCCCCATAATTCTGAGTATGCTCTGCTGAGAAGCGGTTTCGAAAAGCACGTTCTTAAGGCAGAGCATGCCCTGCTTTTGGTAAAACCGGTACGCGCCCGCGTTCTGCTCAAGCACCTCCAGCCAGAGATAGTTTTTCCCCCTGTTCCGGGCCAGGTCGATAATGGTGTTGAACATGACCTGACCATAGTTCTTGCCGGTTTCAGCAGGATCAAGGTAGAGCTTGTTGAGGAGTACGCCCTGTTTATCCGTTTCTGGGATCGTGGCCTCCCAGGTCGCTTTCATGAACCCCACGGGGCGATCGGTTTCGGCTACAAACCAGGAAACAGGGCTCTCAGTCAGGCTCTGCTGGAGTACGGAAGGGGCGTACTCGGCGGCCAGAAAATCCTTCATTTCTGCGCCTGACACCCACAAATGCTGAAAATGGGCCGGATAGATGCGGTATCCCAGCTCGCTTAACAGTGTTGAATCGGCCACGGTGGCCTGTCGAATTCTAAGCATCATTTGCCACCTGGTAACCCTGCCAACGCCCGCTTCAACGACGTGATGACCTCATCCGTCCCCATGCCCATTTGCGCATGAATAATGGCACCGTCAATGAGCAACATGATTTCATTGACGACGTGCTCATCAGCGATCTTCGTCAGCGACGCAATAATATTCTTTGTTTCGATTTTATGATCGCGACATATCGCTTTTATTTCGTTTTCAATATCTTCGGATTTGGCTTCCGCGCTGGCATTAATAAATGCGCAACCGTGGAACTCGGGTGAAACAAACCATTCCTTAAACGTTGCCGATAATGCATCGGACGCGGTCAGGCCAGCGTCGAGATGTCGGCGCAACGTGGTTTCAAACCAGTCAATCCATATTTCATGCCGATACTGCAAATAGGCAAGGATAAGTAAACTTTTACTCGGAAAGTGGCGATAAAACGTCACCTTCGTCACTTTCGCCTCTTTAATCAGCGTATCCACGCCGGTTGCTTTGAAGCCCGTGGAATAGAACAGATCGTGCGCCGTAAGTATTATTTTATCCCTGACGCTGATTTTTTTATCGTTGCCTGCAGCTTCTGCTTTCAATTTTATACAGCCTCATAATGGGGTTGACAGCGTTATTTTACAGACATAGATTACCGCAAGTAGACAGACCTGTCTACATATAACTCACTGAGGTAATCGCCATGAACACACGCCCTCCCTTACCGCCCTTTACCCGTGAAAGCGCTATCGAAAAGGTCAGACTGGCAGAAGATGGCTGGAACAGTCGTGACCCGGCGAAAGTCGCGCTGGCCTATACGCAGGATACCCAATGGCGCAATCGCGCTGAGTTCGCCACCAACCGTGAAGAGGCGCAGGCGTTCCTGGCGCGGAAATGGAAAAAAGAGCTGGATTATCGTCTGATTAAGGAGCTGTGGGCTTTTACGGATAACCGCATCGCCGTTCGCTATGCCTATGAATGGCATGATGACTCCGGCAACTGGTTCCGCTCGTACGGCAATGAAAACTGGGAGTTCGCACCGGACGGACTGATGAAGCGTCGTTTTGCCTGCGTAAATGATATGCCGATACAAGAATCGGAACGGCTGTTCCACTGGCCGCTGGGCAGACGCCCGGACGATCACCCCTCGCTGAGCGATCTGGGATTATAGAATTTCGCATCACTCCGGGCTGCCCCGGAGTGGTGAATTACAGTGCGCCCAGCTGTTTCATCAGCGTCAGGTTGTCTTCAATATGCCAGTTAGCCGCAATTTTCCCTTCGCGGATTTCATAGATATCCGTGGCGATAAAATCTATTTTTTGCCCCTTCCCCTTCAGCTTGCCAAATGTCCCGGTGAATGTGCCGTAAAAATGCAAATGGGAGACCACGCGGTCGCCGGAAATAATCATCTGCTCAACCTCACAGCGTAAATCCGGCACTGCCGTGCGAAACGCACGCGAGGCTAAAATAGCGCCCTCCGGCCCCTGCTTACGACCTTCCGGCGGCGTTTTATCAATAAAATTCGCTGCCAGGGCATCACGCGCCAGGGATTCTTCTCCGGTGTTCCAGAACGTGGCATATTCTCTGGCAACGGCTTCATTCGCTGTTAATTGCGTCCGGGACAGGCTCTTATCCACAATAAGCTGCTGTGGTTTCACCCATTCTGACTGCGCCGAATACGCGCCGCCCGACAGTCCAACAAAAATAAGCGCCGCGAGGGCGGGACGAAAAGTTTTCAAAGCGTTCATCTTCTTTCTCACCATTTTTTACGTTACTCGCTAACCCTGTATTGTGGGTAATCGGTATATCCCCTCCCGGCGCCACCAAACAGCGTGGCGGGATCCCGCACCTCTGCCAGCGGCAACCGGTGCGCCAGCCGGTGGGGTAAATCCGGGTTGGCAATAAACGGTCGTCCGAAGGCAATTAAATCGGCATAGCCCGCCGCAAGTATTTTTTCGGCTTTTGCAAGGTCATAGTTACCCGCGACGATCAGCGTCCCGCTAAAGGTCTCGCGAAGTGACTGACGGAATTGTTCGGGGATCTGCGGCGCATCGTCCCAGTCGGCTTCCGCCAGGTGGATGAACGCAATCCCTTGTTGTTCGCACCAGGCCGCAAGCGCGAGTATGGCTTCAGAGACCTGCGGATCGTTCATCCCGCGCTGGGTAATAAACGGCGAAAGACGAATGCCCGTTCGCTCGTGACCAATGGCCTCAGCAATGGCGCTTAACACTTCCTGAGCAAAGCGGATCCGATTCGCCAGCGTGCCGCCGTACTCATCCGTGCGTATGTTGGATGTCTGGCGCAGGAACTGGTCGATTAAATAACCGTTACCGCCGTGAACCTCCACGCCATCAAATCCGGCCTGAACGGCATTCAGCGCGGCCTGGCGATAGTCCGCGACGATGCTGTGAATGTTCTTGCGCGAAAGCGCTCGCGGCTGCGGGCAGTCCACCATTTGGCCTTCGCCCTTTTCATTCACCACCCATACCTGCGCGTCCGGCGCCAGCGCTGACGGGGCGACGGGCTGGCCGTCCTGATGAAAACTGGCGTGGGACATTCGCCCGACGTGCCAGAGCTGAGAAAAAATGAGTCCGCCCGCCTGGTGCACGGCGCCCGTGATGAGTTGCCATCCTGAAACCTGCTCCGGCGAATGCATGCCGGGCGTCCAGGAGTATCCCTGACCCTGAGGCGAGATCTGCGTGGCTTCGGTGATGATTAACCCCGCGCTGGCCCGCTGCCGGTAATATTCCGCCATCAGCGCAGAGGGAATATTGCCCGGCTGAAGGGAACGCGCACGGGTCATCGGCGCCATGACGATACGATTTTTGAGGTCCTGCGAACCTAACCTGTAGCGTTCAAAAAGTGAGGTCTGTTTCATGTTTCATCCCTTATGGTTTGGATGAAACCACTTTACAGACGGCATCTGCTTTTGATAATTACGCTAAAATCAGATGCACTTTTCGGAAAAAATGAATAATGGGAAAACTCGAAGACATGGCCCTGCTGGTTGAAGTCGCTGAGGCCGGTGGCCTTTCCGCTGCCGGACGACGCCTGTCGCTTTCCCCTGCCACCATGACGGCCAGGCTGAAGGCGATTGAAGAGCGCTACCAGACCCGCCTGTTCCATCGCTCAACGCGGTCCATCACCCTGACCCGTGCTGGCGAAGAGTTTTACCATGCCGCACTGCGCGTGCTGGAAGAGGTTCGCCATGCCGAGTCGTTACTGACACAAAAAGAAGGCGTGCTAAGCGGTAATATTCGCCTTTCTGCCCCCTCTGACTTTGGCAGGCAGTACCTTAGCCCCGCCGTGGTTGAGTTTTCCCGCCACCATCCCGACGTGAAATTTTTCATCTCGTTAAGAGAGCACGTTGAGGATCTGGTCGCTAACCGGCTCGATATGAGCGTGCGCTTCGGCAACCTCCCGGACAGCAGCCTTGTCGTCAAAAATATTCGCCCCAATCATCGGGTACTGGTCGCCTCCCGGGCCTATCTTACCGCCCATGGTGTCCCGGCCACGTTTGCGGAGTTAGCCCATCACCGGTGCCTGGCGCTTGAGTCGCAGGGCGTGGTGATGAACGAATGGCGCTTCGAGACTGAGGGCAAGGAGACGGTCGTTCGTGTCGATCCTGCCATGGTGTGTGACGACGGCGCGCTGCTTCGTCAGTGGGCCCTCAGCGGGGCGGGCATGGCGGGGAAATCGTGGTGGGACGTCAAAGACGACGTTGAGACAGGAAGACTCACGGTGCTGTTTGCCGACAGCTTCACCGGCTTTAGCCGATACGACCGCAAAGATGTCGGGCTGCAGTTTGTCTACCCGCAGCGCACCCTGCAGCCGCTTCAGGTCACGGCGTTCAGTCAGTTTTTTCTCGACTGGCTTAAAAAACAATAACGCCAAAAAACGGTGATACACTACCCCTCACCGGGTCATCGTCCCGTCTGGATGACCTGGTACGAAAACACAGGTAACCAAAATACAAAATGGTCACTCGTTGTTAATCGTAACCTGTCACGCTAAGCTTAAATAATGACTAAAAATATGCCTACCCCATCATCACGTGGTCCACTTGACCACACTGTCAGAGAGCAAATTGTCGAAGCGGCTTTTGAGCACTTCGGCCACTACGGCTATGAAAAAACCACCGTGGCCGAGCTGGCCAAATCTATCGGTTTTTCTAAGTCCTACATTTATAAATTTTTTGAGTCCAAACAGGCAATTGGTGAAGTGATCTGTGCTAACCGCCTGGAACTGATCATGGCGGCCGTGCTTTCCGCCATCGAGGACGCGCCCTCGGCCAGCGAAAAATTGCGCCGTCTTTTCAAAGCGCTAACCGAAGCAGGCAGCGAGCTGTTCTTCCACGATCGTAAGCTTTACGACATTGCCGCCGTCGCCGCACGCGAACAGTGGCCCTCAACGGAACGGTATGCAGAAAGCCTGATGAAGCTGATTGAGAGCATCATCATCGAAGGCAGGCAGGCCGGTGAGTTCGAGAGAAAAACGCCGCTGGACGAGGTCACCCAGGCCATTCACATGGTGATGTGTCCTTACATCAATCCCGTACAGCTGCAGTACAACCTCGAAACGGCCCCGGCTGCGGCAGTGCTGCTCTCTTCACTGATTTTACGAAGCCTGGCCCCCTGATTTGTGACCATTGACAATATTGGTCACTAGTCAGAGAATGCGGATACCGTTCTGTTACGTCAAAAAGGTTTCCCATGCTCAGGCTCACTTCAGCCCGCGTTGCCGTTTGTCTCCTGCCGTTCGCCCTGGTGGCATGCGGCGATACGTCTTCGAGTGACGATCCGCGCACTCAGCCGCCGCTTGTCAGATCCGCCTCTGTCGCACTTGCCAGCGACACAGCCCGCGCCTTCACGGGCGTGGTGGTCGCCAGAACGCAAAGCGATTTGGGTTTCAGGGTGCAGGGAAAAATCCTCGAACGTCTGGTGGATACCGGGCAGACCGTCAAACAGGGTCAGCCGTTGCTGCGCCTTGACCCGGTGGATCTGAAATTACAGGCCCAGGCACAGCAGCGCGCGGTGGACGCCGCCCAGGCACGCGCGCGCAAAGCGTCCAGCGATGAGGCGCGCTATCGCGGTCTGGTGGCCTCTGGCGCCGTGTCCGCCGCAGAGTATGACCAGATCAAAGCCGCTGCGGATACGGCCAGAGCGGAGCTCAGCGCTGCCCGGGCGCAGGCTAGCGTGGCGCAAAACGCCACGGGCTATGCCGTACTGCTGGCGGATGCCGACGGCGTGGTGATGGAGACCCTCGCCGAACCGGGTCAGGTGGTCAGCGCCGGTCAGGTGGTGATCCGGCTTGCCAGAGCGGGACAGCGCGAAGCGCTTGTACAGTTCCCGGAGACCCTGCGTCCTGCCGTCGGCAGCGCCGCGCAGGCCACGCTGTATGGCAATGAAACACACCCGGTCAGCGCAACACTGCGCCTGCTGTCTGATTCCGCCGACGCCACCACCCGCACCTATGAAGCACGCTATGTCCTGGAAGGCGCCCTGGCAAACGCGCCACTGGGGGCAACCGTCACGCTCCAGCTCGCCGTACGCCAGCAGGGTCAGGTGATGCAGGTTCCTCTGGCCTCCCTCTACGATGCAGGCAACGGTCCCGGCGTCTGGCGCATTTCCGATCGGTCAGCAAAAGTCGCCTGGACGCCCGTTACGGTGCAGAGCGTGGGGGACGATGCCGCGCAGGTCACGGGAGGCGTGAAGCCCGGGGAGAAGATTGTTGCGCTGGGTGCCCATCTTCTGCATGAAGGTGAGACCGTCAGGCTGGCCGAACAACGTCATGCCGGCCTCGCGGAGACCACGCCATGAGCGAAAACCGCTTCAACCTGTCAGCGCTCGCCGTTCGCGAGCGTTCAGTCACGCTGTTTCTGATCGTTCTCGTAACAATTGCCGGTATTTACGCCTTTTTTGGCCTTGGACGCGCAGAAGATCCACCCTTCACGGTGAAGCAGATGACGGTGATTACCGTCTGGCCGGGCGCAACCGCGCAGGAAATCCAGGATCAGGTTGCCGAACCGCTGGAAAAGCGCCTGCAGGAACTCAAATGGTATGACCGCACGGAAACCTATACCCGCCCCGGCATGGCCTTTATCACGTTGTCATTGCAGGACAAAACGCCGCCCGCTGAGGTGCAGGACGAGTTCTACCAGGCGCGGAAGAAACTGGGAGATGAAACCCGGCGTCTCCCGTCCGGCGTCATCGGGCCGATGATCAATGACGAATTTTCAGATGTTACCTTTGCCCTCTTTGCCCTGAAAGCGAAAGGCGAACCGCAGCGGCAGATGGTACGTGATGCCGAAAGCCTTCGCCAGCAGCTCCTGCACGTCCCGGGCGTGAAGAAGGTGAATATCATCGGTGAGCAGGCTGAGCGGATTTACATCTCCTTCTCGCATGACCGTCTGGCAACGATGGGGCTCTCAACCCAGGATATCTTCACTGCGCTCAACAGCCAGAACGCCCTGGCCGCTGCTGGTTCCATTGAGACCCGGGGCGCGCAGATTTTTATTCGCCTCGACGGTGCTTTCGACGAACTGCAAAAGATCCGCGATACCCCCTTTGTGGCTCAGGGCAAGACCCTCAAGCTGTCCGATGTGGCCACGGTTGAACGGGGCTACGAAGATCCCCCGACGATGCTGATCCGTAATCAGCATGAGCCCGCCCTTCTGCTGGGCATTGTGATGCGTGAAGGCTGGAACGGTCTGGCACTGGGTAAAGCGCTGGATGCAGAAGTGGCGAAAATTAATGAGGGCCTGCCGCTCGGCATGACCCTGACCAAAGTCACCGATCAGTCCGTGAATATCCGCTCGTCGGTCGACGAGTTTATGATCAAATTCTTCGTCGCCCTGCTGGTAGTGATGGTGGTCTGTTTTGTCAGCATGGGCTGGCGCGTGGGCGTGGTGGTGGCAGCGGCGGTCCCGCTCACGCTGGCGGTGGTCTTTGTGGTAATGGAGGCCGCAGGAATAAACTTTGACCGCGTCACGCTGGGCTCTTTGATCCTCGCGCTTGGCCTGCTGGTTGACGACGCCATTATCGCCATCGAAATGATGGTGGTGAAGATGGAGGAAGGTTACGACAGAATCAAAGCCTCCGCCTACGCCTGGAGCCACACCGCCGCGCCCATGCTGGCGGGTACGCTGGTGACGGCCATTGGCTTTATGCCGAACGGCTTTGCCCAGTCGACCGCCGGGGAATACACCAGCAACATGTTCTGGATTGTCGGCCTCGCCCTGATTGCCTCCTGGTTTGTCGCCGTGGTGTTCACGCCGTATCTGGGCGTGAAGATCCTGCCAAACATTCCGGTCGTGGAAGGTGGCCATGCCGCCATCTATAACACGCCTCGCTATAACCGTTTTCGCCTGCTGCTTGGCCGCGTTATCGCCAGAAAATGGCGGGTGGCCGGCTCGGTCGTCGCCATTTTTATCCTCGCCGTGCTCGGTATGGGGCTGGTAAAAAAACAATTTTTCCCGACCTCCGATCGCCCGGAAGTGCTGGTAGAAGTCCAGATGCCCTACGGTACCTCGATTGCGCAGACCAGCGCCGCCACCGCAAAAATTGAAGCCTGGCTGAGCAAACAGCCGGAAGCCAAAATCGTTACCGCCTATATTGGACAGGGTTCACCCCGTTTTTATCTGGCGATGGCCCCCGAGTTGCCCGATCCGTCTTTTGCCAAAGTCGTGATCCTCACAGACAGCGAGACCTCACGCGAGGCGCTCAAGTTCAGGCTTCGGCAGGCGGTCGCGAGCGGCCTTGCGCCGGAAGCCCGCGTGCGGGTAACGCAGCTGGTGTTTGGCCCGTACTCGCCCTTCCCGGTGGCCTGGCGCGTTTCAGGGCCGGATGTCGCAACCGTGCGTGGCATCGCTGATAAGGTGAAAGCCGTGCTGGAGGCAAGCCCGATGATGCGCACCGTCAACAGTGACTGGGGCTCGCGCGTGCCTGTATTACATTTCACCCTCGACCAGAACCGCCTGCAGGCGACGGGGTTAACGTCCAGTGACGTCGCCCGCCAGCTCCAGTTTCTGTTGTCCGGTGTGCCTGTTACCGCCGTACGGGAAGATATCCGTTCGGTAGAGGTGATGGGCCGCGCCGCGGGAGATATCCGCCTTGATCCGGCAAAAATCGAGGGGTTCACCCTGGTCGGCAATGCGGGACAGCGTGTTCCGCTGTCCCAAATCGGCAAGATTGAGATTGGAATGGAAGATTCGATCCTGCGCCGTCGCGATCGCACACCGACCATTACCGTGCGGGGCGATATCGCCGACACGCTTCAGCCACCGGATGTGTCGGTTGCCATCATGAAGCAGCTCCAGCCGATTGTTGATGCGCTGCCAGCCGGATACCGCATCGACATGGCGGGGTCGATTGAGGAATCAGGTAAAGCCACACAGGCCATGCTCCCGCTGTTCCCGATCATGATTGCCCTGACGCTGCTGATCATCATTTTGCAGGTGCGTTCGCTCTCGGCGATGGTAATGGTGTTTCTTACCGCGCCGCTGGGGTTGATTGGCGTGGTCCCTACCCTGCTGATGTTTAATCAGCCGTTTGGCATCAACGCCCTGGTGGGCCTGATCGCCCTGTCAGGCATTCTTATGCGCAATACCCTGATTCTGATCGGGCAAATCGACCATAACCAGAAGGCGGGCCTCGATCCGTTCCAGGCGGTGGTTGAGGCGACGGTCCAGCGCGCGCGCCCGGTATTACTGACCGCGATGGCTGCCGTGCTGGCGTTCATTCCCCTGACGCATTCGGTGTTCTGGGGAACGCTGGCCTGGACGCTGATCGGCGGAACGTTGGGGGGAACCATCATTACGCTCGTCTTTCTGCCGGCGATGTATGCAATCTGGTTCCGGATCCGCCCTGCGGAACAAGGCGTGCAGCTCCCTGCTGAAAACGTGTAAACTACCCTCAGTAATTAACTGACCCGAGGAAAACATGGTTGTTAAGCGCTTAAGAAAAGAGGATCGCCGCGTGCAGCTGCTGGAGGTGGCGCGTGGCATTGTCCGCCAGCAAGGCACGGAGGCACTGACGCTGGGTTACCTGGCGGAACGGGCCAACGTGACAAAGCCGATCCCCTACGACCACTTTGGCGATCGCGAAGGGCTGTTGATGGCGCTGTACCGGGATTACAGCGATCGGCAGTTGAAAAAATTCCGTGAAACGCTGGCGGTAGACAGCAAAACGCTGGAAAAGACGATCCGCTTTTTCAGCGCCGCCTATATCGATTGCGCCATAACCGCGGGGCCCGAAACCGGCCCCATCGCCGCGGCGCTGTCCGGGTCCCACGCGCTTCAGACCTTCCGGGAAGCGTGCGTGGCAGAGTGTGCCGACTGCCTGCGCACCGCACTTTCTCCTTTTGTCGTGCTCAAAGGTGTCCAGGGGGAAGCGGTGCTGACGGCCATTTTGGGTGCTGCGGACGCGCTCAGCGCCGCCGCAGGGAGCGGTGCGCTCGCCCGAAATGTTGCGGAAGATATGCTTAGCGGCGCCATGTCCGGCGTGCTGGAGACCTACGCGAAAAGCACAAAATGATCGTAGCAGGCAGATTGACAGACAAGTTACCAATAGTAATATAGAAAGCAATTCACTCCCTGCTGAGGTTGCTATGTCTGCTAAAGATGTCATCAAAAATGCGCTGATCGTGACGGCTCACCCTGTCGAAAACTCGCTGTCTCATTCGCTGGCCGATCGCATTGCCGGACAGCTTCGCGAACAAGGTATGCAGGTTGAAAGGGCTGACCTGCATGCCGAAGGTTTTAATCCGGCCATGTCGCGCGCCGATCTGGATTTTTATCATGGCGAACCCGGCGCCCTCCCTGACGATATTCTGCGCGAGCAGCAGCGCGTCGAGCGAGCGGATATGCTGGTGTTTGTCTTCCCGGTGTACTGGTGGTCGGTTCCCGCGCTGTTGAAAGGCTGGTTCGATCGCGTATTAACCCTGAACTGGGCGTATAAGGTAGCCGACGACGGCCGGATTGTGGGCAACTTACGGGATGTTCCCGTCCGCCTGATTGCCACTGGCGGCAGCGATCTCACCGGATTTGATAAACACGGCTACTCGACGGCGATTCAGACGCAAATCATCGAAGGTGTATTTGGCTTCTGCGGGTTGAAGAACGTCACGCTCGATATTCTCTACCAGGCCGATACGGCAACGCCTGCTCAGGTTGAGGATTTTCTGCAAGGACTCAATATTGCGGATTAAAATCAGCCTGTGATTGAAATTTCCCGGCGCACCTCATCGCGCGCCGGGCACAGATGAGAACCCTTACAGGGTAAAACCCCCATCACCCACTTGCGCCTGCGCGTACCATTGCATCAGCTTTTCGGTGCCGGGTGCGTTTTCAGCAGGTGCCCATGGGGCAAAATCAGGCCCGGCAACAGGCTGATATCCGCCGTGTTTAACCTCAAAAACAACGCCACCTTTATCCAGTGACAGCACGGCATGCCAGGTGCCCGCCTCCATCTCCAGCACCTTGCACGCTTCACCCAACACCACGCGCTGAGTCACATTACCGTTGTCATCAAAATTCAGCACCAGAAAGCGGCCACTGAGCGCTGTCAGCAATTCAAAGGTATGCGGGTGGCGATGCGGGCGAACATAGGTGCCAGGCTCCATGGCAATGGCCAGGCGCTGAACCGGGTCGCTCAGTTCAGGGTGTAAATTACGATGCGCACGTAAGCGAGGGGAAATGGCGGCCTGCTCGCTCTGTTGCTGCAGATCGCTGAAAGTAATCTGTTTCATATACACCTTTGTGAATGGGGTCAGCTGACGGCACCCCGAGTGCCGCAAGGCGTTATACCATTCTGAACAGACTGTGGGCTACGGCATTTGTGAAACAAAACGCTGCCTGAGTTATCGGCCTGAAGGCTGAAAATGGCCTCAAAGAAGGGTGACGGACTCATCCAGCCAGCCGGGAAGATGGTCCCTGTACCAGTTAAGGTAGATATTCAGATCAGGCTTTTTCCTTTCGTGCAGTAATAACACGACTTCAGTGACAATCCATGCTTTGGCGATAGTGATTTCTCTGGCTAACCTGTCTGCACAACATCACTAACAGGGCTTTTTTCAATTATCTGATTGCCATGTTGATCCGTCAAAAGGCGTACCTTTGCTGCGCCCATTCTGGATAAGTTGTCGGGAGACATACCATCCTCATTCGATACGTTCGGTTTCTGGTCGTAAGTATAGCGTGATGGGATAAATAAGATGTTGAGTAAAACTCACACTGATGCTCACTATTTATCGTTTTTCAAACGTAATCACGTTAAATACCATCAGGTCATTATCCCTTTCAAATTATAAATACCACTCTGCCTGTATGGAGCACCTATGACACTCGATGTTTTACTCCCGGTCATGAAAATTATCGCGCCGCATAAAAATAATATCGCCGAAAGCTTACATGACTTAATTAAAATACTGTCAGCAGAAAAAGAACATTCCGAAGCGCTGTCACCCTTTATTCATCGACTGCATCTGCTCTCTTTCGCCCAGAGTGCGCCGGGTAACGCCGAGGAGCTGCTCGCGGCGCATCTGCCAAAAGAAGATGGGCTCCTTCCGCTGCTTGACTTCGCGGACTGGCCCCGGGTGCGTTACGCCGCATCAGGTGAAGTACAGACGCCTGAGTCTGAGGCTTATTTCCAGAAAATAACAACGGCTGCCAATCTGTTACGTTCAGCATTGATTGATGCTGAACGCGAAAAAGGTACGCCTGCGCTTTATATTATCGATAAATTGCTTAATCTGAACAGCGCGCTGCCGGAAAGATATAAACACATGGCAAATATTCCCTACGCCTGATGTTATGCCTGTGGCCGTCCTTTTTGCCGGGTGACGCTGCGCTTACCCGGACTCTGTTGTAGGCCCGTGCAAGCGTAGCGCCGCCGGGCGAAGGTGACTATTCAACGTTCAGACAGACAATATCCAGAGCAGGAACCACTGGCGTATGGAGGTTAAGCCAGTCCCGCAGGCGTTCGATACTGTGTGTTCTGAGTGAGTTTTTCGGCCAGACAAGATAATAGCCGTCGCCTGTGTCGATGGCTTCCCTGAAGGGTAATGCAAGCAGTCCGCTTTTCAGGGCTTCCAGCGTGAGCCGAAGATCGGCCATCGCAATACCATGCCCGTGCATGGCGGCAAGACTTCCCTGCTCCAGGGTGTCGAACACGATCCCGCCACTCATGTCGAGCCCCGGATATAACCCGGTCCTTTTCAGCCAGCGTTTCCAGTCCCGTCTGTCCGCAGAAGGATGGATAAGATCGCACTGCGAAAGCTGGTGCCGGGCAGACTCCAGCAAAGACGGCGTACACACCGGAATGAGCCATTCGCTGAAAAGCAACCGACTCTCCGTTGACTCGCCAAAGTAGCCATTGCCGAGGAGGATCGCACAATCATACGGCTCGCGGCTGAAGTCTACGGTGTCAAAGTCCATCCAGACGCTGGCGATTTCAACTTTAGGTTTTGCATGGTTCTCGCGAAAGGATTTGAGGACATTCAGAAGCCAACGCATCGTCAGGGTGCTGGGCGCTTTAAGGCGCAACAGATGATTTTCACTTCGGAATGCGCGACAGGCCCACTCGATATTCGAGAAACTTTCGCTAAGCTGTCCTGCCAGGATACGCCCGGCGTCGCTGACCTCGACTCTCGGCCCCTGCCGTTTAAAGAGCTCACAGTCAAACCACGTTTCAAGCGTCCGGACATGCCTGCTGACCGCACCCGGTGTGATATTGAGCACTTCAGCGGCTTTGCTGAAGGAGTTCAGCCGCGCGGCTACTTCAAAAGCGCGCAGAGCATACAGCGGAGGTAAGGACATAATTTCCCTTTAAGTGATGAATATTCATCGCGTTATTTTTTTGGCTAATAACCGTTGGGTGGTTACTCACGGGATTAATGTGTCCGATCTTGTCGCCGGGTACAACACCTGTATTCACAAGATTATATTTCGCTTAAGTTCAGACACGAAAAAAAAATACCAAAACTGGCAGTTGATTCTTATTTGTATGACTTTTAAGATTTGTCTGCAACTCATTGATTAATTTGATTTAGGGAAATAAAAATGACAAATAAAGTCGTTGCGGGAATGATGATGGCCGCGTTTTCAGGGGCAGTATATGCAGGACCAGCACAAGTCACTCCGGATTTTTCACCAGAGAGTTTAACGGTTTCAGCCTCTGCCGGGATGCTGAGCGGAAAATCTCACGAGATGGTTTATGACGAAGTGACAGGAAGAAAAATTAGCCAGCTGGACTGGAAAATTAAAAATGTCGCCATTCTGAAAGGCGATATTTCCTGGGATGCTTACTCCTTTTTGACACTGAACGCCCGCGGCTGGACATCCCTCGCATCAGGCTCTGGTCATATGGATGACTATGACTGGATGAATGCAAAACAATCCTCCTGGACAGATCATTCGAGCCATCCAGCGACGAACGTTAACTATGCCAATGAATACGATCTCAACGTAAAAGGTTGGATCTTCCAGGGCGATAATTATAAAGCGGGCGTTACCGCAGGTTATCAGGAAACCCGCTTCAGCTGGACGGCGACTGGCGGTACTTACAATTACGATAACGGCACCTATAAAGGGAACTTCCCGGCAGGCGAACGCGGCATTGGTTATAGCCAGCGTTTCTCCATGCCATATATTGGTCTTGCAGGACAGTACCGATTTAATGACTTTGAGTTTAATGCCCTGTTTAAATTCAGTGACTGGGTCCGTGCGCATGATAACGATGAGCACTACATGCGCGATCTGACCTTCCGTGAGAAAACTACCGATTCCCGCTATTATGGCGCATCCGTCGATGCCGGGTATTATGTCACTCCGCATGCCAAAGTATTTGCTGAATTTACCTATAGCAGCTACGAAGAAGGTAAAGGCGGTACGCAGATTATTGATACCAATACCGGGCAGTCCGGCTCTATTGGTGGGGACGCTGCGGGTATTTCTAACCACAACTATACCATTACAGCGGGTCTGCAATATCGCTTCTAATCCAGGCGAAACGCAGTCGATTGTTAATACAGTTCAGGCCCCTGATGGGGCCTTTTCTGCGCTAACCTCGCATGTCAAAGCCGGATTTTTGAAAATCTCTGTAGACTTCCGGATTATTGAAGGCCGGGAAGGTGGCTTTTTGGGCTGCTGATTTTAGCGCTTCGCACCAGGCTTTATTGCCGTCGCTGGTTGAGATAGCTAACGCCGTGCCATCCTGAGCAAATTCAATATGCAACCGGCATTTTTTCCCTTTCCACTTTTGCGGCTCGTCAAGTTTGTCTTCTATTGCCGCCTTGATCGCCCGTGCCTGCGCCCCCCATTCATCCTGATCGTCCCAGCGTCCGGAACCACAAGACCCCGTTGCCGTGGTCTTATGGCACCCGGAAGGATGTAACGGCGCGCATCCCGCAGCCAGGCTCGCCACAATGGCCAGCATCACGATTTTCTTTACTGTGTCAGACACGCCCACGTCTTGCTCCCTAAATCCATTTAAACCTCAACAGTGTTGGCCTATTCTTTCGTAACTGGTGGTCGCTACTCAACTACTAATAATTAGCCTGTCAGTGCGGCACGAACCGCCGATTCCATTTTCTCGGGCGTGGTCATCGGTGCAAAACGTTTGAGCGGTTTACCGTTGCGTCCAATCAGGAATTTCGTAAAGTTCCACTTGATCCGCCCACCCAGCACGCCGGGCAATTCCTCTTTCAGGTAACGAAACAGCGGGTGCGCGGCGGCGCCATTGACCTCTATTTTCTCGAATATCGGAAAACTGACACCGTAGTTTATGTGGCAGGTTCTTGAGATGTCGTCGGCGCCGCCGGGCTCCTGTTTACCGAACTGATTACAGGGAAAGCCAAGCACGACAAATCCCTGAGGCGCGTATTTCTTGTATAACGCTTCAAGAGCAGCGTACTGCGGCGTAAAGCCACACAGGCTAGCCGTATTCACGACCAGCACCACCTTACCCTCGTAGTCGGCCATAGCGACCGGTCGGCCATCCAGGCGGGTGGCTGTAAATTGATAAAAATGCGTCATACTGGCAACCTCAAAGCGGAATGTATTCACCCTCAACATTACCACATAGCACGTGATTCGGATCTTTACAGCCACTGAGCGGCATTGAGGATTAAAATATCTATACGCCCGTTATATAAGTCCCAATACGTGCTACTTTCCCAATAAAAGGAGTCTTCCAGCCGTTAATATTCAAGGATGATTGAAAATTTGCGTCACATGGAACCCCTCAGGTAAATGAGGTACGGGATGAGGTAATAAAGGATCAAAATACAGACCTTCGTAGCAGGCAATCCAGTGGCGAGCCCCACTGGTAACATTATCCCAGCGGCCATGAAATATACCATTATTCTTCGGTTCACTGACCCCGTCGTGTTTTATAAACGAAACATTCTCCAATCCGATATAAAGCAAAAATCGTTTCATTTGCGCAAGATTGACACGTTTATATTTATCACAGAAACCTTTTTCCATTGCAATGTGTAACGTTTCTTCATAAGTTTTTTGAAGTAAACGGGCCATAACAGCAATACCACACCCTTCTTGCTGACATGGTTGTTGGATATGCTTATAAGTCATTTTCATCGGAATCATCCATTTTTTATTTTCAGGAATTACGTTTAATCCATAGATTATTATCGGCCCCCTGAAGCGTTTCTTGATAACAATAGCGCGTTGCGATGTAAGACCGGTTAAGAAATCATCTTCACCGACTCAACCAGCGGTTAAATTTCACCAATGGATTGCCTGGGGACAGGTGTATGAGTAAAATCCAATCTTTCGGGTAAAGAAAATGACTGTTGCTGATTCACTTCTCACTTTCTCCTTCGCTGCACTCCTGCTCACTCTCACGCCTGGCCTGGATACGGCTCTGATTCTTCGAACGGCCTGCGCTGAAGGGGGACGAAAAGCTATTCACACTGCGCCTGGCATCGATGCTGGCTGTTTTATATGTTTTGCGTCAGGCATCCTGAAGAGAAGTGGCGTGATCAAGGTTATGGACAGGGCAACAGGAGGCTTGTTTTTGTGCTTCGCGGCTAAACTCGCGCTAAGCACAAGATAAGTCTCTTTCGTCCGCTTCTGCCGCGAAGCGGACCACTCCTTACACCGCCGACTTCGGCCGTAAATTCTCATCAAACGTCAGCCGTTTCCGCTCTGGCTCAACCTCACGCAGCGGCTCTACCTGATGCATCGTCAGCTTGCAGCGTTCCACCAGCACCTGATACTCCCGCGTGCCCTGCTGCTTCCAGGCCAGCTCCTGCTCGCTCAGCTCGCGGATCGCTTTTGCCGGGCTGCCGATGATCAAATGGTTGGCGGGCATCTCCGCTTTCGCCTTCACGAACGCCGCGGCGCCGACGATGCTGTTCTCGCCAATGACGGCGCCGTCCATCACCACCGCGTTCATGCCCACCAGCGCATTGCGGCGGATCACACAGCCGTGAAGGATCGCACTGTGGCCAATATGCCCGTCCTCTTCCACCACCGTGTCCTGCTCCGGGAAACCGTGCATGACGCAGTTATCCTGAATGTTCGCCCCGTCTTTCACCACGATACGGCCGAAATCACCGCGCAGGCTGGCATTGGGGCCGACATAAACACCTTTGCCCAGAATCACGTCGCCAATCAGCACCGCCGTTGGGTGTACATAGCTCTCGTCCGGCACCACCGGCGTCAGACCGTCAATTTGATAAACAGGCATCCTCACTCCTTATGCGCTTGTCAAACCGCCAAAGCGTTGATAGTAGAGCGTGCCGGGCACAGGCAGTTCGCCGACGGAGGTTTCGCCCTTCTCGCTGACAAACGCCAGCGCCCCCGGTGCCACACGCTGATAAATATTGATGCAGAGCTGTCGGGCGCTTTGCCCGGCCCAGTGCGCAGGCAGTAACTCCTCCGGCAGCAGCGGGTCTTTTAGCACCACACGACGATAAAAGTGGATCAGTAACAGCTGGATCTGGAAGCAGCGTTCCGGCGTCAGCTCTTCCGGCGCGGCCTCTTTCAGCAGCGGCAGCAGCGGGCGGAACGAGGTGATAAACGTCTCGTACATCGCGTTTTGCTCGGTCAACTGCCAGCACTCTTCGACCCGGGAACGCAGCGCGGCGCGGGAGAGCGCCAGCGGCGAGTGGGCTTCAAAGAAAATCACGTTTTCCGCCACGCCGGCATCGTGTAGCAGGGACTGCACATCCGCCAGATGCTGCGACGGCGAGGCCATCAGGCTCGGCGCCAGCGTGCCAAACCCCTGCCAAATAAGCTGTTTTTTGACGTCGGCGAGGGTGTTTTTATCCAGCCCCTCGGAGAGCAGCAGTAACCATTTACCATCCCAGGCGGGCAGTTCCGCGCGGTAGATTTTATTCTCCGCGCGACGCGTCAGGCGCAGCCCTTTATCACTCAGGCGGTAAAAGCTGCGCCGCCCGATGCGCGAGACGTCGAGCCAGCCCTCTTTGTTGAGGCGGAACAGCGCGGTACGCACGAAGCGTTCACCAAACCCCATCCCTTCCAGCAGGGCGGCCAGACTACCGAGCCAAATCTCACCGCCGCGATGGGAAAGCGCATCACCGTATAACGAGGAAATAAGGGATGTCCCGCTGACTGGAACGGAGCTGACCGCGTGCTGGATAAAGGCGTCGAGTTTATTCATGTGATTCATTCTGTTGTTATTTTTGTCCTGGATGAATCATAGCATAGGACCCTCACCCTGACCCTCTCCCCAGAGGGGAGAGGGGAAAAGACCGCACCGAGCAGTCCCTTCTCCCCTTTCTGTGGAGGGAAAAGACCGCACCGTACAGTCCCTTCTCCCCTTCGGGGAGAAGGTCAGGATGAGGGGGGGGCGTATCAACCGTTGGCCGCCACCTTACGCAGATCAAACACCCGGCAGGCTTTGCCCTCTGAGCGCGGGATACTGCCGCAGTTCACGATCGTCACGTCGGTGGAAATCCCCACCATCGACTTGATGCGGTGACGCAGCTGGTGACACACCTGGCAACGCTGCTCGTGCGTTAGCGTCAGGCTGCTCTCTTTTAGCTCCACCTTCACGGAAAGTGAATCAAGATGCCCGCGACGGTTGACCTCCAACTGGTAGTGCGGAGAGAGGTGTTCGAACTTCACAATCTCCTCTTCCAGCTGTGACGGGAAGACGTTAACGCCGCGGATGATCAGCATATCGTCACTGCGACCGCTGATGCGGTCCATGCGGCGCATGCTGCGCGCCGTCGCCGGCAGCAGACGCGTCAGGTCGCGGGTGCGATAGCGGATCACCGGCAACGCCTCTTTGGTCAGCGTGGTGAACAGCAGTTCGCCCTGCTCGCCGTCATCCAGCGGCGTGCCATCGTTCGGGTTGACGATTTCCGGGTAAAAGTGATCTTCCCAGATGGTCGGGCCGTCAACGGTTTCGATACACTCCATCGCCACCCCGGGTCCCATGACCTCCGAGAGGCCATAGATGTCCAGCGCCGTGATGCCTAAGCGTTTCTCAATTTCGCGGCGCATCGCCTGGGTCCACGGCTCGGCGCCGAAGACCCCCACGCGCAGGGAACAACTGCTGGCATCGCCGCCCATCTGCCGCTCCAGCTCCTCAATCAGGTTTAGGCAGTAGGAGGGCGTCACCATGATCATATCCGGCTGGAAATCACGGATCAGCTGCGCCTGTTTCTCCGTCTGGCCGCCGGACATCGGGATCACCGTCGCCCCTAAGCGCTCGGCGCCATAGTGTGCCCCCAGCCCGCCGGTAAACAGGCCATAGCCATACGCCACGTGAATTTTGTCCTTCGCGCTGCCGCCCGCGGCGCGCAGGGAACGGGCTACCAGATTGGCCCAGTTGTCAATGTCGCCTTGCGTGTAGCCGACAACCGTCGGTTTGCCGGTGGTACCGGATGAGGCGTGAATACGCACTACCTGCTCCATCGGCACGGCAAAGGTATCGAATGGGTAGTTATCCCGCAGGTCCTGCTTGGTGGTGCACGGGAATTTACGGATATCCGCCAGCTCTTTGAAATCGTCAGGGTGAACGCCCGCGGCGTCAAACTTGCGTTTGTACATCGGCACGTTGTTATAGGCGTGATGCAGCGTCCATTTCAGACGCTCGGTCTGCAGCGCCTGTAACTCGTCAATGGAGGCCGTCTCAATCGGATCAAGCTTTGTTGTATTTGTCGTTGTCATTGCAGGGTACTCACATTGAAAATTTGATCAAACACGCTCAAGGATCATGGCAATGCCCTGACCCACACCGATGCACATCGTACACAGCGCGTACCGCCCGCCGCGTCGATGCAGTTCATTGCTGGCTGCCAGCGCCAGCCTGGCCCCGCTCATGCCGAGCGGGTGGCCCAGCGCAATCGCCCCACCGTTTGGGTTAACGTGTGCGGCATCATCCGGCAGCCCCAGCTGACGCAGCACGCCCAGCGCCTGGGAGGCGAAAGCTTCGTTAAGTTCGATAACGTCCATATCGTTAATACTGAGCCCGGCACGCTCCAGCACCTTGCGGGTGGCAGGTACCGGGCCTAATCCCATCAGGCGTGGCGCCACGCCAGCCGTTACCATCGCCACGATCCGCGTGCGCGGGACTAACCCCTGAGCCAGCGCCATCTGCTCGCTGGCAACGATCAGCGCCGCCGCACCGTCGTTGACGCCGGAGGCATTGCCCGCCGTGACTACCCCGTTTTGACGGAACGGCGTTTTCAGTGCGGCCAGCTGTTCAAGCGTGGTGTCCGCACGCGGATGTTCATCCACGCTGAATTCGGTGACCGCGCCCTTTTTACCCGCTACCTGCACCGGCACGATCTCCTGCGCCAGAATGCCGTTCTGCTGCGCCTGTGCGGTACGCTGCTGGCTGCGCAGCGCAAAAGCGTCCTGATCGGCACGACTGATATTTAACAGTTCAGCTACATTCTCTGCCGTTTCCGGCATACTGTCCGTTCCGAAGTGCTGATGCATGAGCGGATTCACAAATCGCCAGCCGATGGTGGTATCAAAGATCTCCGCCTGACGCTGAAACGCGGCGGTGGCTTTGCCCATCACAAACGGCGCACGGGACATCGACTCCACGCCGCCCGCAATCAGCAGATCGCCGTCGCCCGCCCTGATAGCGCGTGCGGCAAAACCAATCGCGTCCAGCCCGGAGCCGCACAGGCGGTTGATGGTGGTCCCGGAGACCGTTTGCGGGAGCCCGGCCAGCAATGCCGACATACGCGCCACGTTGCGGTTATCTTCCCCCGCCTGGTTGGCGCAGCCGAAAATCACATCATCTATCCGCTCGAGGTCGAGCTGCGGGTAGCGGGCCAGCAGCGCGCGCAGCGGCACGGCACCGAGATCGTCGGTTCTTACCGTGGAAAGCGCGCCGCCGTAGCGCCCCACCGGGGTTCGAACGCCATCACAAATAAATGCATCACCCATCAGGCCTCTCCTGTCACACTGCCGCCGATGCGGTGAGATTTCCCGCGAAAAAGGGCGACGGTTTTCTGTTGTTGATTTTGGATCTCAATGTCATACACGCCCGTCAGCTTGCCCTGATGCTTCACCCGCGCGGTGGCGGTAAGCGTGTCCCCGGCAAAGCCCGGACGCAGAAAATCAATCGAGCAGCCTGAGGCCACCGCTGCCAGTCCCTGGCTGTTGCAGGCGTAGGCAAAAGCGGTGTCTGCCAGCGAAAACAGCTGTCCGCCGTGGCAGGTGTTGTGCCCGTTGAGCATCTGCGGGGTGATGGTCATGGTCACCACCGCGTAGCCCTCGTCCATCTCGACAATATCCATCCCCATCGCCTGCGCGCAGGCATCCCGTTCGTACATGGCGCGGGCGTTGTGCCAGGCGTTATGACTCATAGCTACTCTCCAGAAGCGCGCGCTGGCGCAGCAGTGAACAGGGGCGATAGCGTTCTTCACCATAATGGCGCTGCAGGTTCTCCAGCAGCGTCAGCAGGCGCTGCCAGCCCAGTCGTTCCCCCCAGGCGATCGGGCCGCTCGGGTAGTTGACGCCAAGACGCATGGCGGTATCGATATCCTTCTCGCTGGCCACCCCTTTTTGCAGGGCATCCAGCGCTTCATTGGCAATCATCGCCACCGTGCGCCAGATCAACAGGCCAGGATAATCGGCGATTTGCACCACCCGTTTTCCCTGCTGTTGCAGGTAGCGGATGACTTTTTGTGTCGAGGTCAGGGGGTTGCTGGCGGCGGCCGCAATCACCGCCACGTCGCCTTCAATGCGGTCTACCACCACCACCGGGCCGCTCAGGCGTAACGCCAGCGCCTGCGCGGTTTCCCCCTGCGTTTCGATGAGATACACATCATCAATTTTTGTGACGCCGTCACGTTCTTTCTCGACGCGCATCGGGTTGTAGCTGTCATCTACGGTCTCAATCCACTGTACGGTGGGTTTGTCACCCTGCCAGTCGTAAACGCCCTTCCCGCTCTTTTTGCCCAGTCTTCCAGCCAGCACCAGCTCCTGCTGCACCAGCGAGGGGAGAAAACGCCGCTCCTGCCAGAAAGCGTTAAATACCGAGCAGGTCACCGCAAAATTAACGTCCTGACCAATCATGTCGGTCAGCTCCAGCGGCCCCATCGGGAAACCGCCCCCTTCGCGCAGGGCAGCGTCAATCACCTCTGGTGCTGCCACCTGCTCTTCCAGCGCGCGCCAGGCTTCGGAATAGAACGGACGCGCGACGCGGTTGACGATGAACCCCGGCGTTGACTGGCAGCGAACCGGCTGTTTCCCCCAGTTGAGCGCCAGCTCGCACAGTGCGTCGGCCACTTCCGGGGAGGTCGCCAGCCCGCTGACCACTTCCACCAGCTTCATCACCGGCGCCGGGTTAAAGAAATGCAGCCCCGCGACGCGTTCCGGGTGGTGTACATCCGCCGCGATTGCCGTGATCGAAATGGAAGAGGTGTTGCTGGTCAGTACCGTCTGCGCCGGGCAGATCTCAGCCAGCCGGACAAACAGCGCTTTTTTCACCTCAAGACGCTCAGAAGCGGCCTCTATCACCAGCTCCGCCATAGAGAGCGCGCTGATATCAGTGACCGGGAGCAGCCGGGCGAGGATCTGTCCGCTGGCATCTGCAGAGAGTTTGCCGCGCGTGACCCGGGAAGCCAGACGCTGGCGGATCCCCTCAATGGCGCGTGAAATCGCATCGGCGGAGATGTCGTAAATCAGCACCTGATGGCCGTGGCTGGCAGCAACCTCGGCGATGCCGGCACCCATCGTGCCGCTGCCAATCACGGCGACAGTCCGTATGTTCAACATCTTATTTCCCCGTAAAGTGTGGCGCGCGCTTCGCCAGGAAGGCGCTGACGCCCTCGCGATAGTCGTCGCTGCGCCCGGCCAGACGTTGATAGTCGCGCTCGAGATCGAGTTGTGCGTCCAGGGTGTTGGTTTCCGCGGCATTGATCGCCTGCTTGATCAGTCCCAGCCCGAAGGTCGGCTGCGACGCAAAGTGCAGCGCCATCTGCTGCGCGGTAGCGGAGAGCTGTTCGTCATCCACCACCTGCCAGATCATCCCCCAGGCCTGCGCCTGTTCGGCGCTCAGCTTGTCACCGAGCAGCGCCAGCCCCATGGCACGGGCGCGTCCGGCCACGCGCGGCAGCAGCCAGGTGCCACCGCAGTCCGGGACTAACCCGAGCTTGCTGAAGGCCATCACAAAACTGGCGGAACGCGCCGCAATCACCATGTCGCACCCGAGCGCCAGCGTGGCACCGGCTCCGGCCGCCACGCCGTTGACCGCGCAGATGACCGGCTTCGGCAGTTTTGCCAGGCGACGAACCAGCGGGTTGTAAAAGGTTTCAACGGACATGCCCAGATCCGGCGCCGGGCCGTTGGGGTCGACATTACGGTCATTCAGATCCTGACCGGCACAGAAACCGCGTCCGGCGCCGGTGATCAGCAGGCAGCGAACGGTGTCATCACGCTCAGCCTGTTTCAGGCACTCGGCGAGTTGCTGATGCATCACGTCATTGAAGCTGTTCAGACGCTCCGGACGGTTCAGCGTAAGGGTCATTACGCCCTGTTCTACATGACTGAGAATAAATTCCACAATTAGCGTCCTTTAAAGTCGGGGGTGCGTTTTTGTAAGAAGGCGTCGATGCCTTCCCGGCGGTCTTCAGTGGCAGAGAGCAGCGTAAACAGCTGACGCTCCTGGGCCAGCCCGGCCTGCAACGGCACCTCCTGAGACTGGCGTAGCGCCTGTTTAGCCGCCTGCAGTGCCAGCGGCGAGTGGCGCGCCATCAGGCTCGCCTGCTTCAGGGCATACTCCAGCGTCAGCGCGGCCGGAAAAACATCACTGACCAGCCCGGCGCTCAGCGCCTGCCCGGCGGAAATGCTCTCGCCGGTCAGCACCATTTTGCTGGCCAGCGATTTACCGACGCAGCGGATAAGACGCTGGGTACCGCCCGCGCCGGGCATAATGCCGAGCGTGATTTCCGGCAGGCCAAAACGGGCGTTGTCACCGGCAATCACCACGTCGCACAGCAGCGCCAGCTCGCAGCCCGCTCCCAGCGCGAAGCCGTTCACGGCGGCGATCAGCGGTTTAGGAAATGCATTGATACGTGCCCATAGCTGCGGGCGAATATCGTTCAGGGTGGCAGGCAGGTCTTTCTCTGCCATTTCACTGAGATCCGCCCCGGCGGCAAAGCAGCGTTCGTTGCCGTAAATCACGCAGACAGCGACTCCGGTATCCGCTGCGGCGGCCTCAAGCTGCTCCGCCAGCTGCGTTAGCAGCGCATTGTTGAGGGCGTTGCGCGCCGCCGGACGGTTCAGCATCAGCTGCAGCACGCGGCCATGACGGGTGACAGTCAGTTCGCTCATGCCATCCCCTTCGCGTCAAAATCCACGATCACATCAGCGGTAAGCGGCAACGACTGGCAGCTCAGCACATACCCGGCGGCCAGCTCGTCCGGCTCCAGGCTGTAGTTGGTCGCCATGTCCACCTTCCCGCGCAGCACTTTGCATTTACAGGTGGCGCACACGCCGCCCTTGCAGGCATACGGGAGATCCGCCCCCTGGCGCAGGGCGGCATCAAGTATGCTTTCGTCGTCTGCCGTCAGGGTGATCTCACGGTCGCGTCCGTCCTGGCGCACGGTCACTTTCTGACCTTCTGCCTGCACGTGCACCGCGCGTTTAACAGTGATTCCGGCGGTATTGAAGCGCTCAAGATGAATCGATTTATCCGGCATTCCCAGCGCCTTCAGCGCGGCTTCGGCGTCGTCCATCATCGCCGACGGGCCGCAGATAAACGCTTCGTCATACTGGCGGAAGTTGATCAGGGTTTTCGCCAGCGCCTGCAACTTTTCCCCGTCGATGCGGCCATAAAGCAGGTCGCTGTCCAGTCGCTCCTGGCTGAAAATGGAGACCAGCTGCAGCCGCTGCGGGTATTTGTCCTTCAGGTCCGCCAGCGCCTGGCGGAACATCATGCTCTGGCTGCTGCGGTTGCCGTAGATCAGCGTGAAATGGCTGTTCGGTTCGATCGCCAGCGTCGCGGAGATAATCGCCAGCATCGGGGTGATCCCGGAGCCTGCCGCAATCGCCAGATAGTGCCCCTCGCGCCCTGCCTGCGGCTGGTAGCCAAACTGTCCCTGAGGAACCATCACCTCCAGCGCCATACCCGCTTTGATCTCATCCCGGGCAAAGCGCGAAAAGCGCCCGCCTTCGATGGCTTTGACCGCCACACTGATCTCGCCCGGAGCGCTACTCCGGCAGATGGAGTAGCAGCGACGCAGCTCATCCCCGCCCAGCGTCGTTTTCAGGGTCAGGTGCTGGCCGGGACGAAAGCGGTAGGCTTCCTGCAGCGCCTGCGGCACCGCGAACGTGATGGTCACCGCGTCGCGGGTTTCGGGTTCCACTTTTGCCACTGTTAATGAATGAAACGTTGTCATGGCAGCCTCAAATACATTTGAAATAGTCGAAGGGCTCACGGCAGGCATTGCAGCGATAGAGCGCTTTGCAGGCCGTCGAACCGAATTCACTGATAAGAGAGGTGTCGGTGCTGGCGCAGCGCGGGCAGCTCACCCCGGCTGGCGCGTGCGCGTGACAGCTATGGCCAACAGGCGGGCTGATGCCGTATGCCCGCAGGCGCTCGCGCGCGTCGGCGGTCATCCAGTCGGTGGTCCAGGCGGGTTCAAGCTGGAGCACGATATGCACCGGGGTAAAGCCATGGGCGGTCATCGCGTCGCGGATCGCCCCCAGCAGATGTTCCGTTGCCGGACACCCCGAGTAGGTGGGCGTGAAGCCAATAACCCAGCCTTCCCCTTGCGCCTTCACGCTGCGCACCATGCCTAAATCGGTGATGGTGAGTACCGGTACTTCCGGGTCCGGGATCTGGCTTAACAGCGCCCAGATTTGCGGAATTTGCGCAGGCGCGATGTCGACGAGGCGTTGCATAGCGTTCTCCTTTACCACTGCTGACCGGGATACGCGCGTTGGAGATACTGCATTTCCGCCAGCATCGGACCGAGATGTTCGGTATGCAGCCCTTTCTTGCCCCCGGTGCGGTACGCCACCTCTTCGGGCACCCGCAGGCAGGCTTCATTCAGACCGGCAAAAACTTCGCTTTCCCACGGCTGACGCAGCGTGCGCGGGTCAACCGCCACGCCGGCGTCAATCAATTCCAGCTCGACGTCATCCGCCTCAAACAGCTCCGCCGTAAAACGCCACAGGTTGTCGATGGCCTGCTGCATTTTCTGCGCGGAGGTTTCGGTGCCGTCCCCCAGCCTTACCAGCCAGCCGCGGCTAAAGCGCAGGTGGTAGCGTGCTTCTTTAATCGCTTTGGCGGCGATGGCGGCAAGCTGGCTGTCGCGGCTTTGGGTCAGGCGTTCGTACAGCGCGACGTTCCAGGCATCCATCAGATACTGGCGGGCAATCGTGTCGGCGAAGCTGCCGTTCGGCTGTTCCACCAGCAGAAGATTGCGGAACTGACGCTCGTCACGACCAAACGCCAGCGTGTCTTCATCGCCCTGTCCTTCCAGCCCGGCGGCATAGCTCAGGAAATTGCGCGCCTGGCCCAGCAGGTCAAGCCCGATATTGGCGAGCGCGAGGTCAATTTCCAGCTCCGGGGCGTGGCCGCACCAGGCGCCCAGACGCTGGGAGAGCACCAGACCGTTGTCGCCCAGACGCAGGGCATAGGCAGTCACTGAATTCATTCTTTGCCTCACATGTGCTCGATGCCGTCGGGGAGTGTGTAAAACGTCGGGTGGCGGTAAATCTTGCTTTCCGCCGGGTCGAAGAACTCGCCGCTCTCTTCCGGCTGGGAGGCGACAATCTCGCTCGCCTTAACCACCCAGATAGAGCACCCTTCGCTGCGCCGGGTGTAGGCATCACGGGCATTTTCCAGCGCCATGCGGTCGTCGGCGGCATGCAGACTGCCCACGTGACGGTGGGACAACCCTTGTTTGCTGCGTACGAACACCTCGTACAGCGGCCAGTAGACATTGCTCATGGTTATTTCCTCTTATGCGGCCTGGCGGGCGCGTTGTTTTTCAGCATGCGCCAGCGCGGCTTCCCGCACCCATGCCCCCTCTTCCCAGGCTTTACGCTTGGCCGCCAGGCGTTCGTGATTGCAGATCCCGCGTCCGTTAATGACCTCTTCAAACTCCTGCCAGTCGATCTCGCCGAAACGGTAGTGACCGCTCTCTTCGTCAAAGCGCAGATCGGGATCGGGCACCGTCATGCCCAGCATCTCCACCTGCGGCACCGTGTTGTCGACAAAGCGCTGGCGCAGTTCGTCATTACCGAAACGTTTGATTTTCCAGGCCAGGCTGCGGGCGCTGTTCGGCGAGTTGTCATCGTTCGGCCCGAACATCATCAGCGCCGGCCACCAGAAGCGGTTGATGGCGTCCTGCAGCATCTGGCGCTGGGCCTCGCTCCCCTGCGCCAGCGCCATGCAGGCTTCAAAGCCCTGACGCTGGTGGAAGCTCTCTTCTTTACAAATTTTCACCATCGCCCGGGCATAGGGCCCGTAAGAGGTGCGGCACAGTGCCACCTGGTTGACGATGGCGGCGCCATCTACCAGCCAGCCAATCACGCCGATATCGGCCCAGCTCAGGGTCGGATAGTTAAAAATGGAGGAGTACTTCATCTTGCCGTCGAGCATCTTCTGGTAGAGGTCTTCCCGCGCGCAGCCCAGCGTTTCGGCTGCGCTGTAGAGGTAGAGCCCGTGTCCGGCTTCGTCCTGCACCTTCGCCAGCAGGATCGCCTTTCGACGCAGCGTCGGCGCGCGGGTGATCCAGTTCCCCTCCGGCAGCATGCCGACAATTTCGGAGTGCGCATGCTGACCAATCTGGCGGATCAACGTCTTACGGTAGGCGTCAGGCATCCAGTCCTGAGGCTCAATCGCCGTCTCCTGCGCTATGTGCTGCTCAAACCGTTGTTCTTGCGTCACGCCATCACCTTTATGATTCGTTAGATTGCAAACTAAAGCGTAATGTTGAATCACTTTGTTTTTTAAAAGTTACACAAAGGTTAAATATAACCCCAAGAATTGTTTCCTGGTTTTGTGATGTCGCTCGCAAGGCTTTACCTGAGCCCCTCTCATAACTGCGATATGAGCGCAATGATTCGTCACCCCGGATCACAATGTTAACAATTCATTAAAACTCAGCTTGATTTTTATGATTCACGATCAAACTATTAATGGTGAAATTACGTAACATTTGGAGATAAGCGATGCAGCAGTTAGCCAGCTTCTTGTCCGGTACCTGGCAGTCTGGCCGGGGACGTGAACGCACTATTCATCACGCCATCAGTGGCGAAGCGCTGTGGAGCGTGACCAGCGAAGGGCTGGATATGGCAGCCGCCCGACGCTATGCAATTGAGCGCGGCGGCGAAGCACTTCACGCAATGACCTTTATCGAACGTGCGGCCATGCTGAAGGCGGTGGCAAAGCACCTGCTTGGTGAGAAAGAGACGTTTTATGCCCTCTCCGCCCAGACCGGGGCGACGAAAGCAGACAGCTGGGTCGATATTGAAGGCGGCATCGGCACCCTCTTCACTTACGCCAGCCTGGGCAGCCGTGAACTGCCGGATGACACGCTGTGGCCGGAGGATGAACTGATCCCGCTGTCAAAAGAAGGCGGCTTTGCGGCGCGTCACGTTCTGACCTCGAAGTCCGGCGTGGCGGTGCATATCAACGCCTTTAACTTCCCCTGCTGGGGGATGCTGGAAAAACTGGCGCCGACGTGGCTTGCCGGCATGCCCGCCATTATCAAACCCGCGACCGCTACCGCGCAGGTCACGCAGGCGATGGTGAAATCCATCGTGGACAGCGGACTGGTGCCGGACGGCGCCATTAGCCTGATCTGCGGCGGCGCGGGCGATCTGCTCGAACAGCTCGACAGCCAGGACGTGGTCACCTTTACCGGCTCCGCCAGCACCGGACAAAGCCTGCGCGTGCACCCCAATATTGTGGCGAATTCCATTCCATTCACCATGGAGGCCGACTCCCTGAACTGCTGCGTGCTGGGTGAAGACGTCACCCCGGAACAGCCGGAGTTCGCCCTGTTCATCCGGGAAGTGGTGCGTGAGATGACCGCCAAGGCCGGACAAAAATGTACCGCCATCCGCCGCATTATCGTCCCGCAAAACCAGATTGAGGCCGTCAGCCAGGCGCTGATTGCGCGGCTGGAAAAGGTGGTGGTGGGCGACCCGGCGCAGGAAGGGGTGAAGATGGGCGCGCTGGTCAACGCTGAACAGCGCGCGGACGTGCAGGAGAAAGTGAATCAGCTGATCGCCGCTGGCTGTCAGATCCGTCTGGGTGGAAAAGCGGATTTGCAGGCCGCTGGCGCATTCTTCCCGCCGACCCTGCTGTTCTGTCCTCAGCCGGATGAAACCCCTGCGGTCCACGCGACAGAGGCTTTCGGCCCGGTTGCAACCCTGATGCCATATCGCAATGTGCAGCACGCGATGCAGCTTGCCCGCGCCGGCGGCGGCAGCCTGGCGGGAACGCTGGTTACCGCCGATTCGGCCATTGCCCGCCAGTTTATTGCCGGTGCGGCGCGCGCCCACGGCCGTATTCAGATCCTTAACGAGGAATCCGCAAAAGAGTCTACCGGGCACGGCTCCCCGCTGCCGCAGCTGGTTCACGGCGGTCCGGGCCGCGCGGGCGGTGGCGAAGAGCTGGGCGGACTGCGCGCGGTGAAGCACTACCTGCAGCGCACCGCGATCCAGGGCAGTCCGACCATGCTGGCCGCCATTGGTAAACAGTGGGTGCGCGGCGCAACGGTGCAGGAAGATCGCGTGCATCCGTTCCGCAAATACTTCGAGGAGCTGCAGCCGGGCGACAGCCTGCTGACGCCGCGTCGTACCCTGACGGAAGCGGACATCGTGAACTTTGCCTGCCTGAGCGGTGACCACTTCTACGCCCATATGGACAAGATCGGCGCGGCAGAGTCGATCTTTGGCGAGCGCGTGGTGCACGGCTACTTCCTGATCTCCGCCGCGGCAGGCCTGTTCGTCGACGCCGGCGTCGGGCCGGTCATAGCCAATTACGGTATGGAAAACCTGCGCTTTATCGAGCCGGTGAAACCGGGCGATACCATTCAGGTACGTCTCACCTGCAAACGTAAAACGCTGAAGAAACAGCGTACCGCAGAGGAAAAACCGACCGGCGTGGTGGAATGGGCGGTTGAGATTTTCAACCAGCACCAGCAGGCGGTGGCGCTCTACTCCATTCTGACGCTGGTGGCGCGCCAGCAGGGTGATTTCAGCTAACGCCCCTCACCCTGACCCTCTCCCCAAAGGGGAGAGGAATCCCAGTAATATTTTTTACCGGAAGCGATAAATGATGCTTCAGGAAAATTAATGGCTTACAGCGATGCCCTGGTCCGGCTGTAAATCGCCGAGGCGTTTCCGTAAGGCCGGGGCGAGGCGCAGGGATGCGCCGAGAGGGCGTGGCCTGCAGGGATGCAGGCTCATGCCCGACCCGATAGCCTGAAGGAATAAGCTGAGGGCACCGCGAAGCGGCGATTTACCGCCGGGAGCCCGGGTCGCCAGGGTGGTGGCGATTGAGCCACCCTGGCACGTTCACAGGTCATGCAGTTACAGAGTAGCAAGAAACATAAAGTGAACGGAATGACCACTACAGCCGTATGTTCCCCCTCACCCCAGCCCTCTCCCTTGTACGGTCCGGGGACATAGTGAACGCTTGTTCGGGGACATGGTAGACACTTACAACTAAGGCATAAGAACCCGTTT
>NZ_WSPD01000024.1:0-49388 GCF_026319105.1 Enterobacter sp. HSTU-ASh6 | reverse complement strand
AAACGGGTTCTTATGCCTTAGTTGTAAGTGTCTACCATGTCCCCGAACAAGCGTTCACTATGTCCCCGGACCGTACAGGGGAGAGGGTCAGGGTGAGGGGTTGTTTTTACAACCGCACCGGATCAATATGCCAGATCGTCTCGGCATACTCCTTGATGGTCCTGTCAGACGAGAAATACCCCATATTGGCGATGTTATGCATCGCGGCACTGGTCCACTTCTCCTGCTGACGGTACAGCTCGTCCACCCTGTCCTGACAGTCCACATAGCTGCGATAATCCGCCAGTACCTGGTAGTGGTCACCAAAGTTAATCAGCGAATCCACCAGGTCGCGGTAACGGCCCGGCTCCTCAGGGCTAAACACGCCGGTCGCAATCTGCGTCAGCACCTGACGCAGCTCTTCATCCTCTTCGTAATATTCACGCGGCGAGTAGCCTTTCCGGCGCAGCGCCTCCACCTCTTCCGTCGTATTACCGAAGATAAAGATATTCTCTTCCCCCACATGCTCCAGCATCTCGACGTTCGCCCCGTCCAGGGTACCGATAGTCAGCGCGCCGTTGAGGGCAAACTTCATGTTACTGGTGCCGGAGGCTTCCGTCCCCGCGGTGGAGATCTGCTCAGAGAGATCCGCCGCCGGGATGATCAGCTGCGCCAGGCTGACGCTGTAGTTCGGGATAAACACCACCTTCAGCTTGTCACCAATATCCGGATCCTGGTTTACCACCTTCGCCACATCGTTGATGAGATGAATGATGTGCTTCGCCATGTAATAGGCGGAGGCCGCCTTACCGGCAAAGATCTTCACGCGCGGTACCCATTCCGCCGTTGGATCGGCCTTGATGCGGTTGTAATGGGTGATCACGTGCAGCACGTTCATCAGTTGACGCTTGTATTCGTGGATGCGTTTGATCTGCACGTCGAACAGCGCTTTCGGGTTGGCCACCACGTTGAGGTGGAGCGCCAGCCAGACCGCCAGCCGTTTTTTGTTCAGCAGCTTGGCTTCGCGCACGGCCTTATTCACCGTCGGGAAATCAATATGCTGTTCAAGCTCGCTCAGCTGGCTCAAATCGGTACGCCAGGTGCGGCCGATATTCTCGTCCAGCACCTCAGAAAGCGGCTGGTTAGCCAGCGCCAGCCAGCGGCGCGGCGTAACGCCGTTGGTAACGTTGCAGAAGCGCGTCGGGAAAATCTTCGCGAAGTCCGCAAACAGCGACTGCACCATCAGGTTTGAGTGCAGCTCAGATACCCCATTCACCTTGTGGCTGATCACCACCGCCAGCCATGCCATGCGCACGCGGCGGCCGTTGGATTCATCAATGATGGATGCCCGGCTCAGCAGGCCAGTATCGTTCGGGTACTGCTCCTGCAGGGTCTTGAGGAAGTAGTCGTTAATCTCAAAGATGATCTGCAGATGGCGCGGCAGGATCTTGCCCAGCATATCCACCGGCCAGGTCTCCAGCGCTTCGCTCATCAGCGTGTGGTTGGTGTACGAGAACACCTGGCAGGTCACCTCAAAGGCGTCGTCCCAGCTGAACTTATGCTCGTCAATGAGCAGGCGCATCAGTTCCGGAATGGAGAGCACCGGGTGGGTGTCGTTGAGGTGAATCGCGGTTTTCTCCGCCAGATTGGCGTAGGTTCTGTGCAGCTGATGGTGGCGGCTGAGGATATCCTGAATCGTCGCGGAGACGAGGAAATATTCCTGACGCAGGCGCAGCTCGCGACCGGAATAGGTCGAGTCGTCCGGGTACAGCACGCGGGACACATTCTCGGAGTGGTTTTTATCCTCCACCGCCGCGAAGTAGTCACCCTGGTTAAATTTACCGAGGTTGATTTCGCTACTGGCCTGCGCGCTCCACAGGCGCAGCGTGTTGGTGGCATCGGTGTCGTAGCCGGGGATAATCTGGTCGTAGGCCACGGCCAGGATCTCTTCGGTTTCCACCCAGCGGGATTTTTTCCCTTCCTGCTGAATACGCCCGCCAAAACGCACCTTGTAACGCGTATTGTGGCGTTTAAACTCCCACGGGTTACCGTACTCCAGCCAGTAGTCCGGTGACTCTTTCTGGCGCCCGTCGACGATATTCTGTTTGAACATGCCGTAGTCGTAGCGAATACCGTAGCCGCGGCCCGGCAGCGCCAGCGTCGCCAGCGAGTCGAGGAAGCAGGCGGCAAGACGCCCCAGACCGCCGTTACCGAGGCCCGGGTCGTTCTCTTCGTCGATCAGTTCTTCCAGATCTAACCCCATCTCTTCCAGCGCGGTTTTGACGTCGTCATAAATACCGAGCGACAACAGCGCATTGGACAGGGTGCGGCCAATCAAAAATTCCATCGACAGGTAGTAAACCTGTCGCGTTTCCTGCGAGAGCTGGGCGCGGTTTGAGCGCAGCCAGCGTTCCACTAAGCGGTCGCGCACCGCAAACAGGGTGGCGTTCAGCCACTCGTGCTTGTTGGCGATAACCGGATCTTTCCCGATGGTGAACATCAGCTTGTAGGCGATGGAGTGCTTTAACGCCTCAACGCTGAGCGTGGGTGAAGAGTAGCTAAAGGGAGCGTTCATATCAGTAACTTCGCCTCGTTACATCAAGCGTTGATAAAGATCGCGGTACGACTGCGCCGCGACATGCCAGCTAAAGTCCATGGACATCGCCTGACGTTGGACGTAACGCCACAGCGATGGACGGGACCACAAGACGAAAGCACGCCGAATCGCCCGTAGCAGCGACCAGGCATTACTGTCCTCAAAGACAAACCCGCTGGCGATACCGTCCGCCAGGTTTTCCAGAGAGCTATCGGATACCGTATCCGCCAGCCCGCCCGTGCGGCGTACCAGCGGCAGGGTGCCGTATTTCAGACCGTAGAGCTGCGTCAGGCCGCAGGGTTCGAAACGGCTCGGCACCAGAATGACGTCCGCGCCGCCCATAATGCGGTGCGAAAACGCCTCGTGATAACCAATCTGCACGCCCACCTGCCCCGGATGTTCCGCGGCGGCGGCCAGGAAACCTTCCTGCAGCACCGGGTCGCCCGCCCCGAGCAGGGCCAGTTGTCCCCCCTGCTCCAGTAAACCAGGCAGCGCCTCCAGCACCAGATCCAGCCCTTTCTGGCTGGTCAGGCGGCTCACTACCGCGAACAGCGGCACTTTGTCGTTAACCTTCAGGCCCATCGCAATCTGCAGCTGGCGTTTGTTTTCCGCTTTGTCTTCCACCGAATCACGGCCATAGCGCGACGCCAGCAGGAGATCGGTTTCCGGGCTCCAGATCTGTTCGTCGACGCCGTTCAGAATGCCCGACAGGCGCCCTTCACGATGGCGCTGGCGCAACAGCCCCTCCAGACCGTAGCCAAACTCAGGCTGGGTAATTTCGCGGGCGTAGGTTGGGCTCACGGCGGTAATATGATCGGCGTAATAGAGCCCAGCTTTCAGGAACGAAATCTGCCCGTTAAATTCCAGCCCATGCATGTTATAGAACGATAATGGCAGATCGATTTCACTCATGTGATGGGCATAGTACATCCCCTGATAGGCCAGGTTATGCACGGTGAAGACCGATTTCGCCGGGTGACCGCGAGCGGCCAGGTATGCCGGGGCCAGCCCGGCGTGCCAGTCGTGCGCATGCACGACATCCGGGCGCCAGAACGGATCCAGCCCCGTCGCCATTTCTGCACCGACCCAGCCAAGCAGCGCAAAGCGCAACACGTTGTCGGTATAGGCGAACAGGTTCGTATCGTGATACGGGCTGCCCGGTCGGTCGTATAAGTGTGGCGCGTCGATCAGGTAGATCCCTACACCGTTGTAATGCCCAAACAGCAGGGTAATGCGTCCGGCAAACGTGTCACGGCGGGTCACCACTTTCGCATCAGGTATACCGCGCCGGATATCCGGGAAGGCGGGCAGCAGGACTCGGGTATCCACGCCTCCGGCGATTTGCGCCGCCGGTAATGCACCAAGTACATCTGCCAGACCGCCCGTTTTTAATAACGGGAACATCTCAGAACATACGTGTAAAACCTGCATCATCGCTCCTGTTTGATTTGCAGCTTCCGCAACATTTCCCGTGTGACTAACACGATCCCCTCTTCCGAACGGTAGAAACGACGCGCGTCTTCTTCCGCATTCTCCCCAATGACCATCCCTTCAGGGATGACGCAGGCACGGTCGATCACGCAACGACGCAGACGACACGAACGCCCTACCCAGACATCCGGCAGCAAGACTGCCGAATCGATATTACAGAATGAATTTATCCGCACGCGGGGGAACAGTACCGACTGCACCACCACCGAGCCTGAAATGATGCACCCGCCGGACACCAGCGAGTTCAGCGTCATACCGTGGCTACCGGAGCGGTCCTGAACGAATTTGGCCGGCGGCAGCGATTCCATATGCGTACGAATCGGCCAGTTTTGATCGTACATATCCAGCTCAGGCGTGACGGAGGCTAAATCAAGGTTCGCTTTCCAGTACGCTTCCAGCGTTCCCACATCGCGCCAGTAAGGTTCCGCATTCGGGTCTGACTGCACGCAGGACAACGGGAATGGATGTGCATACGCCATGCCAGCTTTGGTGATTTTCGGAATGATGTCTTTACCGAAGTCGTGGCTAGAATTTTCGTCTTTGTCGTCTTCTTCCAGCAGCTCATAAAGATAATCGGCATCAAAGACATAGATCCCCATGCTGGCGAGGGATTTGGTGTCATCTCCCGGCATGGTTGGCGGGTTCGCCGGTTTTTCAACGAAGTCGATGATTTTGTCGTCCGCGTCCACGTGCATCACGCCAAACGCCGTCGCTTCAGCAACGGGCACCGGCAGACACGCCACGGTGCAGCGCGCCCCTTTTTCGACGTGGTCGATGAGCATGTGGGAGTAATCTTGCTTGTAAATATGGTCCCCGGCGAGGATCACGATGTATTCCGCGTTATAGCGGCGAATGATGTCGAGGTTCTGCGTCACTGCATCCGCCGTGCCGCGGTACCAGTTCTCCCCGTGAACGCGCTGCTGAGCAGGAAGCAGATCGACAAACTCGTTCATCTCTTCGCTGAAGAATGACCAGCCGCGCTGGATATGCTGAACCAGCGTGTGCGACTGATACTGCGTAATGACGCCAATGCGGCGAATGCCTGAGTTCAGGCAGTTGGAGAGCGCAAAGTCGATAATGCGGAACTTACCACCAAAGTGAACAGCCGGTTTGGCGCGCTTGATGGTCAAATCTTTCAGACGGGTACCACGCCCACCCGCAAGGATCAGGGCAACCGTTTTTAATGGTAGCTGGCGTGCCAACATTAAGGGATCGTTCTTCTCTAATCTAACCATGACTAACTCCTTTTTTATCATCTTTGGAATACGCACACTCCGTGCGCAGGCCCGTGCCAGACAGCCATTACTACCGGATTATCCGCTCCGGCAAAGGGGGGAACGGCGCGCCATTCCCCGTCAGGTAAAACAATCTCTGCGACGTCATCCGTCGCGTTCAGCGTGACCAGCCAGCGATCCGACAACAGGATCTGCAGGCGGGGTACACCGTGTTGCCACTCTTGCGCGCTTAACGGTTGCGCGTCTTTATTCAGCCAGCGAACGTTTCCGTCACCCTCTTCCCACCAGCGGTCAGCAGTCAGTGCGGGAATGTGCTGGCGAAGATGGATCAGCGCCGCGGTGAAGTGGATCAAACCGCTGTTCGCTTCTCCCCAGTCGAGCCAGGTTAAGGTGTTGTCCTGGCAATACGCATTGTTGTTACCGTGCTGGCTGTGGCCATGCTCATCGCCGGCCAGCAACATCGGCGTGCCCTGCGACAATAAAAGCGTTGTCAGCAGCGCATGTACGCTGGCGCGTCGCCGCTCGATAACATCCAGACTTCCGCCTAATCCTTCTATACCATGATTAAAGCTATGGTTATTGTTAGTGCCATCGCGATTCTCTTCGCCGTTTGCCTCATTGTGTTTCTGATTGAAACAAACGCAGTCCCTGAGGGTAAAACCGTCATGCGCCGTTAACAGATTGATGGTGGCTGACGGGCGTTTACCGTCACGCTTAAAGAGATCGCTGGATGCGGCAAAGCGTCCGGCAAATTCCCCCAGCGACAGATTCCGCTCCAGCCAGAAGCGGCGCACGGCATCGCGATAATGATCGTTCCACTCGGCAAACAGCGGCGGGAAATTCCCGACCTGATAGCCGCCTTCACCGATGTCCCACGGCTCCGCGATGAGCTTGACCTGCGAGAGCACCGGACAGTTTTTTATCGCCTCAAACAGCGGCGCCTGCTGGCTGAATGCCGGCGTGCGCCCCATGACGGGCGCGAGGTCGAAACGAAAACCGTCGACGTGGAACGTGTCTACCCAGTATTTCAGGCATTCATACGCAAAATGCGTGACCGCCGGATGGCTGAGATTGAGGGTGTTACCGCAACCGGTCCAGTTCTCATAATCGCCATCCTGCCTGATCCAATAATAGCTACGGTTATCAATTCCGCGCATGGAGAGCGTCGGGCCGTCGAGATCGCTTTCCGCACTGTGGTTCAGCACCACGTCCAGAATGACCTCAATACCCGCCGCATGGAGCGCCTTCACCGCGTCGCGAAACTCGTCCCGCGCCTTGTCAGGATGGACGGCATAACGCGGCTCAAGCGCGAACATCGCCAGCGGGTTATAGCCCCAGTAGTTGCTCAGCCCCAGCCGCTGCAGGCGAGGCTCGCTGGCGAAATGGGCGACGGGCAGCAGTTCCAGGGTGGTAATGCCAAGATGTTTCAGGTAGGCGACCATCGTCGGATGCCCAAGCGCCTTATAGGTGCCGCGCATCTCTTTGGGGATCGACGGGTGCAGGTAGGTCAGCCCTTTGACGTGGGCTTCATAAATGACGGTATTGCCCCACGGCGTGTGCGGCGGGGCATCGTCTTCCCAGTCATAGAGATCGTTCACCACCACGCTTTTTGGCGCGACGGGCGCGCTGTCGCGGTGGTCGGGCTCGCCGTAGCCCACGTGGAACAGCGGGTCGTCTTTAAATTCACCGTCCACGCGGTGCGCGCACGGGTCAATCAACAGCTTCGCAGGGTTAAACCAGTGTCCCTGCGCGGGTTCCCACGGACCGTGCACGCGAAAGCCATAGTGCAACCCTGGCCGACCTCCGGCCAGGTAACCGTGCCAGGTATCCCCGGTGCGGGCAGGTAAATCATAACGGTGCTCGTTACCTTCACCGTCAAACACGCACAGTTCTACCCGCTCAGCATGGGCGGAAAAGAGGGTGAAATTGACCCCCTTTCCGTCAAAACTCGCCCCGAGCGGTTCGGGTTTACCTGCCGTAAGCTGCGTCATTCGCCCTCCCGCACCAGCCAGACAGTGCTAAGCGGCGGCAGCGTCAGGCTCAGGGAGTTTGGCCGCCCGTGGCTTTCGATGGCATCGCTCTGTACCAGCCCGCCGTTACCGGCGTTGCTGCCGTGGTAATGCATCGAGTCGGTGTTGAGGATTTCGCGCCATTTACCCGCCTGATTAATGCCGAAGCGGTAATGGTGGCGCGGAACGGGCGTGAAGTTGCTGGCGACGATAATCTCGTTACCCGCCTTGTCACGACGCACAAAGACAAACACCGAGCGCGCATGGTCATCCACCACCAGCCACTCAAAGCCGTAAGGATCGAAGTCCAGCTCGTGCAGCGCTTTGTGATGGCGGTAGGTCAGGTTCAGGTCACGGACCAGACGCTGCACGCCGTGATGCCAGTTATCGCCCCCTTCCAGCAGATGCCAGTCGAGGCTGGAATCGTGGTTCCACTCGCGTCCCTGGGCAAACTCATTGCCCATAAACAGCAGTTTTTTACCCGGGAAGGCAAACATCCAGCCGTAGTAGGCGCGCAGGTTGGCAAACTTCTGCCACGCGTCGCCCGGCATGCGGTCGAGAATGGATTTCTTACCGTGCACCACCTCATCGTGCGACAGCGGCAGCATGAAGTTTTCGGTGTAGTTGTAGAGCATCCCGAACGTCAATTTATCGTGATGATACTGACGATAAACCGGATCGAGTTTCATGTAGTCGAGCGTGTCGTGCATCCAGCCGAGGTTCCACTTGTACCAGAAGCCCAGACCGCCCATTGACGGTGGACGGGAGACGCCAGCAAAGTCGGTCGACTCTTCCGCCATTGTCACCGCGCCCTCAACCTGCTCGCCAATAATGCGGTTGGTGTTACGCAGGAACTCAATCGCTTCCAGGTTTTCGCGGCCGCCAAATTCGTTCGGGATCCACTCGCCCTCTTTGCGGCTGTAGTCGCGGTAAATCATCGACGCCACCGCATCCACGCGCAGGGCGTCAATGCCGAAGCGCTCGATCCAGTACAGCGCGTTCCCGACAAGATAGTTCGCGACTTCACGGCGACCGTAGTTGTAGATCAGCGTATTCCAGTCCTGGTGATAGCCTTCGCGCGGATCGCTGTGCTCGTACAGCTTTGTGCCGTCAAACTCGGCCAGCGCGAAATCGTCCGCCGGGAAATGGCCCGGCACCCAGTCGAGGATGACGTTCAGCCCGGCGGCGTGCGCGGCATCGATGAAATAGCGGAAATCATCACGCGTGCCGAAGCGGCGCGTTGGCGCATACAGCCCGGTAGGCTGATAGCCCCAGCTGCCGTCGAACGGGTGTTCGTTAACTGGCAGCAGCTCAAGGTGGGTAAAGCCCATCCATTTGGCGTACGGCACCAGCTGGTCCGCCAGCTCGCGGTAACTCAGCCAGAAGTTGTTATCCGTGTGGCGACGCCAGGAGCCAAGATGCACCTCATAGACGGAGATCGGCGCATCGAAGCGGTTGGCCTGTTTGCGCTCCTCGGTCTGCACAACTTTCTCCGGCAGGCCGCAGATCAGCGAGGCGGTGTCCGGGCGCATCTGCGCTTCAAAGGCGTAAGGGTCGGATTTAATGCGCAGCTTACCGTTGGCATCGATCATCTCGAACTTATAGAGCTGCCCGTTGTGCGCCCCGGGGATAAACAGCTCCCAGATGCCGGTTTCCCGGCGCAGGCGCATCGGGTGACGACGCCCGTCCCAGTAGTTGAACTGCCCCACCACGGAGACCCGCTGGGCATTGGGCGCCCACACGGCAAACCGCGTGCCGGTGATCCCATCCATCGTATCCGCATGGGCACCCAGCGTTTCATAAGGACGCAGATGGGTCCCTTCGGACAGCAGCCAGGCGTCCATCTCTTTTAAGAGCGGGCCAAAGCTATAGGGGTCGTCAATCAGGTTTTGCTGGCCGTGCCAGATGACGGCGAGCTGGTAACGAAAGGGGTTTTTACGACGAGGCATGACGCCTGAGAAGAAGCCACGCGAATCGAGGCATTCCAGATTACCCACCTTGCGGCCGGTTTTGGGTTCAATCACCCAGACTTCCGTCGCATCCGGTAACAACGCACGGACTTCGAGCCCGGCCTCAGTACGGTGCATCCCTAGCACAGAAAAGGGGTCGGCAAAATGACCCGCAATAAGCGCATTAATCACGTCTCTCGAAATACGATCGGACATGGTATTCATCCTGTTTTTTTATGTCGTCCTTTTTAGCGCCCGGGACGACTTTAATGTGACCTGAACGAGCATCCTGTCAGCCCGTCCTAACCTCAGGTAAGAAATGACTCTTCCTTAAAGCATAGCCAACGCTCTACATGACTCCTGATAAAAAATAAGACATCTGCGTTTTACTCCCTGTAGTACGCAAAAAAAGGGGGTGAAAATCACCCCCGGTAGTTAACAAATTATTACGCCAGCTGGCGCAGCATACGGCGCAGCGGCTCGGCGGCACCCCACAGCAGCTGGTCACCCACGGTGAATGCGGAAAGATACTCTGGCCCCATGTTCAGCTTGCGCAGACGGCCAACCGGCGTGGTTAGCGTGCCGGTTACGGCTGCTGGGGTCAGTTCACGCATGGTGATATCGCGATCGTTTGGCACCACTTTCGCCCACGGGTTGTGCGCGGCCAGCAGCTCTTCCACGGTCGGAATAGACACATCTTTTTTCAGTTTAATGGTGAAGGCCTGGCTGTGGCAGCGCAGCGCGCCGATACGCACGCACAGACCGTCAACCGGAATGGTGTTCGCGGTATTGAGGATTTTGTTGGTCTCGGCCTGGCCCTTCCACTCTTCGCGGGTCTGGCCGTTATCCAGCTGTTTGTCGATCCACGGGATCAGGCCACCGGCCAGCGGTACGCCAAAGTTATCCACCGGCAGCTCGCCGCTGCGGGTCAGCTGGGTGACTTTACGCTCGATATCAAGGATCGCGGACGCCGGGTTGGCCAGCTCGGTCGCGACGCTGTTATGCAGCTGGCCCATCTGGGTCAGCAGCTCACGCATATGACGCGCACCGCCGCCGGACGCCGCCTGGTAGGTCGCCACGGAGACCCACTCCACCAGGTCCTGCGCGAACAGGCCGCCGAGGGACATCAGCATCAGGCTGACGGTACAGTTACCGCCGACAAAGGTTTTCACGCCCTTGTTCAGGCCCTCGGTGATCACGCCCTGGTTAACCGGGTCGAGAATGATAATGGCATCGTCTTTCATGCGAAGCGACGAGGCCGCGTCAATCCAGTAGCCCTGCCAGCCGCTTTCACGCAGCTTCGGATAAATTTCGTTGGTATAATCGCCGCCCTGGCACGTCACAATAATATCGAGTGCCTTCAGCGCTTCCAGATCGTAAGCATCCTGCAACGTACCGGTGGAACCACCAAAGGACGGCGCAGCCTGGCCAAGCTGGGAAGTGGAGAAGAAGACCGGGCGGATGGCGTCGAAATCGCGCTCTTCAACCATGCGTTGCATGAGTACAGAGCCGACCATACCGCGCCAGCCGATAAAACCAACGTTTTTCATAGCATTTTTTTCCTGCAAGGGGTGTGTGCTGATTGTGCAAGCCAGTATTGAACTGGGATATGCTTCACATTACAAAATGCTGCCAAAGTCGCAAGCGAAATTAATCGATGATTGCCCGGCTATCAGAAAAAGAGCTAATCATCATAATAACCATAGAGAGTTTCAGGGATAATTTACATGAGTGAAATCATTTCCGCCGCGGTTTTATTGATCCTGATAATGGATCCGCTGGGAAACCTGCCGATCTTCATGTCGGTGCTAAAGCATACCGAGCCAAAGCGCCGCCGCGCGATCATGATCCGCGAGCTGCTTATCGCCCTGCTGGTGATGTTTATCTTCCTGTTTGCCGGTGAAAAGATCCTCGCGTTCCTGAACCTGCGCGCCGAAACCGTTTCGATTTCCGGCGGGATTATTCTGTTCCTGATTGCCATTAAGATGATTTTCCCGAGCGCGGAAGGCAGCAGCAGCGGCCTGCCCGCCGGTGAAGAGCCGTTTATTGTGCCGCTGGCGATCCCCCTCGTTGCCGGACCGACCATTCTGGCCACGCTGATGCTGCTGTCGCATCAGTATCCCAATCAGATGAGCCATCTGGTGATTGCCTTACTGATCGCCTGGGGCGGGACATTTATTATCCTGCTGCAGTCGTCGCTGTTCCTGCGCCTGCTGGGCGAGAAAGGGGTGAATGCGCTGGAGCGTCTGATGGGGCTGATTCTGGTGATGATGGCAACGCAGATGTTCCTGGACGGGATCCGGACGTGGATGAAAGGCTAGGTAAACGCAAAACGGCAATCAAAGATTGCCGTTTTTAGTGTTTGCTCCCTCTCCCCGTGGGAGAGGGCCGGGGTGAGGGCATCAGGCCGCAGAGGGCAGCCCACTTAACCCTTACGAATCAAATACCGATACGGCAGCGCGTCGGTCTGCTGTGCCACCAGCTCATGCTCCATAAAGGTACAAAACCCGGGGATATCGCGGGTCGTTGCCGGATCGTCGGCGATGATCAGCAGCGTTTCCCCGGTCTGCATGTTGCGCACGGTTTTACGTACCATCATTACCGGTTCCGGGCAGCGAAGGCCCTGGGCGTCAAGGGTGTGGTCTGGGCTGGAAAACAGGTCGGTCATGATCTTCTCGGTCAGGTAAAAACGGCTGTAGTTTACGCCCCGTGGCAGTCAATGCAAACCAGGTTAACGATTGCGTAAAAACTAACCATTGCAATGTCCCGCCAAAGCAGTATCATTCTGCGGTTTTTATTGGGTTCCCTCACCCCAACGTATAAAAAGGTCACAATATGACGCAGTTTTCTGAATCACAGCGCGTAAAAGCGTTGTTCTGGCTTTCGCTTTTCCATTTGCTGGTGATCACCTCCAGCAACTATCTGGTGCAGCTCCCGATCGCCATTTTTGGTTTTCACACCACCTGGGGCGCGTTCAGTTTTCCGTTTATTTTCCTCGCCACGGATTTAACCGTACGTATCTTTGGCGCACCGCTGGCCCGACGCATTATTTTTGCCGTCATGCTTCCGGCGCTGTTCATCTCGTACGTGATTTCCTCCCTGTTCTATATGGGAAGCTGGCAGGGCTTTGAGGCGTTGACCCACTTCAACCTGTTTGTCGCCCGTATCGCCACCGCAAGCTTTATGGCTTATGCGCTGGGGCAGATCCTCGACGTGCATGTGTTTAATCGCCTGCGTCAGAATCATCGCTGGTGGATGGCCCCCACCGCCTCGACGCTGTTCGGCAACGTCAGCGATACGCTGGCGTTCTTCTTCATCGCCTTCTGGCACAGTCCGGATGCGTTTATGGCCGAACACTGGATGGAGATCGCCCTGGTGGACTACTGCTTCAAGGTGCTCATCAGCATTGTCTTCTTCCTGCCCATGTACGGCGTCCTGTTGAATATGCTGCTGAAAAGGCTGGCAGATAAATCTGAAATCACAGCATTACAGGCTGGTTAAAGGTTCGCTTTATCAGTTGTGATAAGATGAGCGAATGAGCCGTTATGGCCGTTTATCGAAAGGAAGAAGTCAATGCGCAATCTGGTTAAATATGTCGGGATTGGCCTGCTGGTTGTGGGTCTTGCAGCCTGTGATAACAGCGACACGAAAACGCCTGCTCAGGGTGCATCCGCTGAGAGCAACGCAACCGGTCAGCCGGTGAATCTGATGGATGGCAAACTCAGTTTCTCTCTGCCAGCCGATATGACTGACCAGAGCGGCAAGCTGGGTACGCAAGCGAACAATATGCACGTTTACTCCGACGCAACCGGTCAGAAAGCGGTCATTGTGATTGTGGGCGACGACACCAGCGAAGACCTGGCCGTCCTGTCCAAACGCCTGGAAGATCAGCAGCGCAGCCGCGATCCGCAGCTGCAGGTGGTCACCAACAAGTCCATCGAACTGAAAGGCCACACGCTGCAACAGCTGGACAGCATCATCTCTGCAAAAGGCCAGACCGCATACTCTTCTGTTGTGCTGGGCAAGGTCGATAACAAACTGCTGACCCTGCAGATCACCCTGCCAGCGGAAGATCAGCAGAAAGCGCAAACGGCTGCGGAAAACATCATTAACACCATCGTGATCCAGTAACGCTTCACGATGATGACGTGGCCTCCGGTGCCTGCACCGGGGGCCATTTTTTTAGCCGCCATGTCAGCATCAAGGCAATCACCACCAGACCCGCCGCGGCCAGATAGATAACCGGTACGCCTGCCCAGGCCATCACCAGACCCGCCAGCGGGCCGGTAATGCCTAATGACATATCCATAAATACCGTATAGGTCGCCAGCGCCGCCCCCTGATTCTGCGGCGGCACGGCTTTAACTGCCACCACACCCAGTGCCGGGAAGACCAGTGAAAAGCCCGCCCCCGCAAGGAAGACGCCCACTTTCGCGACCCATGGTGCCATGGCTATGCCGGTCAACAGCAGGCCAACCATCTCCACCGCAAAGCAGATCATCGCCACGTTCAGCCCGCCCAGACGGTTGATACCGTTAGGGAAAAGTAACCGCGCGCCCACAAACGCACAGCTGAACAGGGTTAACGCAAAGGCGGCGCCGTCCCAGCCTTTGGCATCGTAAAACAGGGTAATGAAGGTGGCGATGACCCCGAAGCCGGTGGTCGCCAGCGCCAGCGCCATCCCGTATGGCCAGACCCGCCCGAGCACCGCCCGGAACGGCAGTGGTTTACCTTTGCTGGCTTTGACTTTCGGGCGCGGCAGGGCAAAGAGGATCGCCACCAGCGCGACCAGCATGATGGTGCCCGCCAGCCCGTAGAGACCGCCATACGCATAACACATCACCCCAAGCGGGGCGCCCAGCGCCATTGCGCCGTAGGTGACAATGCCGTTCCACGAGATCACCCGTCCAATGTGCGGCGCACCGACCACCCCCACGCCCCACAGCGTTGACCCGGTGCCCGCCAGGCTTTGCCCAATGCCGAGGATGACGCGGCCCAGGCAGAGCAACACCAGACTGACCAGCGGCCAGTGGCTGGTTGTGGCAGCCAGCAGGTAGCTCAGCCCACTCAGGAAACAGCCGCACAACCCGACAACCACGATGCTTTTTGGACCGAACAGGTCCGCGTAGCGCCCGGCATGCGGGCGGCTCAGGAGCGTGGCGAAATACTGCAGGCTAATCACCAGCCCCGCCCAGAATGCGCTGAAGCCCATAACGTCATGGACATAGCCCGGCAAGACCGCCAGCGGCAGGCCGATGGTCAAATAGCTGGCAAAGTTGAAAATCACGACGGACACGATGCGCAGATTGAGGCGCAGTCCGCTCTGCGCCGGTTCAGCGGCAGGTTCGGGCATGGGGTTTTACCTGGAATTTTGCAACAGTGTTTCACTATTACCACGACGCCAACAGAAAATCAGCAGCGACTTTTCAGATTAACGGTGCCAGACGAGGCGGATGCCGCGCACTACACTTAACGGGCAACCACATAAAGGAACACGCATGACCCCTAATCCGTCCGACAAAGCTGGACTCCATATCTTATTAAAACTCGCCTGTCTGGTGGTTATCCTTGCGGGTATCCATGCCGCCGCCGACATTATTGTCCAGCTCCTGCTGGCGCTCTTTTTTGCCATCGTGCTTAACCCGCTGGTGACCTGGTTTTTACGCCGGGGCGTCAGCCGCCCGGTGGCCATTACCATCGTGGTTATCGTGATGCTGATTGCCCTGACGGCGCTTTTCGGCGTGCTGGCGGCCTCCCTGAGCGAGTTCTCCACGATGCTGCCGCAGTACAACAAAGAGCTAACGCGGAAGATCGTGGCGCTGCAGGAGATGGTCCCCTTTCTGAATCTGCATATCTCACCCGAACGGATGCTGCGCAGGATGGATTCAGAGAAAGTCATGACCTACGCCACCACGTTGATGACGGGCCTCTCCGGGGCGATGGCCAGCATTCTGCTGCTGGTCATGACGGTGGTGTTTATGCTGTTCGAAGTGCGCCACGTCCCCTATAAGCTGCGTTTTGCGCTGAATAATCCCCAGATCCACATTGCCGGCTTACACCGGGCGCTAAAGGGCGTCTCCAAATATCTGGCGCTGAAAACGCTGCTGAGCGTATGGACCGGGATCATTGTCTGGCTGGGGCTGATGCTGATGGACGTGCAGTTCGCGCTGATGTGGGGCGTGCTGGCCTTTCTGCTGAACTACGTGCCCAATATTGGCGCGGTGCTCTCCGCCGTACCGCCGATGATTCAGGCGTTTCTGTTTAATGGCTTCTACGAGTGCATGCTGGTGGGGGCGCTGTTCCTCGTGGTGCACATGGTGCTGGGGAATATTCTTGAGCCGCGCATGATGGGCCACCGGCTGGGAATGTCGACGCTGGTGGTGTTCTTATCTTTACTGATTTGGGGATGGCTGCTGGGTCCGGTCGGGATGCTGCTGTCAGTCCCGCTCACCAGCGTGTGTAAGATCTGGATGGAGACCACCAAAGGCGGCAGCAAGCTGGCCATTCTGCTTGGGCCGGGACGACCGAAAAGCCGGTTGCCCGGGTAAGCGCTCTCGTCTGGTTAGCCATTCCTGGGGTCAATGGATTATAGTAATGGTTTCGCCGCGCAACTTTGCGGCTCTCTCTGTTTTGACTGAAGGCCAGACGTTATATGTACCAGGTTTTTCTGGGAAAGATCTCTTCGCTGAGCACCGATCGCTGGGCTGAAGCACTCTGTGAACACGCGCCCGAAGGCGCCCGGCGCGCGCGCTGGCTGGCGGGTCGCGGGCTGCTTTCGCGTCTGCTGGCTCCGAAGCCGCTCCCGGAGATTATCCACAACGAACAGGGGAAGCCCCTTTTTGCGGACGACTACCCGCTGTGGTTCAGCTTTAGCCACTCTCAGGACGATATTGCGTTAATTATCAGCGATGAAGGCAGTGTGGGATGTTCGCTGGAACATATTCGCCCGCAGGACAACTGGCGCACGCTCGCCAATGCCCTCTTCAGTAACGCCGAGCACGATGAACTGGAAAAGGAGACGCCAGCGAGCCAGCTTACGGCATTCTGGCGCATCTGGACGCGAAAAGAAGCGATTGTTAAACAGCGCGGCGGTCATGCCTGGCAAATGGTCAGCATTGACAGTACCGCCAGCGCGTTCCACTCGGTGAGCCACTGCCGGGTAGACTCGCTCAGTCTCGCGGTCTGCACCGCAACGCCCTTTGAGCTCAGGGCCGGTTTGATCCACGATGCGTTGGCCGAAATATCACCAGCACGCCCAGTATAATCAACCCGACACCCGCCAGCCCACGCCAGGAAAAATGTTCGTCCCAGCCGGGCAACAGGATCGCCGCGCCCCACACCAGGATATAGCTGAGGCTCAGCAAGGCATACGCTTTGCTGAGCGCCATACGGTGCAGCGCCAGATACCAGCAGCCCATAGAGGCGACATACCCCGTTAACCCCAGCAGCAGCGCACCGGTACCGGACGAGAAATGCCAGAGGGCCTGGAGAAATGCGAACGCCTCGCCTACAGAGGGTAGCGCCTGCATGGCGCTTCGCAGGAGCAGCTGCGCGGCGCTGACTAACAGCACGCTGCATAACGCCCACAACGCCCCTTTCACAGGCTCCCTCCCAGGATAATAATCCCCATGATGATGAACCCCACCCCCAGCCAGTGGTGTGACGCGACGTGCTCACGCCAGACGACCTTCGCCGCCAGCGTCACCCAGACAAAATTGAGGCTCAGCATCGGGTAGGCAATGCCGACGGGCAGGCGTTGCAGCACCACCAGCCAGACCAGCATCCCGCAGCCCAGCATCAGCATTGCCAGACCAAGCCACAGCGCGATATGCGCCCCGCGCCGCCCGGCTTTCGCCGGACGGGTGGCTTGCTTCTGACACAATTGCCCCGCACAGCTGAGCACGCTTGCCAGTATCAGCCAGATCCAGATCATCATTTCGGCAGATACTGCAGGTAGGCCAGACGGCCCTGGATATAGAGGCTGTCAGGCTCGGGCAGATTCGCCCGGGCAAGGTCATCGCGTTTTGACAGCAGGATAACCAGCGATACGCGTCCCTGCTGACGATGCGCCGCCAGCCACTGCGCGAAGTCATCTTTGCCGACAAAACGATCGTTCACATCGGGATAATCCAGCCCATAGCGCAGCTCGCCACTCTGACCAAACAGGGTGATGTCATTACGTTTCAGCTCCCACGCCAGGCCGGCGGCCACGCCAACATTGTTGGCCAGCACAAACCGGCTGTTCTGCAGCGGCTCGCGCACGGTATCAACCAGCGACTGCGGCTGTTTGGAATCCACCACCAGGTTAGGAATGGCAAAACCAATCAGCAACGCCAGTCCCGCAGGACACAAGGCAGCCAGCCACCAGCGCTGCGGGCTCTGTCGGAAGGTAAACCAGCCTACCGCGGCCCAGAAGAGGAACGCCACCACCGCACAGAAGACTTTATACAGCTCAACGGATGTCCAGACAGGATGCTTAGCCAGCCCCCACGGCGAGACCACCAGCGCCGCCGCCACGCCGATGACGCCAAACGCCAGGTTAATCCCGCCGTTAATGCGCAGCGCTCTGGCACCTTTTTCCGCCGCAAGGCAGGCATAGCGCGCCATCAGGATCGCCAGCGGGGCAAAACAGGGCAGGATATAGGTCGGCAGCTTGCCTTTGGCAATGCTGAAGAACAGCAGCGGCATCACCACCCAACCCAGCAGATAGAACCCGCCGCCCGCGTTTTGTCTGTCGTGCCAGCCGAAACGAAACGCGCCGGGCAGCAGCGCCAGCCACGGCAGGCTGCCCGCAATCAGGAACGGCAGGTAATACCAGAACGGCGCTTTGTGCTGCGCGTCGCTCTGAGCAAAACGCTGAATATGCTCCACCCAGAAGAAGTAACGCCAGAAATCAGGCTCTCGCTGCGCAATGGCCAGCGCCCACGGCAGAACAATCAGCACGCAGCTCAGGATCGCGAGCCAGCCAAATATCAGCACCTCTTTCCAGCGCTTCTGCGCTATCACCCACGGCAGCACGCCAATCACCGGTACCGCCAGCGCCAGGAAGCCTTTGGTCATCACCCCCATCCCGCACGCCAGCCCAAGCAGCACATAGCCACCGGCTTTTCCGGCCACGGTTTGGGCCTGTGAGGCCAGCCAGAAGCTGCACATCGCCGCCACCAGCCACAGGGTGATAATGGGATCCAGAACCGCATACGTACCAATGCCATAGACAAGAAACAGGGTCAGGAAAATAAGGCCGGAGAAAAGGGCTGTTCGCTTATCCCGCCAGAGACGCCAGGCCATCCAGATAACCAGCAGCGCCGTCAGTCCAGTGGAGAAGATCGCCCCGGCGCGCACGGCAAGGTTCGAGTGCCCGAACAATACTTGCCCGAGACTGTTGATCCAGTAGCCAGCAATCGGTTTTTCAAAGTAACGCAGCCCCAGAAAATGGGGGACCACCCAGTCACCGGAGGCCAGCATTTCGCGGCTGATTTCCGCATAGCGCGTTTCATCAGGCTGCCACAGCAGGCGGATATCGACCGGGATCAGGTAGTAAACGATAAACAGTGCGAGAAGCGCTAAGCCATAACGGGCTGTTTTCATGGGACCGAACTCACGGTTTGTTGAAAGCCAAGCCAGCCTTCCCGGCCAGCCAGTTCATTACGGACCACTTTGCCCACGGGCAGGGTGCTGAGATCGTCAGGCAGCAACTCGCTTAACGGGCAGAAGGTGATCCCCTCCTGCGCGGCCAGGGTCAGCAGCGCATCGAAATCCTGCTGGAAGGCAATCCCTTCCACTTCGGCATGGATGGTATACACCGGCGTACCGGCGTCGCGATGGATGCAGTCCAGAATATAGCGGTTGAACCCGTCGGCGGTCACCTCGCGCCCCACCACTTCATCCCAGGTGGGAAGCGTGACGGGAATTTGCACCGTACCGTAGCGATTTTCGCCCAACAGTGGCAAAAAGGGTCCGGTTCCGCGGCAGTCGCTGTTGTAGCGAAACGCGAAGGGCTCTTTGGCTTTCACCACACGCTGATCCGCGCGCCAGCCTGCCACAGCGGAGCAGTGCACCGGCTGACCGGTAATCGCCTCCAGTTCCAGCATCCCGCGCTCGACTTCGCGGGTCAGGCGCGGGATGTCCCAGACGCCCGCCCAGGCTTGCCAGGCATGGTGATCCCAGGCGTGCAGGCCCACCTCATGATGCAGCGCCGCCTCCCGGATAACCGCTTCATTACCCGCGCCGATGCGCCTGCCGGGCCAGGCGGTGCCGGCCAGCAAAATATCCCAGCCGTAGAGGGATGCGGCGCGCGAGCGCACCATTTTGAACAGAAACGCCGGTTTAACCAGACGCCATAAATGGCGTCCCATGTTGTCAGGCCCCACGCTGAAGAAAATGCTGGAACGCACACCGTGCCTGCCCAGCAGTTCCAGCAGTTTGGGTACGCCGTCACGCGTCCCCCTGAAGGTGTCGACATCAATGCGTAAACCGACTTTTTTCATGAGGCCTGTTCCGAGAGCTCCACGGTGCGCAGGAAGAAATCGAGCGTTTCATCAATGGTCTGCTCCATCTTCACCGTCGGCGTCCAGTTCAGGCAGCGCTTCGCATTGCGAATGCTGGGCTTACGGTGCTCGACATCCTGGTAGCCTTTGCCATAGTAGCTGCTGCTTTCCACTTCGCGGAAACCGGCAAACGGCGGGAATTTATCGCGCAGCGGATGGCGCTCAAAGCTGGCCAGCAGCATTTCGGCCAGCTCGCGAATGCTCGCTTCGTTATCCGGGTTGCCGATGTTGATGATTTCACCATTGCAGCGGTTATCTTTGTTTTCGATGATGCGGAACAGGGCTTCGATCCCGTCGCTGATATCCGTAAAGCAGCGTTTCTGTTTACCGCCTTCGATAAGCTTAATAGGTGAGCCTTCCACCAGGTTCAGGATCAGCTGGGTGATCGCGCGGGAGCTACCGATACGCGCCGCGTTCAGGTTATCCAGACGGGGTCCCATCCAGTTAAACGGACGGAACAGGGTAAAGCGCAGCCCTTCTTTCTCGCCGTAGGCCCAAATCACGCGGTCCAGCAGCTGTTTAGAGACAGAGTAGATCCAGCGCTGTTTGTTGATCGGCCCGACCACCAGGTTAGAGGTGTCTTCATCGAAGTTCTTATCGGTGCACATGCCGTACACTTCAGAAGTGGACGGGAAGATGATGCGCTTGTCGTATTTCACGCAGTCGCGGATGATCTTCAGGTTCTCTTCGAAATCCAGCTCGAACACGCGCAGCGGGTTACGGGTGTACTCGATTGGCGTGGCAATGGCGACCAGCGGCAGCACCACGTCACATTTTTTAATGTGGTACTCGATCCACTCAGAGTGGATGCTGATGTCCCCTTCCACAAAGTGGAAACGCGGGTTATTGAGGAACCGGCTGATGGCATCCGCGCCAATATCCAGGCCATATATTTCATAGTTATCATCTTTGAGCAGGCGTTCGGTCAGGTGGTTACCGATAAAGCCGTTCACGCCGAGGATCAGCACGCGGGTGCGGCGTTTGAGAGCCACCACCGGTGCGCTGGTGATCAGCGCCCCGGCCACCAGCCCCAGAGACTGCGCCAGCTGGGTGCCCTGCACGTACAGGCCGTTGTCGGTTTGCCCGGTGACGATCTCCAGCGCCTGCTCACCGCAGCTCACAATCAGCGGGGAGACGGAGACAACGGTGCCCGGTCTGGCGGCCGGAATGTCGTCACGCACGCGAGATTTCCAGACGATAAATTTGCTGACGCCCGCAAAGCTGTATGCGCCCGGCCACGGGTCGGTCACGGCGCGCACCAGGTTGTGCAGCTGGCGGGCCGGCTTGCTCCAGTCCAGACGGCCATCTTCCGGCGTACGGCGGCCAAAGCAGCTTGCCTTGCTCTCATCCTGCGCGGTCTCGCTGAAGGTGCCGTTCAGGATGGTCGGCAGCACATCGCGCAGCAGCGTCTGCGCCGTCGAATTCAGCTTGTGATGCAGCTGCAGCGCGGTGTCGTCAGCGTCGATAGCGACTTTCTGCTGTGCCACGATGGCGCCCGCATCCGCACGGCGCACCATGCGGTGCAGCGTCACGCCGGTTTCCGTCTCACCGTTCACCAGCACCCAGTTCAGCGGGGCGCGGCCACGGTAGGCAGGCAGCAGAGATCCGTGAAGATTAAAGGCCCCTTTTGCGGCCAGGCCTAAGATCTCATCGCAGAGCAGGTTGCGGTAGTAGAACGAGAAGATCATATCCGGGGCGAGCGCGCGGATGCGCTCCACCCACAGCGGGTGGTTAACGTCGTCCGGCGCATAAACCGGGATCCCATGCTCGGCGGCGATACGCGCCACAGAGCCGAAAAAGGTATTCTCTCCGGCGGTGTCCGGATGGGTAAAAATTGCAGCAATATCATAGCCCGCGTCCAGCAGGGCCTGCGTGCCCGTGCACCCCATATCGTGATAGGCAAAGACAACAGCTTTCATGGGTGGTTTTCCTCTTGAGATGCTTTGTGTTCCTGACGGACAACACGTTGGATAAAGTAGCGCGGACGCGCGCGAACATCGTTATAGATACGGCCAATGTACTCACCGAGCAGCCCCATCCCGACAAACTGGGCGCCGATGAACATAAACAGCACGGCAAAGAGCATGAAGACCCCTTCCGCCGCCCACTGCGGACCAAAGACCAGACGCAGGACAACCAGCAGAACGGACAGCGCAAATCCGGCGACGGCGATAATGCTGCCGAAAACGCTCAGCAGGCGCAGCGGCGTGGTGGTCAGGCAGGTGATGAGGTCGTACATCAGGTTGATGAGACGCATAAAGCTGTACTTCGACTCCCCGTGCTCGCGCTCGGCGTGCAGAACCGGGATCTCCGTCGCCTTACGGGCAAAGGTGTTGGCGAGGATCGGAATAAAGGTGCTGCGTTCATGGCAGTGCAGCATGGCGTCGACGATATGGCGGCGGTAAGCGCGCAGCATACAGCCGTAATCGCCCATCGCTTTACCGGTGGTGCGCTGGATAAGACGGTTAATGGTGCGTGAAGCCAGCTTGCGGAACAGGCTATCCTGACGGTTTTGCCGTACCGTGCCGACCACATCAAAGCCTTCATCGGCTTTGGCCACCAGACGCGGGATCTCTTCCGGCGGATTTTGCAGGTCCGCATCCAGGGTGATGACCAGATCGCCCGTGACGTGGCTAAACCCCGCCATAATCGCCGAGTGCTGGCCGTAGTTACGGTTGAGCAACACCGCAACAATATGGCTGCCTTCAGCCTGCGCGGCTTCGGTCATCATCAGCGCGGAATTGTCGCTACTGCCATCATCCACCAGCAGAATTTCGTAGGCTTTGCCCATCGTGTCGCAGGCAGCCGTGGTGCGGCGAATCAGTTCAGGCAGGCTCTCCTGCTCGTTATAAACCGGGATAACCACGGAAACTTTTTGTACGGGCGGTGCACTGAACATATCAATGTCCTGCAAGCTGATGGAGCGCGGTAATGACGCGGGTTGTGTCGTCATGAGTCATGTCCGGGAAAAGTGGGAGAGAACAAATACGCGCGCTATTCCATTCAGAATTCGGGAGCGATACATCAGGAAAACGCTCGCGGTAGTATTTTTGCGTGTGTGCCGCGCGGAAATGGAGGCCGGTGCCGATGCCCTTCTCTTTCAGCGCGGTCATCAGGCTGTCGCGGGAGATCCCGCAGCGCGCTTCATCCACGCGAATAATAAACAGGTGCCAGGCGTGAACGTGCGGCCATGACGGAATAGTCAACGGCTGGAACGGCGTATCGGCGAGCTCGCGCAGGTAGCGTTCAGCGATCGCCTGGCGGCGTTGGTTGGCCTCTTTCAGCTTGCCCAGCTGCACCAGGGCCAGCGCGGCATTGATATCCGCGAGGTTGTATTTGTAGCCCGGCGCGATCACCTCCGCCTGCGGCGCACGGCCATGCGTCTGGCGGTCATAAGCATCCACCCCCAGGCCATGGAATTTCAGGCTGCGGATCCGCGCCGCAAGCCCGGCATTATCCGTAACGACTAAGCCGCCTTCTGCACAGGTCATATTTTTAATGGCGTGGAAGGAGAAAATCGCCGTTCCTTTCCAGCCGACATGACGGTTTTTGTAGTACGTTCCGGCGGCATGGGCCGCGTCTTCAATCACCGGAATACCGTGACGTTCACCGATGGCGTGAATAGCGTCGATATCACAGGGCGCGCCGGCATAATGCACGGGAATAATGGCTTTAGTACGCGGGGTAATAGCCGCTTCAACGGCGTCGGGCGTCACCATCAACGTCTCTTTATCCACGTCAATCATCACCGGCGTGGCGCCCAGCAAAACGATCATATTCAGCGTGGAGACCCAGGTCTGGGAGGGGGTAATGACTTCATCACCCGGGCCAATATCCAGCGCCATCAGCGTAACGTGCATGCCCGCAGTGGCTGAACAGACCGCAATCGCGTGCTGATTGCCGGTAAGCTGGCAAAATGCCTCTTCCAGCGCCTGATTTTTCGGCCCGGTCGTGATCCAGCCGGAGGCTAATACCTCCTGCAACGCCGCTAATTCCTCATTGCCCATAGACGGGCGGGAAAAAGGCAAAAAATCACTCATCATTAAATTCCTTGCAATAAGAATGGCATGCTTTTGATATTAACCATTTGCCAGTTCGTATATTTCAACGAACCATAAACTCATATCAAGGTAGCGCTCATTTCTTAGGGAAAAATTAAGACGAGTATTTAAACCGAAATAAACAACATGAAAATCAGTTTACAATCAACAGATTGCACTTTTATGAATTATTTATTTTGTGATCGTATTCAACCTTTTCAAAATGTAACGTTTAAACCAAACCTCAACAAACAAAAAAAATCCCGGTTCTTCCAAAATAATAGGGAATAACCGGGAACTTTTCTTTTTAGTTAATTGTCGCGCTTATTTTAAGTTATCTGGAAAGTTTTCTGGTAACTCGCTGGCCGCACACGCAATAACGCTGTCATCGTTAGCACCGCAGTCGCGCACAAAGGTAATAGTGGCAAATTCATCAATCACTTCCGTTGGATACGCAGGGCCAGCATCGCGATAGCTGTTCATCAGCGGAATGTGATCGTTCTGGAAGCAGACGGTTTTTTCCGGGTTGTTCATGACCCAGCGCGGGAAGAAGATAGTGCCATGGAACAGTTTATCGCCCAGGTTCACGATCAGGCTGACGTCGGTGCCGGTTGGCTCGGTCCATGAGATTTTGCAGATGCTCTCACCCACGCGAGCGATATACACCCGCTGATCTTTAACCCAACGATTCCCCACCAGACCGCTGTGAATACGGTAGTCGATGGTCGTGTCATTTTTGATATAAATCTCGTAGTTCCAGCCATTATCGTAGGTATAAACCAGATGTTTGCCGACGAAGCCGCTTAAATCATGTTTGTCGAAGGTGTTCATAAGATGTCTCCTTTGTTTTGATGAGACGATCGTACCCCTTCAAAAAATGAATAAATAACGCTATGTTTGAATCAAATTCATCCAAATTTTAGATTGATTATGCACAAGACGACCCTTGAGCAATGGTCTTTACTGGCGAAAGTGGTTGAGGCGGGCAGCTTTGCCAGAGCCGCAGAAGAGACTCACCGCAGCCAATCTTCCGTCAGCTATAACCTGTCGCTTTTGCAGGAACGGCTGGGAGTGGCGCTTCTGGTTCAGGAAGGCCGCCGGGCGGTGTTGACCCCCGCCGGGGAACTGCTTCTCAGCCAGGTCAAACCGCTATTAAAAGCCTTCGCGTATGTTGAAACCCGCGCGGCAACCCTGCGCAACGGCATGCGCACGCGGCTGGATCTGGTGGTGGATAATATCTTCCCCCGCCGTCGTCTGTTCGCCATCCTGCGTCAGTTCCAGCAACAGTACCCGCAAACGCAGGTGCGCCTCACCGAAGTGCTGGAAAACACCCGCGCCGAGGCCATTAACGATGAAGCCGATGTGATGGTGCTCACCCGTCGCCAGGATATTACCGGGCTGGGCGAATGGCTGATGAACATCGACTTTGTTGCCGTGGCACATCACCAGCACCCCCTCTTTACGCTCGACGCACCGCTTAGCGATGAGATGCTCCGCCCGTGGCCGCTCATCCAGATTGCGGATAACCAGTCTTCGGCACGCACGGCCGGAGGCTCCTGGACCTTCTCCACCATTGACGCCGCCATTGAGGCGGTGATGTCGCAGGTGGGTTACGGCTGGCTGCCGGAGGAGCGCATACAGGCTCAACTCGAGCAAGGGGTGCTGAAGCTGCTGCCGCTCAGTCACGGCGTGCGCCGGGCCACGCCGCTGCACCTGATCGTTAAGCGCTCCCTCGCCCCGCTTGATGAGCAGGTCGAGACGCTGTTGCGCCTTTTTAGCCAGGAGCCGTCATCATCACCTGCTACGCTTTAAGGTCCGAACGTTAAAACGATAAGGAGCCTGATGATGAAGATCGACCTGACGGGAAAAGTGGCGCTGGTGACCGCCTCAACGGGCGGAATTGGTTTCGCCATTGCCAGAGGGCTGGCTGAAAGCGGCGCGGAAGTGATCGTCAATGGGCGCAGCACCGACTCGGTGAACAAGGGTATTCAACAGCTACAGCAGGTGGTTCCTGGCGTACAGGTGCGTGCCGCGATCGCCGATCTCGGTTCACATGAAGGGGTTGAGTCGCTGCTGAAGGTGGCGAGCAATGTCGACATTCTGGTCAATAACGCCGGGATTTACGGCCCGCAGGATTTCTATGCCACCGACGATGACACCTGGGAGCGTTACTGGCAGACCAACGTGATGTCCGGCGTGCGCCTCTCCCGCGCTCTGCTTCCCGGTATGGTGCAGAAAGGCTGGGGACGGGTGGTGTTTATCTCCTCCGAGTCGGCCTGCAATATTCCGGCGGACATGATCCACTACGGTGTGACCAAAACGGCGCAACTCTCGCTGGCGCGCGGACTGGCGAAGTTCGTGGCTGGCAGCGGTGTGACGGTCAACAGCGTCTTGCCGGGCCCGACGATGTCGGACGGTTTCGCGGAGATGATGAAAGACGAGATCGAGAAAACCGGAAAATCGCTGGAGCAGCTGGCAAAAGAGTTTGTGATGGCCAACCGCCCCAGCTCGGTGATCCAGCGCGCAGCCACGGTTGAAGAGGTCGCCAACATGGTGATTTATGTCTGTTCGCCTCAGGCCTCCGCCACCTCGGGCGCGGCGTTGCGCGTCGACGGTGGCGTCGTGGATGACATTATCTGAGCCGGTCAGGCCGCACTGCCTGCAACCCGGCGGGCAGTAATATAGTGCGCTTGCCAGTAGCTATCGTTCAGGGTGGACACCGTCACGCCCTGGCTGCTTGAGGCATGAATAAACTGGCTGTCGCCAATGTATACGCCGACGTGCTTACGGTTCGGGCCGGTCTGGAAGAACACCAGATCCCCGACCTGAAGGCGGTATTGCGCCACCTGCACGCCGCGATGGATCTGCTCACCTGTGGTGCGCGGCAGGTCGAGATGTACGGCATCGCTGAACAGATGCTGCATCAGCGCGGAGCAATCCACCCCGCGATGCGTGGTGCCGCCCCACTGATACTGCGTGCCTTTCCACTTCTGGTATTGATCGAGAATACGTGAGCGCAGCGGACCCGTTTCCGGGTGAAGCAGCGCCGATTTCGCAGGCGCTGCCGCAAGCTCGTTGTTCATCGATAGCATTGATGCCGGCAGTTGAAAACTGAAGGCGGAAAACGAGGCAAAACTTAACGAGAGTATTGAAATAAGCGATCTTAAGGTCATATCAGAGAGCGTATGTGAGTGAATTTTTCCTTACCTGCAGAGGCCAAGGGTCCCCCTAAAAATCGTGATGTGGCGATAATATAGGCAGCTCACTTTTTCACCAACGCTTATCGAGACCAAAATTGGACTCACTTTCAGTTCGCAAGATCGAGAAAAAAATGGTGGTGATCTAAGGACTCCCAGGGTAAAGCAGGTAAACTGATCCGAAGAATGTGTATTTCAGCTAAGACGTATTTATGACCAATATGATTGCCGACGAGACGGTGGCGAAATCCAGCGTGCTCTCTGTCTTTGACTTTGACGGGACATTAACGCACCACGACAGCTTTATCCCTTTCCTGCGGTTTGCCTTCGGGAAACGTTACTTCGCAGGCCGCCTGGTGCGTATGGCGCTGCCCACGCTCCACTGCGTGCGCCGTAAGCTGACGCGCGATGAGCTAAAAGAAGTGCTGATTAAAACGTTCCTGACGGACGTGGATGAACACTGGTTACGCCAGCAGGCGGAAGCGTTTTGCGAAAAATACTGGGACAAGCTGATGCGCCCCGAAGGGGTTCTGGCGGTTGCGGCTGAGGTAAATTCTGGTGCGGAGGTGACCATCTGTTCCGCGTCGCCGGCGCTGGTGCTCCAGCCCTGGGCCGACAAACTGGGCATTAAGCTGATTGGTACCCAACTGGAAGTGAAAGACGGTAAGCTGACGGGGCGCATTACCGGCCATAACTGCCGCTGCGCTCAGAAAGTGGCCAGGCTGGAAAAAGTGTACGGCGATTTGAACGCCTATCACCTGCGTGCCTGGGGAGACACCCGCGGCGACCACGAACTGCTGGCAGCCGCGCAGGATCCGCACTGGCGGCATTTCCATCCCCCACGCAAGCGCCGGAATTCACCGATCAAGGGTTAGGTGCGCTCTGGTGCCCTCACCCGGCCTTCTCCCACAGGGCTGGGGAATCCTCAGTAATTTTTTATCTGAAGCGATGGACGTTGCTTCAGTAAAATTAATGACTTACAGCGATACCCTGGTCCGGCTGTAAATCGCCGAAGCGTTTCCGTAAGGCCGGGGCGAGGCGCAGGGATGCGCCGAGAGGGCGTGGCCTGCAGGGATGCAGGCTCATGCCCGACCCGATAGCCTGGAGGAATAAGCTGAGGGTACCGCGAAGCGGCGATTTACCGCCGGGAGCCCGGGTCGCCAGGGCGGTGGCGATTGAGCCGCCCTGGCACGTTCACTGGTCATGCCGTTACAGAGTAGCAAGGAACATAAAGTGAACGGAATAACCTCTACAGCCGTATGTTCCCCCTCACCCCAGCCCTCTCCCTCAAGAGAGAGGGGGTCGTCGGAGCAGACATTATTTTCCTCACCCCACAGGGAGAGGGAGAAAAGCGAGGTATCAGGCCTCGCGTTTTCCAGGGAACATCACGCTCGCAATAATCCCCAGCGCCAGCACGCCGAGCACGACAAACAGGCTTGCCGTGGCGCCAATGTTGTAACCGTGATGCCAGAAGTGATCGGTGGCATTTAATCCCAGCTTGAACGCCACGAAGAACAGCAGCAGCACGACGGCTTTTTCGAGGTGCACCAGATACTGCTTCAGCGCTTCCAGCACGAAGTAGAGCGTACGCAGGCCGAGAATGGCGAACATCATGGCGCTGTAAATAATCAGCGGTTCGCGGCTCACGGCAATAATGGCCGGCACGGAGTCAAAGGCGAACATCACATCAGAGAGTTCGACAACCGCCACGCAAAGCAGCAGCGGCGTCGCATAGCGCTTCGCCTTCTTAACGCGGCCCACCATTACGTCCTGGTTTTCCGGTTTTTCAAGCTCCGCATCCACCTCTTTCTGGGTCAGAATAAAGGCATTGCTGCTGATTTTCGGCCAGACAGGATAGAAGCGTTTCACCAGGCGATACGCGAGATGCCCGGAGTAATCCTCCACCTCGTCGCTCTCTTCATTGCGCTTGAGCATCATCACTGCCGTCCAGCCGACGACCAGCGCGAAAATCACCTCCACGTACGGCCCCAGGCTCAGCAGGCTGGTGCCGATCGCCACGAAAATACCGCGGAAGATAATCGCCCCCAGCACGCCCCAGTAAAGGACGCGGTGACGATACTTATCCGGCACGCCGAACCAGGCGAAGATCGCCATCATCACAAACAGGTTATCGACAGAGAGCACCTCTTCCAGCGCGTAACCGGTAAGGAACAGGCTCGCCATTTCGGCACCATGGTGAACATACAGGAACCCGGCGAACGCCATCGCCATCATGACCCAGAAGAGGGACCACATGGCGGCACTTTTCAGCGAGATCGGTTTATCGTGACGGTGCATAAAGAGGTCGATAAACATCGCCCCAACGGCCATCACCACAAAGACAACAACGGTTTCCGTCGGGAAACCGAGATGAGCAGCAGACATACAAAACCCTTTTGGCAGACAAAACACAACACCATGCAAACTGGCGTAAACCAGGAACAGAAAGGCGTGGGCTGTTACTCAGCCTCTTCACCCTCAAAGCCGTAGCACTGTCGGCTACGCAAGAAGGGGGTACTTTACCTTACCAGGCGGGGCGTGCGCATCTGTCGTTTAGGCGGTCATGCCACGCAAACGCTGCAGCACCGCCACCAGCACCGCCACAGACCAGCCAACCATCAGGGCGCCGATAAGCCCCTCTACGCCGCCGATGAGCCGCCAGTGCTGGGGTAACGTGACATCGCCGTACCCCACGGTGGCGTAACTGACCAGCGAAAAATAGAAGCTGGTATTCCAGTCCTTAAATGCGTCAATGACAAAATAAAACGCAGCAAACAGCCCGGCTTCGAGGAGATGCGCGAAGATCATGGAGATAACGATGCCAACATTGCGTAAGACAATGCGTACCGCTGAATCCACTTCAAGTTTTATGAATTTTAAAACGCCAAACATCCACAGCGAATGGATCACCACGGTAAGGGTAAGCAAAATGATAATACTGAGTAGCTGCATGACGAATGCTCTGACCAAAAGGAATATGGCCCCGCGAACGCAGCGGGGCACCTGGTCGAAGCTTAGTAGAAAGAGCGGGAAAAGTTGGTGCAATAATTGCGTTGCGTGATTATTTCTCTGCCAGCGCCTGCGCGCAGGCCCAGGCACTGGCCCATGCCCACTGGAAGTTATATCCGCCGAGCCAGCCGGTCACATCCATCACTTCACCAATAAAATAGAGCCCCGGCACGTTGCGCGCTTCCATGGTGCGGGAAGAGAGTTCATGCGTATCCACGCCACCCAGCGTCACTTCCGCCGTGCGGTAGCCTTCGGTGCCGTTTGGCTGCACCCGCCAGTTCGTCAGGGTCTCGACCAGCGTCTCCTGCTCGCGGCTGTTAAGCTGGCGGAGCGACACATCCGGGATCTGGCCTAAAACCTGTAAACACTCCACCAGACGTTTCGGCAGCTGCATGGCCAGGGTATTTTTCAGGCTCTGATTCGGGTGCGCGGCACGCTGCGCGTTGAGGAACGCGTCCAGATCGCAATCGGGAAGCAGGTTAACCGTGACAAACTCCCCCGGCTGCCAGTAGCTGGAGATTTGCAATACCGCCGGGCCGGAGAGGCCGCGATGGGTAAAGAGCAGATTTTCGCGGAACACCGTCCCGTCTTCAGCGGTAATAACGGACGGAACGGAGACCCCGGAGAGCGTCTGGAGCTGTTCCAGCAGCGGTTTATGCAGCGTAAACGGCACCAGACCGGCGCGGGTCGGCAGCACCTTCAGGCCAAACTGCTCGGCAATTTTGTAGCCGAACGGCGAGGCACCCAGCCCCGGCATCGACAGACCGCCGCTGGCAATCACCAGGTTATCGGCACTGACGGTGTCACCGTTGAGCTGAAGCGTATAGCCCTGTTCGTCACGCGTGACCGCCAGCACCTCCGTGCGCAGGCGCATGACCACGCCGCCCTTTTCGCACTCGGCCACCAGCATATCGACAATCTGTTGCGCGGAGTCGTCGCAGAACAGCTGGCCCAGCGTCTTCTCATGCCAGGCGATGCCGTGCTTACCCACCAGATCGATAAAGTCCCACTGGGTGTAACGCGCCAGCGCAGATTTACAAAAATGCCGGTTCTGGCTCAGATACGCCGCAGGTTCAACATAGAGGTTGGTAAAGTTGCAGCGCCCGCCGCCGGACATCAGGATTTTACGGCCTGGCTTTTTACCGTTATCCAGCAGCAGCACGCGACGACCCGCCTGTCCGGCCATCGCCGCACAAAACATACCCGCCGCACCGGCGCCAATTACCACGGCATCAAACCTTTCCACGTCAAAATCCTCATTATTCACTGCCGCGGATTGTAAAGTTTCCTCTGTGGTCACACCAGCGTAAAAAGATATTACAAAGCCATTCCATTGAAATTTAAAGAATATCCTTTCTGGCGCTTTTCCCATTTCAGGTGGTATGTCAAAAAAAGTCTATATTTCACTTTGCCCGTTGCGCATTTGTCCTGGATAATGCGCCGCGTTCATGTCCTCAAAATGGCGTAACGTCCTATGCTACATTTGTTTGCCGGCCTGGATTTACATACCGGGCTTTTACTTTTGCTTGCTCTGGTTTTTGTACTGTTTTACGAAGCGATCAACGGCTTCCACGACACTGCAAACGCAGTAGCAACGGTTATCTACACTCGCGCAATGCGATCGCAGCTTGCGGTTGTTATGGCGGCGGTATTTAACTTTTTTGGTGTCCTCCTGGGCGGACTGAGCGTTGCGTATGCCATTGTGCATATGCTGCCAACGGATCTGCTGCTTAACGTTAGTTCTGGCCATGGCCTCGCTATGGTGTTCTCAATGCTGCTTGCTGCAATTATCTGGAACCTCGGTACCTGGTATTTCGGCCTGCCTGCATCCAGTTCTCACACTCTCATCGGCGCGATTATCGGTATCGGGTTAACCAATGCCCTGATGACCGGTACATCGGTTGTTGATGCGCTGAACCTTCCAAAAGTACTCGGGATTTTCGGCTCTCTGATCATCTCCCCTATCGTGGGTCTGGTGGTTGCGGGTGGATTGATCTTCATCCTGCGTCGCTACTGGAGCAACACGAAGAAACGTGCGCGTATCCACCTGACGCCAGCAGAGCGTGAGAAGAAAGACGGCAAGAAAAAGCCGCCATTCTGGACGCGTATCGCCCTGATCATTTCCGCTATCGGCGTGGCCTTCTCTCATGGCGCGAACGACGGGCAGAAAGGCATTGGTCTGGTGATGCTGGTGCTGATTGGTGTTGCGCCGGCAGGCTTCGTGGTCAACATGAACGCCTCTGGTTACGAAATCACGCGTACCCGTGATGCGGTCAACAACGTTGAAACCTATTTCCAGCAGCATCCTGACCTGCTGAAAAAGGCGACCGGCGTTGACCAGTTAATCCCTTCTCCGGAAGCGGGCGCCACCACGGCACCAGGCGAGTTCCACTGCCATCCGGCAAACGCGATTAACGCGCTGGAACGTGCGAAAGGCATGCTGGGCAACATCGAAAGCTACGACAAACTGGCCGTTGAACAGCGTGGTCAGCTGCGTCGCATCATGCTCTGCATCTCTGACGTGACCGATAAAGTCGCGAAGCTGCCAGAGGTGAACGGTGACGACAAACGTCTGCTGAAGAAACTGAAAAGCGACATGCTCAACACCATTGAGTACGCGCCAATCTGGATCATCATGGCCGTCGCGCTGGCACTGGGTATCGGCACAATGATTGGCTGGCGTCGTGTGGCGACCACCATCGGCGAGAAGATCGGTAAGAAAGGCATGACCTATGCGCAGGGGATGTCCGCGCAGATGACGGCGGCGGTGTCTATCGGTCTGGCAAGCTATACCGGTATGCCAGTCTCCACGACCCACGTCCTCTCCTCGTCCGTGGCAGGTACCATGATTGTTGACGGTGGCGGTCTGCAGCGCAAAACCGTGACCAACATTCTGATGGCCTGGGTGTTCACCCTTCCGGCATCTATCCTGCTCTCTGGCGGGTTGTACTGGATTTCGCTGAAGCTGATTTAATCGGCTGAGGGCGACAAAAAAGCGGGTCAGGAAACTGACCCGCTTTTTTTATGTTTTCTGCTCAGTGCCAAATCATCAATGCAATCATACTGACCACGACCAGCCCGCACAGGGCGCTGGTTAAAATGAACTGACGACGCAGACGCTCGCAGCGACGAATAAACTCTTCATCGTGATGATCGCGGTAGCGCTGGTAGTAGATATATCCCACCAGACGCATCTGCTTGCTGGGCTGTCCATGCGAGGTGAAGAAACCTCCACCGTCCACATACTGATAAAGCAACGGATCGCAACCACGAAGTACCACTAACAGCGCACGTAACGATGAGAAGTAGCGCGCCATATTCACTATGCAAACTACGCATAACGCCCAAAACAATGCGACGGTGCTAATCATACATCCTCCCCGGCGTCCGCCCACGAAGCAAGGCTTCTGAGCTACCGCACCCCAATGCCCTGACAGACAGTTCAGTGAAAGAATGACCAAAAGTCGATCCGGTTCGCGTTTTCATATCCGAACGGCTCATTAAATAGTGTAGGAGATCCGTTAATTTTTTTGCCACAAGGTTAATCGTTATCAACACCAAAGCTTGAAAAATATGTTTTACTGGGCCGTAATGAAAGTATCAGACGACGGCTTTCACATTTAGTCATCGATAACTTAAGGAAGGAGTAACACTATGGCTTACAAACACATTCTCATCGCGGTAGACCTCTCTCCGGAGAGCAAAGTGCTGGTTGATAAAGCGGTATCCATGGCACGTCCCTACAACGCGAAAGTTTCCCTGATTCACGTTGATGTGAATTACTCCGACCTTTACACCGGTCTGATCGACGTCAATCTCGGCGACATGCAAAAGCGCATCTCTGAAGAGACGCACCACGCCCTGAGCGAGCTCTCCACTAACGCTGGCTACCCGATTACCGAAACCTTAAGCGGCAGCGGCGATCTGGGCCAGGTTCTGGTGGATGCGATCAAGAAATATGACATGGACCTGGTGGTGTGCGGTCACCATCAGGACTTCTGGAGCAAGCTGATGTCTTCCGCGCGCCAGCTGATTAACACCGTTCACGTGGATATGCTGATTGTTCCGCTGCGTGACGAAGAAGACGAGTAAGTGCTCTATATTCCCCTCACCCTAACCCTCTCCCCATAGGGGAGAGGGAATGATCGAGCCCCTCGCCCCTATGGGGAGAGGGGTTGGGGTGAGGGGATATAAATATCAAACCGGTGCCCTTTGGTGGTCACCGCGTTGGTCGTGGCAACGTCCGCCAGCGGCGGCGCATAGTCAGGACGCTTCACCACCACTCGCTTCGTCGCTAACTGGCGAGCGGGCTCCAGCAGCCCATCGGCGTCCAGATCCGGCCCCACCAGCGACTGAAACACCCGCATCTCTTTCTTCACCAGCGCGCTTTTCTGCTTATGCGGGAACATCGGGTCAAGATAGACCACCTGCGGGCGCGGGGTGATATCCGTCAGCGCCGTCAGGCTGGAGGCGTGGATCAGCTGCAGTCGTTCCTGCAACCACGGGCCGATTTCCGGATCAGCATAACCCCGCGCCAGACCGTCATCGAGCAGTGCTGCCACCACCGGATTGCGCTCCAGCATCCGCACGCGACAGCCGACCGACGCCAGCACAAACGCATCGCGCCCTAACCCCGCCGTGGCATCCACCACGTCCGGAAGATAGCTTCCCTTGATGCCGACCGCTTTGGCCACCGCCTCACCGCGGCCGCCGCCGAACTTGCGCCGGTGCGCCATCGCGCCCCCCACAAAATCGACAAAAATCCCGCCAAGTTTCGGCTCGTCGCGTTTACGGAGTTCAAGATGCGCTGACGTCATCACCAGCGCCATCAGGTTCTCTTCATCGTGCTCCAGCCCCCAGCGGGCGGCCAGAACAGATAAGGCGCCGTCTCCGGCGCCTGTTTCATCCACTAAGCAGATCTTCACGTAACAATCAGCCTTTGATCCCGTAATGCTCAAGCATCGCATCCAGCTGCGGCTCGCGGCCACGGAAGCGTTTGAACAGCACCATCGGCTCTTCAGAACCGCCGCGCGTCAGGATGTTATCGAGGAACGACTGGCCGGTTTCGCGGTTGAAGATCCCCTCTTCTTCGAAGCGAGAGAAGGCATCCGCCGCCAGCACGTCGGCCCACAGGTAGCTGTAATAGCCTGCCGCATAGCCGCCCGCGAAGATGTGGCTGAACGCATGCGGGAAGCGGCCCCATGTTGGCCCTGGAATAACGGCAACCTGCTTTTTAATCTCGGCCAGGGTTTCGAGGATTTTCGCCCCTTGTTCCGGGCTGAACTCGGCGTGCAGACGGAAGTCGAACAGGCCGAACTCCAGCTGACGCAGGATGAACATCGCCGCCTGGTAGTTCTTCGCCGCCAGCATTTTATCCAGCAGCTCTTTCGGCAGCGGTTCGCCAGTCTCGTAGTGGCCGGAGATAAACGCCAGCGCGTCCGGCTCCCAGCACCAGTTTTCCATAAACTGGCTTGGCAGCTCGACTGCATCCCATGGCACCCCGCTGATCCCGGCCACGCCTGCGGTTTCAATGCGGGTCAGCATGTGATGCAGGCCATGCCCGAACTCGTGGAACAGGGTGATCACTTCGTCGTGGGTGAACAGCGCCGGCTTGCCGTTTACCGGGCGGTTGAAGTTACAGGTCAGGTACGCGACCGGCTTTTGCAGAGAACCATCGGCTTTACGCATCTGGCCCACGCAGTCATCCATCCACGCCCCACCGCGCTTGTTCTCACGGGCGTAGAGATCGAGGTAGAAGCTGCCGCGCAGCTCGTTTTTCTCGTCATACAGCTCGAAGAAACGCACGTCCGGGTGCCAGACGTCGATGTCGGTGCGCTCTTTGGCGGTGATGCCGTAAATCCGTTTCACCACTTCGAACAGCCCATTGACGGCTTTGTTTTCCGGGAAGTACGGGCGCAGCTGCTCGTCGCTGATGCTGTAGAGATGCTGTTTCTGTTTTTCGCTGTAATAAGCGATGTCCCACGGCTGCAGCTCGTCCACGCCGAACTCCGCTTTGGCGAAGGCGCGCAGCTGGGCCAGCTCTTTTTCACCCTGTGGACGGGCACGTTTAGCCAGATCCGTCAGGAAATCGAGCACCTGCTGCGGGTTTTCGGCCATTTTGGTGGCGAGGGATTTATCCGCGTAGCTGTCAAAGCCCAGCAGTTGGGCCAGCTCGTGACGCAGGGCGAGGATTTCCGCCATCACCGGGCTGTTGTCCCACTTACCGGCGTTCGGCCCCTGATCGGAGGCGCGGGTGCTGTAGGCGCGGTACATCTCTTCACGCAACACCTGATTGTCGCAGTAGGTCATCACCGGCAGATAGCTGGGAATATCCAGGGTCAACAGGTAGCCTTCCTGTTCTTTCGCTTCGGCCTGCGCTTTAGCGGCCGCCAGCGCGCTTTCCGGCATCCCGGCGAGTTCCGCTTCGTCGGTAATCAGCTTCGTCCAGCCCATGGTGGCGTCGAGCACGTTGTTGCTGTACTGGTTGCCCAGTTCGGAGAGACGCGCGGCAATTTCACCGTAGCGGGTCTGCTTCTCTTTTGGCAGACCAATCCCGGAAAGCTCGAAATCACGCAGGGCGTTATCGACCGATTTTTTCTGCGCCGTGTTCAGTTCGGCATAGTGGTCGCCGTCGCGCAGATCGCGATACGCTTTGTAGAGCCCTTCGTGCTGGCCGACCCAGGTGCTGTACTCCGAGAGCAGCGGCAGGGTCTGTTCGTAGGCTTCGCGCAGTTCCGGGCTGTTTTTTACCGAATTCAGGTGGCTCACCGGGGAGAAGATACGCCCCAGCACGTCATCCACTTCGGCCAGCGGCTGACACAGATTTTCCCAGGTGTACGGCGCGCCCTGCGCGACCACGCTTTCTACCGCCGCGCGGCAGTTGTCCAGCGCTTGCGTCACGGCTGGAACCACATGCTCAGGGAGGATTTTAGAAAACGGTGGCAACGAAAAAGGCGTCAGTAATGGATTGGTCATAAACGCTGTCCTGTTGAATAAGATGAATGAAGCGCGCATCCGGCGCTGTGCATATTGTCAGGTAATGGGGTTAAGTGTAGAGGATTTCAATGCCTGCGCTTCGCGGGCCGACGGGTAATCTGTGCCGTTCTGCTGTAAACTGTGGCAAATCGTCATTTCATCGGAATTTCATTACCCATGCTCAGTTATCGCCACAGCTTTCACGCAGGCAACCACGCCGACGTCCTCAAACACACCGTTCAGAGTCTGATTATTGAATCACTCAAAGAGAAAGAGAAGCCGTTTCTCTATCTGGACACGCACGCGGGCGCGGGCCGTTACCAGCTGAGCGGCGAGCACGCCGAGCGTACCGGTGAATATCTGGAAGGGATTGCCCGCATCTGGCAGCAGGACGACCTGCCTGCCGAACTGGAGCCGTACATTGGCGTGGTGAATCACTTCAACCGCAACGGCCAGCTGCGCTACTACCCAGGCTCGCCATTGATTGCCCGCCAGCTGCTGCGCGAGCAGGACAGCATCCAGTTGACCGAGCTGCACCCGAGCGACTTCCCGCTGCTGCGTTCTGAATTCCAGAAAGACAGCCGCGCCCGCGTGGAAAAAGCCGATGGCTACCAGCAGCTGAAAGCCAAACTGCCGCCGGTTTCCCGTCGCGGCCTGGTGCTGATCGACCCGCCGTACGAAATCAAAACCGACTATCAGGCGGTGGTGACCGGCATCCACGAAGGCTACAAACGCTTTGCCACCGGGACGTATGCCCTGTGGTACCCGGTGGTTCTGCGTGCGCAAATCAAGCGCATGATCAAAGACCTGGAAGCGACCGGCATCCGCAAAATTTTGCAGATTGAGCTGGCGGTACGCCCGGACAGCGACCAGCGCGGCATGACCGCCTCCGGCATGATCGTCATTAACCCGCCATGGAAGCTCGAAGCGCAGATGAACAACGTCCTGCCGTGGCTGCACAAAACGCTGGTGCCAGCGGGAACAGGCCACACCAGCGTCAGCTGGATCGTGCCGGAGTAATCGCAGCCATCGGTGGAAACTATTGATTTCAGGTATACAATCGCGGCAATTCACGATTAAGGACAAAAGCTATGACTAAGCATTATGACTACATCGCAATCGGCGGCGGCAGCGGCGGCATCGCCTCCATCAACCGTGCGGCCATGTACGGCCAGAAATGTGCGCTGATTGAAGCCAAAGCGCTGGGCGGCACCTGCGTGAACGTGGGTTGTGTACCGAAGAAAGTGATGTGGCATGCAGCGCAAATCCGTGAAGCTATCCATATGTATGGCCCGGATTACGGCTTTGACACCACCATCAACCATTTCGACTGGGATAAGCTGATCGCCAGCCGTACCGCCTACATCGACCGTATTCACACCTCGTACGACAACGTGCTGGGTAAAAATAACGTCGACGTTATTCACGGTTTCGCCCGTTTTGTGGACGCGAAGACGATCGAAGTGAACGGTGAAACGATCACCGCCGATCATATCCTGATCGCCACCGGCGGTCGCCCGAGCCACCCGAATATCCCGGGCGCGGAATATGGCATCGACTCTGACGGTTTCTTCGAACTGCCTGCCCTGCCAAAACGCGTTGCCATCGTGGGCGCGGGCTACATCGCAGTGGAGCTGGCCGGCGTGATTAACGGTCTGGGTGCTGAGGCGCACCTGTTCGTGCGTAAACACGCGCCGCTGCGCAGCTTTGACCCGCTGATCGTGGAGACGCTGGTCGAAGTGATGAATACCGAAGGCCCAACCCTGCACACCAATGCCGTGCCAAAAGCGGTGGTGAAAAATGCAGACGGCAGCCTGACGCTTGAGCTGGAAGATGGCCGCAGCCAGACCGTGGATTGCCTGATCTGGGCGATTGGCCGTGAACCCGCCAACGACAACTTCAACCTCGGCGTGACGGGGGTGAAAACCGACGAAAAAGGCTACATCGTCGTTGATAAATTCCAGAATACTAGCGTGCCGGGCATTTACGCCGTGGGCGATAACACCGGCGCGGTTGAGCTGACCCCGGTGGCCGTTGCGGCAGGGCGTCGCCTTTCCGAGCGTCTGTTCAACAACAAGCCGGACGAGCATCTGGACTACAGCAACATCCCGACCGTGGTCTTTAGCCACCCGCCAATCGGCACCGTCGGCTTAACTGAGCCGCAGGCGCGCGAGCAGTATGGCGACGATCAGGTGAAAGTGTATAAATCCGCGTTTACTGCGATGTATACCGCCGTCACCTCTCACCGTCAGCCGTGCCGCATGAAGCTGGTCTGCGTCGGCCCGGAAGAGAAGATTGTCGGTATCCACGGCATTGGCTTCGGCATGGATGAGATCCTGCAGGGCTTCGCGGTGGCACTGAAGATGGGTGCGACCAAAAAAGACTTCGACAACACCGTGGCGATCCACCCTACGGCGGCGGAAGAGTTTGTGACCATGCGCTAATCCTGATGCCCCTCCCCGGAGGGGCATTTTTTTAACATTCATAAATCGTTGCAAAACGAATGCTCCGAAAATAGTGATCTACCGCACATATTCCTCCCCCTCTACCGAAGCGAATGTCTACGCTTATAGGACGCCCGGAAAAACCTGTCTTTCAGAACATACAACCGGAGGTCCTTATCACCATGTTCAACCAGAAACTACAGGCTACCGAAAACATCGCGTTCGAGATTGCAGAAGAGCTGCGCTACGAGACCGATCCCTGCGAGTTAAAACTGGATGAGATGATCGAGGCGGAGCCGGAACCGGAAATGATTGAAGGGCTGCCCGCGTCGGATGCGCTGACGCCCGCAGACCGCTATCTTGAACTGTTTGAACACGTGCAGTCGTCACGGCTGTTTGCGGACAGCAAAACCTTCCCCGACTGCGCGCCGAAGATGGACCCGCTGGATATCCTGATCCGCTATCGCAAGGTCAGACGCCACCGGGATTTTGACCTGCGCCAGTTCGTGGAGAACCACTTCTGGATGCCGGAAACGTTCGACTCAGAATATGTTTCCGACCCGGGTCTGTCCCTGAAAGAGCACATTGATAATCTGTGGCCGGTGTTGACGCGCGAGCCGCAGGACCATATTCCCTGGTCCTCCCTGCTGGCCCTGCCGCAGGCCTATATCGTGCCCGGCGGACGATTCAGCGAGACTTACTACTGGGATTCCTACTTCTCGATGCTGGGTCTGGCGGAGAGTGGGCGCAACGATCTGCTGAAGTGTATGGCGGATAACTTCGCGTGGCTGATTGAGCGCTACGGCCATATCCCTAACGGCAACCGTACCTATTACCTCAGCCGTTCTCAGCCGCCGGTCTTTGCCCTGATGGTGGAGCTGTTTGAGGAGGATGGCGTGCGCGGTGCGAAACGTTACCTTGAACACCTGAAAATGGAGCACGCCTTCTGGATGGACGGGGCGGAGTCGCTGCTGCTTAACCAGGCTTACCGCAGCGCCGTGCGCATGCCGGATGGCTCGTTGCTGAACCGCTACTGGGATGACCGTGACACCCCGCGCGACGAATCCTGGATTGAGGACGTGGAAACCGCCCGTCACTCCGGACGTCCACCGAATGAAGTGTATCGCGACCTGCGTGCGGGTGCGGCCTCCGGCTGGGACTACTCGTCCCGCTGGCTGCGCGAGCCGGGTCGGCTTGCCAGTATCCGCACAACGCAGTTTATCCCCATCGATTTGAACGCCTTCCTGTTCAAGCTGGAGAGCGCGATCGCCAATATCTCGGCATCGAAAGGGGATAAAGAGACGGCCGACCTGTTCCGCCAGAAAGCCAGCGATCGCCGGGCCGCAGTGAACCGCTATCTGTGGGATGAAGAGAACGGCTGCTACCGGGATTATGACTGGCGACGCGAAGTGATGGCGCTGTTTTCCGCCGCAAGCATTGTGCCGCTGTATGTCGGTATGGCAACCCATGAGCAGGCTGAACGCCTGTCTGATGCGGTTAAAGCGCGTCTGCTCACGCCGGGGGGGATTCTGGCGACCGAGTACGAAACCGGCGAACAGTGGGATAAACCCAACGGCTGGGCGCCGCTGCAGTGGATGGCCATTCAGGGGTTCAAGCAGTATGGCAACGACTCCCTGGGGGATGAAATCGCCTGGAGCTGGCTGCATACGGTGAACCATTTTTATAAGACCCATCATAAGCTTATTGAGAAGTACCACATCGCCAGCAGTACACCGCGTGAAGGGGGCGGGGGTGAGTATCCGCTGCAGGATGGCTTCGGCTGGACTAATGGCGTGGTGCGCCGGCTGATTGGGTTGTATGGGGAGCCTTGAGGAGGGTGAGGGTGCGGTCTGATGCCCTCACCCTGGCCCTCTCCCACAGGGAGAGGGAGTAGAAATCAGCGAATCACCTCATAAATGGCCGTCTGGATGGACTGCCATTTTTTGTTGCTGGCATCCGGCTGCGACTGGGCCCGGCGCGTCGCCATGTCGAGATCGTGCTGCTGGCGTTTCACCACCGCAGGCACGGTGCAGAACGCTTTCAGGTACTCTTTCCTTACGGAAGTCAGCGATTCGCCGTTCGCCATGGCGTGGCTGAGCGTGTTAATAAAGCGACGACACGGCTTCTCTTCCACCATGTTCTGCCGGTAGCGCAACATCACCTCCAGCACGTCGTCATAACCTGCCGACATCGCCTCTTCGGTCCAGGAGAGCTTCCAGTCCATTCCACCCTGCAAAAAGAGCTGCGCCACGCGGGTATCGTTGCGGTTGATGGCCGAACGGAAATTATTCTCGTCCCAGGTGACGCCCATCCGCGTGAGTGTTTCACGCGAGGAAGGAGTCTCGCGCATTTCCTGTGGCGGTGCCGCTTCTGCGGCTTTGGCGACAGCAGGCTGCGGTTTACTGCTGGTCACCAGCCAGAAGCCCCCCGCCACAATGGCAATCACCATGACGCCAACCGCCCCCCATAACACACCGGAAATGAGCTGTTCGCGTTGTTCCGGGGTACGCGGCGCGCGCTGCGTCGGCTTTTCAATGGTGTCTCGGACTTCAAACAGATCCCCGCCCGTGACCCGATCCATTTTCTGCGCCTTTTCCCAGAACGTATGTAATTCGCTGGCATCCACCGCCATGAATCCGGCCGGATTGACGCGGGTTCTCCCCTCCTCAAACGCCCGCTGAACCGGCCGCGAGATCTGCGTGTAGTAGCTATCCAGCAGCTGAATTTGCGCCGAACTTAACGCTTTCTGTACGGTGAGATGGTTGCGGATTTGCCGAATGTCGTCGAGGAAAGTTTGTAGGGTTTTTCGCGGCTCCACCAGAAGCGTAAGCATGGCGGGGTCGTTAAACAGTGAGGCGTAGTAGCGGCTGAACTCTTTTTTATCCACCAGCATCTGCGCCAGTTCACTGAACATCATGCCGCTCAGGACATCATTGATCTCACCCAGTTTCAGCCAGCGTCTGACGCGGTCAGCGTTAAACAGCGTCTTGAGATGGTTGTTGAGGCGCACCGGATCGGGCCAGGCCTGCTGAATAAGCCCTTTTAACATCAGCTCTATCGCACGCACCTGTTTTTGCGCCTGCTGCTGCTGAAGTTCGCTGCCCGGTGCCAGCTCCGTGCTGTAGGTCAACAGCGGCTGCTGCAGGCGGAGATGTTCCAGCGCGGTCACAAACCGCATCGCCGCAATCAGCTGGTTTTCACTCACATCCTGTCCGCTTTCATACTGCGGCACCCGCTGCTGTAACAGGCGCAGCTGGAGGGTAAATTCCGACATCTCGGCATCATTCAGGTTGAGCTTCTTCGCCACGGCACCCCAGCCGCCCTGGGCTAAGCGCGCGCTGTCGAGCTGCTCCAGAAACCAGCGTGGATCTTTACCCTCCGAAGCATGTACATTCAGAAGAAGTAAAATTTCCACCGACGCATGGCGAATGACTGCCAGACAGTGTTCGAACTGTTCGCGAATATGATGTGATGTGCTGAGAGTCATTATTTTCCTTAAGTGACAACGAAGACATCCGAATGGGCACGTGAAGGCCGTTTTTCTTTTTATTTATTCGAGGTTAACCATACCTGACTTTCTGTTTAAATAAAGTGACAACCCTAAAATCATTTAAAAATGTCAGGAGAATCTGAATGCCGGTTTTAATTACCCCTCGCCTTCACTGTTCGCCATTGCAGGAACAGGACTGGTCCTTTTTTCTGGCGTTACAGCAACATCCCGACGTTATGCGCTTTGTGGCGGAAGACCGCCCCGTCGCGGACATCCGCGCCGCGTTTGAAGCGCGCCTGACGCCCTGGATGCCGGGCAGCGCGCACTGGCTGTGTCTCGTCGTCCGTGATGCCCTCAGCCGGGTTCCGCTGGGCGTCACCGGCTATATTCATCGGGAGGAGGATTGCGCAGAAGTCGGTTTTCTTTTCGCACCCGAGGCGCAGGGAAAAGGCTACGGCTTCGAATCCCTGCAGGCGCTCTGCCACTATGCCTTTGAAGAAGGCGGCATACGCCGACTCACCGCCACCGTTACCGCCGGGAATGTCGCCTCAAGACGTCTGCTGGAAAAAGCCCGGTTTCGCCTCGAAGGCGAATTACGCGAGAGCTATTACCTGGCGGGGCGCTGGCAGAATGACTGGTTATTTGGTTTATTACGGCAGGAATATCTGAACAACAATTCCTGATCAACAGCCATTTGGCGGATATTTATCGTAAATCGTTTCCTCTACAGTGTCGCCTCTTGAGAGGAAACGAATATGAACGGTCTTACGCTGGAAATATCTTCTGCCGCCATTGAATTAATAAAAAAGCATCAGGGGCTTTCTCTGGAGAAATATCGTGACGAACACGGATTATGGGTTATCGGCTACGGCCACGTTATCCGCGATCGGGAGCAGTTTCACGGTCCTGTCACTCCGCTGGAGGCCGACGCGCTGCTTCACGAGGACATTCGCTTGTGCGAGGCGCTGCTGCGGGAAAATGTGACACGTCCATTAACCCAACAGCAGCATGACACGCTGGTGATGATGATGTTCAGCTTCGGAGAGATACCTTCGCTGCCGGAAGCGATTTTTCAGGCCGTCGCCCGGGTGTAGTACATCGCAGCCTGAGTTCTGTTTTTAACGTCCAGCCGCCGGAAAAGCGCCTCCAGATGCGCTTTTACCGTGGCCGCACTGATGTTGAGGTTGCGCCCAATCTCTTTGTTTGACTCCCCCGCCGCCAGCAGTTTCAGCACTTCGCGCTGGCGTTCACTTAATGCCAGTAACGCCTGTGGCGACGACGGCTTTCTGACCCACTCTCCGGGAAAGCAGACCATCCCTCTGGACACCGAGTCCAGGACGGCGGAAAAGCGCTCGGGGCTGGCAGTGCGGGGAATAATGGCCATGATGTTTCGCTGGCGCAATTGTTCAACCCATCTGGCCTCTTTTTTCGCCAGAACCATGATCACGCGTATCGTCGGCAAGCGATGCAGGATGTCATCCAGCACACCACATCCCTCATCCTGAATTAAATTACCGTCAATCAGGACAATAGCAGACGGCGACGCGGACATCTGCGCCCATAAATCTTCTGCCTGACAGGTTCCAGTGATATTTATTTCCGGAATTAACGTCCGCAGACTGTGTATCGCTCCATGAATAAATAGTGACTGCCTGTCAAACATGATTACTCGCATCGTTTTTCTCCCTCTGAGAATAGCGAAGGGGGATTCTACAGAGGGGGGATTTGAGAAAAAACTCAATGAACGGAGCGGTTACAAAATCGCCAGGGGTATTTATATCTGCCGTATCCTGACACACTTTACTTAAGGATTTCCTTAAGGGGGTCCGTCCCCTTAAGGCGGCGTATTACAGGAACATCCCGCCAGACACTTCAATACGTTGTGCATTCATCCAGCCCAGTTTATCGCTCAGCAGCGCCGCAATGGCATCGCCAATATCATCGGGCAGGCCAACCCGGCCCAGCGCCGTTTGCGAAGCCAGCGTCTGATTCAGCTGGGCGTTGTCGCGCACACTTCCGCCACCAAAATCCGTCTCGATCGCCCCTGGCGCAATGATATTGACGGAGATCCCCCGCGCCCCCAACTCTTTCGCCTGATAGCGGGTGAGCACTTCCATCGCCCCTTTCATCGCCGCATAGGTTCCGGCCCCTGGCTGAGTAAAACGAGCCAGCCCGCTGGAGACGTTGAGGATCCGCCCGCCATCGTTCAGCAAGGGCAGGAGACGCTGGGTCAGGAAAAACGGTCCTTTAAAGTGAATACTCAACGCCTCATCGAACTGGGCCTCCGTCGTCTCGGCATACGGCGTGAATAAACCCGTTCCGGCATTGTTCAATAAATAATCAAACCGTTCACGCTGCCAGACGGACTTAAGGATTTCCTGTAACTGCAGGGCAAAAGCATCGAAACTGGCGATATCCCCGACGTTGAGCTGTAATGCCGCCGCGTTGACCCCTTTTTCCTGAATTTCGCGCACAACATCCAGTGCGTCCTGCTGATTATGATGGTAAGTCAGGATAATTCCTGTTCCGTCTGCCGCCAGCTTCAGGGCGGCGTTTTTACCCAGACCGCGGCTACCACCGGTCACTAATGCGATACGTTCAGTCATCATAAACCTCGTTTTGGCTGTTAGGGAGATTGAGGAAGAGCTTATTAGGTGATAGAAGATCAATAAAGACAGCAAAGAGCGCTTCACTGTTTCATCTGCAACAACAATGAGCGGCATTTATGGATAAAATTCACGCAATGCAGTTGTTTGTTCGCGTCGCGGAGCTGGAGAGTTTTTCCCGCGCGGCAGAAACGTTAACGCTGCCGAAAGGCAGCGTTTCACGACAAATTCAGGCCCTGGAAAATCGGCTTGGCACCCAGCTTTTACACCGCACCACGCGCCGCGTCAGCCTGACGCAGGACGGCATGGTCTATTACGAACGGGCAAAAGATCTGCTGGCGAACCTCGATGAACTGGACGGTATGTTTCAGCACGATCCCTCCACCATCAGCGGACGGCTGCGCGTGGATATGCCCGTCGGCGTTGCACGAAATTTAGTCATCCCTAAACTGCCGACATTTCTGCAGCAGTACCCGGGTATCGAACTGGAGCTCAGCAGCAGCGATCGGCTGGTGGATGTGATCCGTGAAGGGTTTGACTGCGTGGTACGCGTCGGCACGCTGAAGGATTCGGGGCTGATCGCCCGTCCGCTGGGCAAGCTGTCGGTGATTAACTGCGCCAGCCCGGATTATCTGGCGCGTTTCGGCTATCCGGAAACGCTGGATGATTTAGGCTCCCATGCGGTGATTCACTACGCTGCGATGCTGGGAACCCGCCCGCAGGGCTTTGAGTTTTATAACGGCAGTACCACCCAGTGGATTAAAACGGGCGGGGTATTAACCGTTAACAGTACAGAAACCTACCAGGCGGCCTGTCTGGCCGGGCTGGGGATTATTCAGGTGCCGCGCGTCGGGGTGCGTGATTCTCTGCGGGCAAAGAAGCTTATCGAGATCCTCCCGCAGTACCGGGCAGAGCCGATGCCGGTCTCCCTGATTTATCCCCACCGCCGCAACCTCTCCCGCCGTGTACATCTGTTTATGGAGTGGCTTACTGAACTCACAAAAGCTTACGTGGATTAGTCGCAAGCTATAATTCAATAACATCCAGCCAAACGAAAAGGAAAAGACGCGTGACGCCGGAAAACAACCCGCAACGACCCACCCAACAATTAGAGTATGATCCCATCAGGAAGATGGAAACCGGGCCAGAAGAGGCCAAAGCACCTGGCACCGTCAGCAAGGCGCTGGGAACCGTCACCGGCATCGCCGCAAGAATCCAGCAGTTTCCCATGGTGGCGCATCTGATACGCGCAACCGAGCGCTTTAATGACCGCATGGGGAACCAGTTTGGTGCCGCCATCACCTATTTTTCCTTCCTGTCGATGATTCCGATCCTGATGGTGTCGTTTGCCGCAGCCGGGTTTGTGCTCGCCTCACACCCGACGCTGCTGCAGGATATCTTCACGAAGATCCTGAATAACGTCAGTGACCCGACCCTGGCCAGCACGCTTAAAAGCACCATCAATACCGCTGTTCAGCAGCGTACTACGGTCGGCATCGTCGGTTTGCTGATCGCCCTTTACTCCGGCGTAAACTGGATGGGCAACCTGCGCGAGGCCATTCGCGCCCAGTCGCGCGATGTCTGGGAGCGTAAGCCGCAGGATCAGGAGAAGATTTGGGTGAAGTATCTCCGCGACTTTGTTTCGCTGATTGGCCTGCTGGTCGCCCTCATCGTGACGCTCTCCATTACCTCGGTGGCGGGCTCGGCGCAGCAGATGATTATCTCCGCGCTCTATCTTGATTATATCGAATGGCTGAAACCCGCCTGGCGTGGCATTGGGCTGGCCATCTCCATCTTCGCCAACTACCTGCTGTTCTTCTGGATCTTCTGGCGTTTGCCGCGCCATCGCCCGCGTAAGAAGGCGCTGATCCGCGGCACGTTGATTGCGGCGATCGGCTTTGAAGTCATCAAAATTGTGATGACTTACACCCTTCCATCGCTGGTGAAATCCCCGTCTGGCGCGGCGTTTGGCTCGGTGCTGGGCCTGATGGCGTTCTTCTATTTCTTCGCCCGTCTGACCTTGTTCTGCGCAGCGTGGATTGCCACCGCCGAGTATAAAGATGACCCGCGGATGCCGGGCAAAACGCACCGTTAACCCTCCTTCCGGGCTGAAATTTCAGCCCGATTCATCATTTCAGCATATAAATCCAGACCGTAACTTTTATTTAACCAAAAACCAGTGTTATTGACTGATATTTAAAATCTGTGAAGCATTTCATAGACGTGATTTGGCTGGTCTGAAAATTATCCGCTTTTTGTTGCTTTTATCACCAGCCCGCGGTTTTGTTACAGATTGAAATGTCGCTTTTGCTGTGCGTAATATGGCCTTTCGTTCGACAAAAATAAGAAAATATTATGCAAGCAACAGCCACCACACTCGACTCAGGAACGGAAAACGTTCCGGTAAACTCGCGCAATAAAGTCGTCGTCGCCTCGCTGATTGGCACCGCCATTGAGTTCTTCGACTTCTATATTTACGCCACCGCCGCGGTTATCGTCTTTCCGCATATTTTCTTCCCGCAGGGAGACCCGACGGCGGCTACGCTACAGTCTCTGGCGACCTTTGCCATCGCGTTTGTGGCGCGTCCGATTGGCTCGGCGCTGTTTGGACACTTTGGCGATCGCATTGGACGTAAAGTGACGCTGGTGGCCTCGCTGCTGACGATGGGGATCTCCACTGTCGCCATCGGCCTGCTGCCGACCTATGAGACCATCGGCATTCTGGCGCCGGTCCTGCTGGCGCTGGCGCGTTTTGGTCAGGGTCTGGGCCTGGGCGGTGAATGGGGTGGCGCGGCGCTGCTGGCGACCGAGAACGCCCCGGCGCGTAAACGCGCGCTGTATGGCTCCTTCCCGCAGCTTGGCGCACCGATTGGCTTCTTCTTTGCGAACGGGACGTTCCTGCTGCTCTCCTGGCTGCTGACGGATGAACAGTTCATGAGCTGGGGCTGGCGTATCCCGTTTGTGTTCTCCGCCGTACTGGTGCTGATTGGCCTGTATGTCCGCGTCTCTCTGCACGAAACGCCGGTGTTCGCGAAAGTCGCCGCGGCGAAAAAACAGGTGAAAGTGCCGCTGGGTACACTGCTGACTAAACACGTCCGCGTGACCGTGCTGGGAACGTTTATCATGCTGGCCACCTACACGCTGTTCTACATCATGACGGTTTACTCCATGACCTTCAGTACCGCCGCCGCGCCGGTTGGGCTGGGGCTGCCGCGTAACGAAGTGCTGTGGATGCTGATGATGGCGGTTATTGGGTTTGGCGTGATGGTACCGATTGCGGGTCTGCTGGCGGATAAGTTTGGTCGCCGTGCGAGCATGATTACGATCACCACGCTCATTATTCTGTTTGCCCTGTTTGTCTTCCCGCCGCTGCTGGGCTCAGGTAGTCCGGCGCTGGTGATGACCTACCTGCTGATTGGCCTGAGCCTGATGGGGCTGACCTTCGGTCCGATGGGCGCGCTGCTGCCGGAGTTGTTCCCGACGGAAGTGCGTTATACCGGCGCGTCGTTCTCCTATAACGTCTCGTCTATTCTGGGCGCGTCCGTTGCGCCATATATCGCCACCTGGCTGCAGGCGAATTATGGCCTGTTCTATGTGGGCGTCTATCTGGCGGCCATGGCGGCGCTGACGCTGATTGCGCTGCTGCTGACGCACGAGACTAAGCATCAGGCGCTGTAACTCATTGCGGCCTGATGCCCTCACCCCGGCCCTCTCCCACTGTACGGTCCGGGGACATAGTGAACACTTGTTCGGGGACATGGTAGACACTTACAACTAAGGCATAAGAACCCGTTTATGGAGTCGCTTATGCCCTGGGATGC
>NZ_WSPD01000023.1:0-55682 GCF_026319105.1 Enterobacter sp. HSTU-ASh6 | reverse complement strand
TGCGATGGTGCGGGACAATAAAAAATGGGTGGCAGGTTAGTCGTCAGCCGTTGACTTTAAACACAGCTGCTCACCCCAACCCTCTCCCACGGGGAGAGGGCGCAGACACTAAAAACGGCAACGTGGTTGCCGTTTTGCTTTTATTTATGGCTCAAACGGCCGACGCTGGAACTGGTCGTGCCCGCATTTCGGACACAGCGGCAGCACATCCGGCGTATACACCGCAATATGGTGATGGCATTTCTCGCACACCAGATTTCCCAGCCCAACCACTTCACCACTCTGATACACACCGTGGTGGTTCAAATCCTGAAACACCTCGCGCCACTCCAGCTGCGTTTTATCAGTAATATCGGCCAGTTCCTGCCACAGACTCTCTTTAATCACCCGCATAAAGACGCTGTCGGCGATCTCGTCCTGGCTCTCCTCGTAGCTGCGCGCAAACTCTTCCAGGTCACGGCGCACGGCACGGGTCACCTCTTCCACTTCGGTTCGCGTTAACTCACCCGTTTGCGTCACCCGGGCACGGGCCTGCTCCACCAGCGCGTCAATATCGCGCTCGCCGTTACGCAGCCGTTCCGTCAGTGTCGCCACCAGTTCGCGGTAAAATTGAGCAACCTTGTTCATCATTTTGCCTCCCGGGTAAGTAACTATTTCTAATAATAGACCTTATTTCATCGCCGCTTTGTCAGGTGAAGCACAGACCCGGTAAATTCCTGCAAAGCGCATTTGTGCGAAAGGCTGTTTTGACGCGGGCGTTTGGGCTATGCTATGCGGATCTGAATTACCACATCCATTGGCTACATTTGTAGCTGTATTGAAAACAGGACCACTGGCTGCCATGCAAGAGCAATACCGCCCGGAAGAGATAGAATCAAAAGTCCAGCAACACTGGGACGAGAAGCGCACCTTTGAAGTAACCGAAGACGAGAGCAAAGAGAAGTATTACTGCCTGTCGATGCTTCCCTATCCTTCTGGTCGACTACACATGGGCCACGTGCGTAACTACACCATCGGTGATGTGATTGCACGCTATCAGCGCATGCTGGGCAAGAACGTTCTGCAGCCAATCGGCTGGGATGCGTTCGGCCTGCCTGCGGAAGGCGCAGCGGTAAAAAACAATACGGCGCCAGCCCCGTGGACGTACGACAATATCGCGTACATGAAAAACCAGCTCAAAATGCTGGGCTTTGGTTATGACTGGAGCCGCGAGCTGGCAACCTGTACCCCGGAATACTATCGCTGGGAACAGAAGTTCTTCACCGAGCTGTACAAAAAAGGCCTGGTGTACAAGAAGACGTCTGCCGTTAACTGGTGTCCGAATGACCAGACCGTTCTCGCTAACGAACAGGTTATCGACGGCTGCTGCTGGCGCTGTGACACCAAAGTTGAGCGTAAAGAGATCCCGCAGTGGTTTATCAAAATCACCGCTTACGCTGACGAACTGCTGAACGATCTGGATAATCTGGACCACTGGCCGGATACCGTTAAGACCATGCAGCGCAACTGGATCGGCCGTTCTGAAGGCGTGGAAATTACCTTCAACGTTGAGAACTACGACCAGACCCTGACCGTCTATACCACCCGTCCGGACACCTTCATGGGCGCGACCTACCTGGCCGTGGCCGCAGGTCACCCGCTAGCGCAGAAAGCGGCAGAAAATAATCCGGAACTGGCCACCTTCATCGACGAATGCCGCAACACCAAAGTGGCTGAAGCCGATATGGCAACGATGGAGAAAAAAGGCGTGGATACTGGCTTCAAAGCCATTCATCCACTGACCGGCGAAGCCATTCCTGTCTGGGCCGCCAACTTCGTGCTGATGGAGTACGGCACGGGTGCCGTAATGGCTGTTCCGGGTCACGACCAGCGCGACTACGAATTTGCCACCAAATACGGCCTGACCATCAAGCCTGTTATCCTGGCGGCTGACGGTTCTGAACCAGACCTGTCCGAACAAGCGCTGACCGAAAAAGGCACCCTGTTCAACTCAGGCGAGTTCAGCGGCCTGAGCTTCGAAGAGGGCTTTAACGCCATTGCCGACAAGCTGGCTTCTCTGGGCGTAGGTGAGCGTAAGGTGAACTACCGTCTGCGCGACTGGGGCGTCTCCCGTCAGCGTTACTGGGGTGCGCCAATTCCAATGGTGACCCTGGAAGATGGCACCGTGATGCCAACGCCTGACGATCAGCTCCCGGTGATCCTGCCGGAAGACGTGGTCATGGACGGTATCACCAGCCCGATCAAAGCCGATCCCGAGTGGGCAAAAACCACCGTCAACGGCCAGCCTGCGCTGCGTGAAACCGACACCTTCGACACCTTTATGGAATCATCCTGGTATTACGCGCGTTACACCTGCCCGCAGTATCAGGACGGCATGCTGGATTCCAACGCGGCAAACTACTGGCTGCCGGTTGATATTTACATCGGCGGTATTGAACACGCCATCATGCACCTGCTCTACTTCCGCTTCTTCCACAAACTGATGCGCGACGCGGGCATGGTGAACTCTGACGAGCCTGCTAAACAGCTGCTGTGCCAGGGCATGGTGCTGGCAGATGCGTTCTACTACGTGGGTGCAAACGGCGAGCGTAACTGGGTTTCTCCGGTCGATGCGATCGTTGAGCGCGACGAGAAAGGCCGTATCGTGAAGGCGAAAGACGCCGAAGGTCATGAGCTGGTCTATACCGGCATGAGCAAGATGTCCAAGTCTAAAAACAACGGCATCGACCCGCAGGTGATGGTTGAGCGTTACGGTGCGGATACCGTGCGTCTGTTCATGATGTTTGCCTCTCCGGCAGACATGACCCTGGAATGGCAGGAGTCAGGCGTTGAAGGGGCGAACCGCTTCCTGAAGCGCGTCTGGAAACTGGTTTACGAACACACCTCACTGGGCGATGCTCCGGCCCTGAACGCCGCCGCCCTGACGGAAGATCAGCAGGCGCTGCGCCGTGATGTTCATAAAACGATTGCGAAAGTGACCGATGATATTGGTCGTCGTCAGACCTTCAATACCGCAATTGCGGCTATTATGGAACTGATGAACAAACTGGCGAAGGCGCCGCAAGAGGGCGAGCAGGATCGTGCCTTAATGCGTGAAGCACTGCTGGCCGTCGTTCGCATGCTGAACCCGTTCACGCCTCACGTCAGCTTCACCCTGTGGCAGGAGCTGAAAGGCGAAGGCGATATCGACAACGCGCCGTGGCCAGAGGCTGACGAAGCCGCGATGGTGGAAAACACCACGCTGGTTGTGGTCCAGGTAAACGGTAAAGTCCGCGGTAAAATTACCGTGGCGGTCGACGCAACCGAAGAACAGGTTCGCGAGCGTGCGGGCCAGGAACCGCTGGTCGCAAAATATCTTGAGGGCGTTACCGTACGTAAAGTGATCTACGTACCAGGTAAATTGCTGAATCTGGTCGTTGGCTAAGCGCGGGAGGAAACGTGCGACAACTGGCAACAATACTCTTATCTCTGGCGGTGCTTGTCACCGCTGGCTGTGGCTGGCACCTGCGCAATACCACGGCGGTGCCTGCTGAGATGAAAACAATGATTTTCGACTCATCGGATCCTAACGGTCCACTCAGCCGCGCAATTCGTAATCAGTTGCGTCTGAACGGCGTTGAGCTGATCGAAAAAGGCACCCTGCGCCAGGATGTACCGTCTCTGCGTGTGCTGGGGATGACGCTCAGCAAAGATACGGCCTCTATCTTCCAGGACGGCCATACCGCAGAGTATCAAATGGTCATGGCGGTTAATGCGGCAGTTCTGATCCCGGGTAAAGACATCTACCCGATCAGCACGAAAGTGTACCGTTCGTTCTTCGATAACCCGCAGACGGCGCTGGCAAAAGATGCCGAACAGCAGATTATCATCAACGAAATGTACGACAAGGCAGCGGAACAGCTGATCCGTAAACTGCCAGCTATTGCAGCGTCAAAAAAACAAGGATCTGACATTGTTGAAAAACCGGATGCCGACGCGTCTCCTGTTTCTACCTCAATGGGTAACTGATGATCAGGCTGTATCCTGAACAACTCCGCGCGCAGCTCAATGAAGGGCTGCGCGCGGCGTATCTGCTCCTCGGTAACGATCCGCTATTACTACAGGAAAGCCTGGATGCCGTGCGACACGCGGCGGCCGCTCAGGGCTTCGATGAACACCACACCGTCCAGCTGGATAACAATACCGACTGGAATGCCCTCTTCTCACTTTGCCAGGCGATGAGCCTGTTTGCCTCGCGTCAGACGATCCAGATCCTGCTGCCAGAGAATGGTCCGAACGCGGCCATTAATGAACAACTGGCCACGCTGGTCAGTCTGTTACACAGCGATCTGCTGTTGATCGTGCGTGGCAATAAGCTGACGAAAGCGCAGGAAAACGCGGCGTGGTTTACCCAACTCGCGCCCCATGCGGTGCAGGTCACCTGTCAGACGCCTGAGCAGGCGCATCTGCCAAAATGGGTGGCCGCGCGCGCGAAGCAGAACAAGCTTCAGCTGGATGACGCGGCAAATCAACTGCTCTGCTACTGCTACGAAGGCAATCTGCTGGCCCTCGCGCAGGCGCTGGACCGGCTCGCCCTGCTCTGGCCGGATGGCAAGCTGACCCTGCCGCGCGTCGAGCAGGCCGTTAACGACGCGGCGCACTTCACGCCGTTCCACTGGGTTGATGCCTTGCTGTCGGCGAAGAGCAAACGCGCCCTGCATATTCTGCAGCAGCTGCGCCTTGAAGGCAGCGAGCCAGTCATTTTGCTGCGCACGCTCCAGCGCGAACTGCTGTTGCTGATCGCGCTCAAGCGCCAGTCTGCCCATACGCCCTTGCGCGCGCTGTTTGATAAACATCGGGTGTGGCAAAATCGCAGGGCGTTAACCACCGAGGCCGTCAACCGCCTGAGTCATGAACAGCTGCGTCAGGCAGTACAGCTTCTGATGCGCGCTGAGCTCACGTTAAAACAAGATTACGGTCAGTCGGTCTGGGCGGAGCTGGAAAGTCTTTCTCTGCTGCTCTGCCACAAGGCGCTGGCTGACGTTTTTATTGATGGATAGTATGCACTCTCTCCAGGCCCTGTATGGTGGCACCTTCGACCCGGTACATTACGGGCATCTGAAGCCGGTTGAAATTCTGGCGAATCTGATTGGTCTTCAGCGCGTTATCATTATGCCCAATAATGTCCCGCCTCATCGTCCGCAGCCCGAAGCAACCAGCGAGCAGCGAAAAGCGATGCTCGCCCTGGCCATCGCGGATAAACCGCTCTTCAGCCTTGATGAGCGCGAGTTGCGCCGCGACACGCCCTCCTGGACGTCGCAAACGCTGCAGGAGTGGCGCGCAGAACACGGACCAGACCAGCCGCTGGCCTTTATCATCGGTCAGGACTCTCTGCTGAATCTCCCCACCTGGCATCAGTATGAAACCATTCTGGAGAACAGCCATCTGCTCGTCTGCCGTCGTCCGGGCTATCCGCTGACCATGCGCGAAGCACAGTATCAGCAGTGGCTGGAAGATCATCTCACCGACAATATAGAAGATCTTCACACACAGCCGGCCGGGAAGATTTATCTGGCGGAGACGCCGTGGTTCGATATCTCTGCGACCCTCATTCGCGAGCGTTTACAGCACGGTTTAGCCTGTGACGATTTGCTACCGGCCCCGGTGCTGGCGTATATCCATACGCACGGTTTGTATCAGAAAAGCGCAGATGAATAGCCGAAGGGCATAATAAAGTGGCTTATTGTTTTTCCTGCCTTGACAGGGTAAGCCATACTGTTATCCTCCGCTGCCAGACTTTCCCGCCGATCATTGCTTTACAGAAATTGTTTTACAAAAATGGCGATGCAATCTCAGGCGGAGGGTGGGATGATACCCGCCTTCAAAAGCCGGGCAGGAGACATTTGTCCCGTTACAGGCCTGAGTTCAGGTATACTGTCTGGCTAAGAATTCAACGTTATACAATCTCATTCACCCCAGGGGGAAAACTTGCAGGGTAAAGCACTCCAGGATTTTGTTATTGACAAAATTGATGACCTGAAAGGTCAGGACATCATCGCTATCGACGTTAAGGGTAAATCCAGTATTACCGACTGCATGATCATCTGCACCGGTACCTCTACGCGTCATGTTGTTTCAATTGCCGATCACGTGGTGCAGGAATCGCGTGCTGCAGGGCTGTTGCCGCTCGGCGTTGAAGGTGAAGCGACCGCTGACTGGGTGGTTGTCGATCTCGGCGATGTGATTGTCCACGTCATGCAGGAAGAGAGCCGTCGCCTGTATGAGCTGGAAAAACTCTGGGGTTAATGCGTGAAGTTGCAGCTGGTCGCCGTCGGCACCAAAATGCCGGACTGGGTACAAACCGGTTTTACTGAATATCTGCGTCGTTTTCCAAAAGACATGCCGTTCGAACTGGTGGAGATCCCCGCCGGAAAACGCGGCAAGAACGCCGATATCAAACGTATTCTCGATAAAGAGGGTGAACTGATGCTGGCAGCCGCAGGCAAAAACCGCATCGTCACTCTCGATATTCCAGGGAAGCCCTGGGATACGCCGCAGCTGGCGCACGAACTGGAGCGCTGGAAGCAGGATGGTCGTGACGTCAGTCTGTTGATTGGCGGGCCTGAAGGGTTGTCCCCTGCCTGCAAAGCGGCAGCAGAACAAAGTTGGTCTCTCTCCGCGCTGACGCTTCCCCACCCGCTCGTTCGGGTACTGGTGGCAGAAAGCCTGTATCGCGCGTGGAGCATTACTACCAACCACCCCTATCACCGCGAGTAATGACTGACCAGGGTAGATTAAGCAGCGGATGAAACTACAGAATTCTTTTCGCGACTATACGGCTGAGTCCGCGCTGTTTGTGCGCCGGGCGCTGGTCGCCTTTACCGGGATTTTGCTGCTTACCGGCGTGCTGATCGCCAACCTTTATAATCTGCAAATTGTCCGCTTTACCGATTACCAGACGCGTTCAAACGAAAACCGGATCAAGCTGGTGCCCATCGCGCCCAGCCGCGGCATTATTTACGATCGTAACGGCACCCCGCTGGCGTTAAACCGCACCATCTATCAAATCGAGATGATGCCGGAAAAGGTCGATAACGTTCAGGACACGCTGGAAGCATTACGAAGCGTGGTCGATCTTAACGATGACGATATCGCGGCCTTCAAAAAAGAGCGCGCCCGTTCCCACCGTTTCACCTCCATTCCGGTTAAAACCAATCTGACGGAAGTCCAGGTGGCCCGCTTTGCGGTGAATCAGTACCGTTTCCCCGGCGTGGAAGTGAAAGGTTACAAGCGTCGCTACTACCCTTACGGCTCCGCGCTGACGCATGTCATTGGCTACGTCTCCAAGATTAACGATAAAGACGTCGAGCGCCTCGATAAAGACGGCAAGCTGGCTAACTACGCAGCAACGCACGATATCGGCAAGCTGGGCATTGAACGCTACTACGAAGATGTTCTGCATGGGCAGACCGGCTATGAAGAGGTTGAGGTGAACAACCGCGGCCGCGTCATTCGTCAGCTGAAAGAGGTGCCGCCTCAGGCGGGACATGACGTATATCTGACCCTCGACCTTAAACTGCAGCAGTATATTGAAACCTTACTGGCGGGCAGCCGTGCGGCCGTGGTGGTCACCGATCCTCGTACCGGTGGCATCCTGGCGATGGTGTCAATGCCAAGCTATGACCCGAACCTCTTTGTTGACGGCATCTCCAGTAAAGACTATTCCGGCCTGCTGAATGACCCGAACACGCCGCTGGTGAACCGCGCTACGCAAGGGGTTTACCCGCCAGCGTCAACGGTTAAACCTTACGTGGCGGTCTCTGCCCTGAGTGCTGGTGTCATCAACCGTAATACCAGCCTGTTTGACCCCGGCTGGTGGCAACTGCCGGGTTCTGAAAAACGCTATCGCGACTGGAAAAAATGGGGCCACGGCCATCTGAACGTGACGAAATCGCTGGAAGAGTCCGCGGATACCTTCTTCTACCAGGTGGCGTACGATATGGGTATCGACCGTCTGTCAGAGTGGATGAGTAAGTTTGGCTACGGACATTACACCGGTGTTGACCTTGCTGAGGAACGCTCTGGCAACATGCCAACCCGTGAGTGGAAGCTGAAGCGCTTTAAGAAACCGTGGTATCAGGGTGACACCATTCCGGTGGGTATCGGCCAGGGCTACTGGACGGCCACGCCGCTTCAGATGAACAAAGCCATGATGATTCTCATCAATGACGGCGTGGTGAAAGTCCCTCATCTGCTGCAAAGTACCGTTGAAGACGGCAAAAAAGTGCCCTGGAACCAGCCGCACGAAGCGCCTGTGGGTGACATCCATTCCGGCTTCTGGGAAATCGCTAAAGACGGGATGTACGGCGTGGCAAACCGTCCGAACGGTACCGCGCATAAGTATTTCGCCGGTACGCCTTATAAAGTGGCTGCGAAATCCGGTACGGCGCAGGTATTTGGTCTGAAAGCCAACGAAACCTATAACGCCCATCGCATTGCCGAACGTCTGCGTGACCATAAGCTGATGACGGCGTTTGCCCCTTATGATAACCCGCAGGTCGCGGTGGCGATGATTCTGGAAAACGGCGGTGCCGGCCCCGCGGTCGGGACCATCATGCGCCAGATCCTTGACCACATTATGCTGGGTGATAACAACACCGAACTGCCGGCTGAAAACCCGGCCGCCGCTGCGGCGGAGGACCAATAATCATGACGGATAATCCAAATAAAAAATCGCTGTGGGATAAAATCCACATCGACCCAGCCATGCTGCTGATCCTGCTGGCTCTGCTGGTTTACAGTGCCCTGGTTATCTGGAGCGCCAGCGGCCAGGACATCGGCATGATGGAGCGTAAAATTGGCCAGATCGCGATGGGTCTGGTCATTATGGTGGTGATGGCGCAGATCCCGCCGCGCGTCTATGAAGGCTGGGCGCCCTATCTTTACATCTTCTGTATTATTTTGCTGGTTGCGGTAGACGCGTTTGGCGCCATCTCAAAAGGGGCGCAGCGCTGGCTGGATCTGGGCGTTGTCCGCTTCCAACCCTCGGAAATCGCCAAAATCGCCGTCCCCCTGATGGTGGCACGCTTTATCAACCGCGACGTCTGTCCGCCGTCTCTTAAAAATACCGCCATCGCGTTGGTGCTGATTTTCCTGCCAACGCTGCTGGTCGCGGCGCAGCCTGACCTGGGAACCTCAATCCTCATCGCACTCTCCGGCCTGTTTGTTCTTTTCCTGTCGGGCCTGAGCTGGCGTCTGATTGGCATCGCGGTGGTGCTGGTTGCCGCGTTTATTCCGATTCTCTGGTTCTTCCTGATGCATGATTACCAGCGCCAGCGCGTCATGATGCTGCTCGATCCGGAAACCGATCCGCTGGGGGCGGGCTATCATATTATTCAGTCTAAAATTGCGATTGGCTCCGGTGGCCTGCGCGGTAAAGGCTGGCTGCACGGTACACAGTCGCAGCTGGAGTTTTTACCGGAACGCCACACCGACTTTATTTTCGCCGTACTGGCTGAAGAGCTGGGGCTGGTGGGCATCTTAATTTTGCTGGCGCTATACGTCCTGCTTATCATGCGCGGATTGTGGATTGCAGCACGCGCGCAAACCACCTTTGGTCGCGTTATGGCTGGCGGGTTGATGCTGATTTTATTCGTTTATGTCTTCGTAAATATTGGTATGGTGAGTGGTATTCTGCCGGTGGTTGGCGTACCGCTACCGCTGGTGAGTTACGGAGGCTCGGCACTGATTGTGTTGATGGCCGGGTTTGGTATCGTGATGTCGATCCATACCCACAGAAAAATGTTGTCAAAAAGCGTATAAAAATAAGGGGATCGGAATGCGTAAGCAGTGGCTGGGGATCTGCATTGCGGCAAGTTTACTTGCGGCCTGTACAAGTGATGATGGTCAGCAACAGGCAACCGTCGCGCCGCCGCAGCCTGCGGTGTGTAATGGCCCGATCGTTGAAATCAGCGGTGCCGATCCCGTTTATGAACCGCTGAATGCCAGTGCGAATCAGGATTACGAGCGCGACGGCAAAAGCTACAAAATTGTTCAGGATCCTTCCCGCTTCAGCCAGGCTGGCTTTGCCGCCATTTATGATGCCGAACCCGGCAGTAACCTGACGGCGTCCGGGGAGGCCTTCGACCCAATGCAGCTGACTGCAGCACACCCGACGCTGCCGATCCCGAGCTATGCCCGTATCACCAACCTGGCGAACGGCCGTATGATCGTTGTGCGCATCAACGACCGCGGCCCGTACGGCAATGACCGGGTGATCTCCCTGTCTCGCGCGTCCGCCGATCGCCTGAACACGTCGAATAACACCAAAGTCCGTATCGACCCGATTATCGTGGCGCAGGATGGTTCGCTCTCCGGACCGGGTACCGCGTGTACGACAGTGGCGAAACAGACCTATGCCCTTCCCGACCGTCCAAATCTTGACGGCGGAATGGGAAGCGTCTCTTCTCCGGCCGAACCGGCTCAGCCGGGGGGAGAAATCCGTCCAATCAGCAATGACACGCTGCAAAGTGATGATTCAACGGGCGCACCGGTAAAGAGTAGCGGCTTTCTTGGCGCACCAACGACCTTAGCCTCGGGCGTGCTTGAAGGCAGTGAGCCGACACCCGCCCCTGCACCCGTGAGTGCGCCAGCAGCTCAACCGGCGCCCGTAACGGCGCCAGCGGCCACGCAAAGTACGGCGGTGGCAGCTCCGGCAGCGGCCAGCGGCAGCTATGTGGTGCAGGTAGGCGCAGTGAGCGATCAGGCTCGGGCCCAGCAGTATCAACAGCGTCTGAGCCAGCAGTTTGGCGTCCCGGGACGCGTTGAGCAAAACGGTGCGGTCTGGCGTATTCAGATGGGGCCGTTTGCCAGTAAATCGCAGGCTGCGTCCCTGCAGCAGCGTTTGCAAAATGAAGCTCAGCTTCAGTCATTTATCGCTGTTGCAAAGTAATTAATCGGCGGTGTCCGAAATGTCAGTTTGTGTAAAACACATTCACAAACTCATGCTTAAAGTCGGATGCCTGCCTGAATAGCATTTGCTATAGTAAGGCACTTTTTTTAATTCCATCACGGATGTCGTAGTTCTGACCATGAAGACCACTTTTTCTGCTCGTTTTGTGCAGCGCATGGCGCTGACCACGGCCCTTTGCGCTGCTGCACTTTCTGCAGCTCACGCCGATGACCTGAATATCAAGACCATGATCCCTGGCGTTCCGCAAATCGATGCGGAATCCTACATCCTGATCGATTACAACTCTGGCAAAGTGCTGGCAGAACAGAATGCTGATGCACGCCGCGACCCGGCCAGCCTGACCAAAATGATGACCAGCTATGTTATCGGCCAGGCGATGAAAGCCGGGAAATTCAAGGAAACTGACCTGGTCACCATCGGTAACGATGCGTGGGCAACCGGAAACCCGGTGTTCAAAGGGTCGTCTCTGATGTTCCTGAAACCGGGTATGCAGGTTCCCGTTTCTCAGCTCATTCGCGGGATCAACCTGCAGTCAGGTAACGATGCCTGTGTGGCGATGGCCGATTTTGCTGCCGGTAGCCAGGACGCCTTCGTGGGCCTGATGAACAGCTACGTGAACGCGCTGGGTCTGAAAAACAGCCATTTCCAGACCGTACACGGTCTGGACGCCGACGGTCAGTACAGCTCCGCGCGTGATATGGCGCTCATTGGTCAGGCGCTGATCCGCGACGTACCTAACGAATACGCCATCTATAAAGAGAAAGAGTTCACCTTCAACGGTATTCGTCAGACCAACCGTAACGGCCTGCTATGGGATAACAGCCTGAACGTTGATGGCATCAAAACGGGCCATACTGACAAAGCGGGTTACAACCTGGTGGCCTCTGCCACTGAAGGTCAGATGCGCCTGATCTCTGCCGTGATGGGCGGCCGTACCTTTAAAGGTCGTGAAACAGAAAGCAAGAAACTGCTGACCTGGGGCTTCCGTTTCTTCGAAACCGTGAACCCGCTGAAAGCAGGTAAAGAGTTTGCTTCCGAACCCGTCTGGTTCGGCGACAACGACCGAGCCTCTCTTGGCGTGGATAAAGATCTGTACCTGACCATTCCACGCGGTCGTATGAAGGATCTCAAAGCCAGCTACGTCCTGAACAGCACCGAGCTGCATGCGCCACTGCAGAAAAACCAGGTTGTAGGTACCATCAACTTCCAGCTGGATGGCAAGACGATCGATCAGCGTCCGCTGGTTGTCCTGCAAGAAATTCCTGAAGGTAATTTCTTCGGCAAAATCATTGATTACATTAAATTGATGTTCCATCACTGGTTTGGTTAAAAATTGAACACTTGAAAGTGTGATTTTGATCCCCATATACTAAGTATCCTGATAACTCCCACCTGACGTGGGAGTTATTCTTTTTGACGTTACGCCGGAGCTGACATGAAAACCAAACTTAACGAACTGCTTGAATTCCCTACCCCATTTACCTACAAAGTAATGGGTCTGGCGAAGCCTGAGCTGGTTGATCAGGTGGTTGAAGTGGTACAGCGCCATGCGCCGGGTGACTACTCTCCGTCAGTAAAACCAAGCAGCAAGGGCAACTACCACTCGGTTTCTATTACCATCACCGCTACACACATTGAGCAGGTTGAGACGCTGTACGAAGAGCTCGGCAATATCGAAATTGTTCGTATGGTGCTGTAGTCCCTTTGCGGTTACCCGGTTTGCCGGGTAACCCCTCTCCCCGCTGTGATATACTCCCCCGCATCTTTTGTCCCTCGTCTTCGGAGACGCTGTTTTGTATCAGGATAAAATTCTGGTCCGACACCTCGGGCTGCAACCTTATGAGCCTGTCTCCCAGGCTATGCATGACTTCACCGATTCACGCGATGACAGCACCCCGGATGAGATCTGGCTGGTCGAACACCTGCCAGTCTTTACGCAGGGTCAGGCGGGAAAAGCGGAACATTTATTGATGACGGGAGACATCCCGGTGATTCAGAGCGATCGCGGCGGGCAGGTCACTTACCACGGCCCCGGACAGCAGGTAATGTACGTCCTGCTCAATCTGAAGCGCAGGAAACTGGGCGTGCGTGAACTGGTCACTCTACTGGAACAAACTGTCGTCAATACGCTGGCGGAATATGGTATCGATGCGCATCCACGCGCCGATGCACCAGGCGTTTACGTCGGGGAAATGAAGATCTGCTCTCTGGGGCTGCGAATTCGTAAAGGCTGCTCCTTCCACGGCCTGGCATTGAATATTAATATGGATCTCACCCCTTTCCAGCGCATAAACCCCTGCGGCTACGCCGGCATGGAGATGACGCAAATGCGCCAGTGGGTCGATACCGCTACGCCAGACACTATTCGTCCTGTGCTTTTGAAGAATGTGTTAGCACTACTTAACAATCCCCCGCACGAATATATCCCTGCTTAATATATCATACAACATGGCTCGCTAATTTGACGGGCCACTGTTTATTTACCGCTTTTGCGCTTTACAATAAACCACAGATTCTATATTTTCGAAGCGCCCGAATATTGCCGTTACATATTATTTAGCTTCCCTCAAACGTGACAAACAGGGTCTAAGTAACGTGAGTGATAATCACACAACTGTTTGATTTTTGATAAAGAAGTGAAACAAAACCAACACTTTACGAATCTCTACAAGCATAATAAATAAATTCAACTATCATTCATATTGTGAATGTATACGGAGTAAAAGCGTGGAGTATAATAATTTACCAGCCAAACGCCTGAATGACCCTGGTGGCGAAGACAAGCCGCAAATTTTTCGGACTTTACGTAATATTGATCTCAATTTACTGACTATTTTTGAGGCAGTATATGTCCATAAGGGTATCGTTAACGCTGCGAAAATTCTTAATCTCACGCCATCAGCAATAAGCCAGTCCATTCAAAAGCTGCGCGCTATATTTCCCGACCCGTTATTTATCCGTAAGGGCCAGGGGGTAACGCCGACGGCCTACGCCACGCACCTCCATGAGTTCATCAGCCAGGGGCTGGAATCCATTCTGGGCGCGCTGGATTTAACCGGCAGCTACGATAAGCAGCGCACCATTACCATCGGCTGTTCCCCTTCCGTGGGCGTTCTGGTGATGCCTGCAATTTATCAGGCCGTGAAAGAGCATGCCCCGCAGCTTCTGCTGCGCAATGTGCCTCTCAGTGAGCCTGATATTCAGCTTGCCCAGTTCCAGACGGACCTGATTATTGAAAGCGGCAGCTTCAGTGCCAGAGCACTGGGGCAAAATGTGCTCTATGCGGATAATCTGGTTCTGGTGTGTCGCCAGCAGCATCCTGCTCTCAGCGAACCACTGACCCTTGAAAATCTGCGCAACTATGACCACTCGTCTTTCATGACCGAAGGACAGGCGAATCATGCTCTGCGCCAGCGTATTGATGAAATTTTCCCGGAACGCCAGATCAGTTTCAGCAGTTACAATATGTTCACTACCGCATCTCTGATCGGCAGCAGCGATATGCTGTGCATTATGCCGGCACGTCTGTACAACCTGCTGCGCAAATGCTGGCCGCTTGAAAGTATCCCGCTCAGCCAGCTTAATGCGGAATCTGTCGAGATTTCACTGCATTACAACAAACTGAGTTTGCGCGATCCGGTCCTGGAAAACGTTATCCGCATTATCCGTCAGGCCTTCTGACCGCTTCAGACAGCACAAGTCCCTGCTGCAGGCAGGGCAAAAGGCACAAAACAACAACTATTTTACAAATTGGCGACCTGGCAGGCTGCTTTAACGCCCCTTTCAATGATATACTGCCTGTCGTTCGTTCAAAAATAGTTGATAAATACAACATTCCCTTGAATTGAAACGCTTTCCTTCGATATTCGCAACTGGAACACGCACGCTATGAGTAAACCCATTGTGATGGAACGCGGTGTAAAATACCGCGATGCCGATAAAATGGCCCTTATCCCGGTTAAAAACGTGGCTACAGAGCGCGAGGCGCTGTTAAGAAAACCGGAATGGATGAAAATCAAACTTCCGGCCGACTCTTCGCGTATCCAGGGGATCAAAGCGGCGATGCGCAAAAATGGCCTTCACTCCGTTTGTGAAGAAGCCTCTTGCCCGAACCTTGCTGAATGTTTCAATCACGGTACCGCGACGTTTATGATTCTGGGTGCTATCTGTACCCGCCGCTGCCCGTTCTGCGACGTAGCCCATGGCCGTCCAGTTGCACCTGATGCTAACGAACCCCAAAAACTGGCGCAGACCATCGCTGACATGGCGCTGCGTTATGTGGTCATCACTTCCGTAGACCGTGACGATCTGCGCGATGGTGGTGCACAGCACTTCGCTGATTGTATTACGGCCATTCGCGAGAAAAGCCCGAACATCAAAATTGAGACGCTGGTGCCTGACTTCCGCGGCCGTATGGACCGTGCGCTGGATATTCTGACCGCCACGCCGCCAGACGTGTTTAACCACAACCTGGAGAACGTGCCGCGTCTTTACCGCCAGGTTCGTCCGGGTGCGGATTATAACTGGTCCCTGAAGCTGCTGGAGCGTTTTAAAGAAGCACATCCGCACATTCCGACCAAATCAGGTCTGATGGTAGGGCTGGGTGAAACCAATGAGGAAATCATCGAGGTCATGCGCGATCTTCGCCGCCACGGTGTAACCATGCTCACCCTGGGCCAGTATCTGCAGCCAAGCCGTCACCACCTGCCGGTACAGCGCTACGTCAGCCCGGACGAGTTTGATGAGATGAAAGCCGAAGCGATGGCGATGGGCTTTACCCACGCGGCGTGCGGCCCGTTTGTTCGCTCTTCATACCATGCGGACATGCAGGCGAAAGGCGAAGAAGTAAAATAATGCTGTAATATTCATTTACAGTAATACAAAAAAACCGGCCTCATGAGCCGGTTTTTTTTCGCATGCCCTCAGGCATGGCTGTCACTCTTTGTGAGAAAGCTTGTCTGCCGGGATGTCGTCCTCGGCGCTTTTCTTCGCAGCCGCGTCATCGTCGTTCATCGCTTTCTTAAAGCCTTTGATGGCAGCCCCCAGGTCACCACCCAGCGTGCGTAACTTCTTGGTACCAAACAGCAGGACGACCAGTGCGGCAACCACCAGCAGTTTGGTAATACTAATCTCACCCATAGATACCTTCTTTACTTAAAACAGGCTGCATACAGCGCCAAAACCTGAATCTATTAACGGTCATTTAGCGCGTGCACACAATAGCAATCTGTAACAAGGTGAATCAAGCGTTGTTGAAAAAAACATCACAATAATTGCGGTGGCGCAAACCGACGATTGCGAAGAACAGGTAATTGCTGACGTGCAAGCGCGATTCTGTCTACGTTTATCTCCGCCACCAGCAACTCGGGGGTTTCAGCGGCGGCGGCGATCGTCACCCCAAGCGGATCCACCACCCTGCTTTGCCCGATATTTTTCGTGCCGCATTCGCCTGCTGCAACCACATAGCAGGTCGTATCCAGCGCGCGCGCCGCAAGCAGCGTCGTCCAGTGATGCTCCTTCAACGGTCCTTTGACCCACGCGGCAGGCAATACCAGAACGTCCGCGCCCTGTAACGCCAGATGGAGCGCCAGCTCCGGAAAACGCAGGTCGTAGCAGGTCATCAACCCAATTTTTACTCCGTCAATCTCCAGCAGCGGGGGAATACGGTCTCCCGGGTCAACCCGCCGGGACTCCTGAACGCTGAAGGCATCATAGAGATGCAGCTTGGCGTAATGTGCGACAATCTTCCCGTCACGAATCGCCACCAGCGTATTGACCGCACGATCCTGTGTTGAGGGAACATGCACGGTCAGAATGGTGGTCATCTCGTTACCAGCACTCTGCGCCAGTAAATGCTGTAAAAAACCGCCGTTCAGCGGCTGGGCCGACTTCACCGACAGATCCGGGTCATTATCATCACGGGCCAGCAAGGCCTCCGGGAGCACCAGCAGCGACGCGCCTTTTTGCTGTGCCTGCGCCATCAGATTGACGCAAGCGATCGCGTTCTCGTGCCAGCGAGGCGTGACCGCAAACTGTCCTACCGCAACATACATATTTGTCCCCTCATCATAAACGGCGTTAAACTCGCTTCTCTTACACATCAAATAGCAGGTATTAAGCGTGTTACAACTACTTTTAGCCGTTTTTATTGGTGGGGGAACGGGTAGCGTTGCGCGATGGTTTCTGAGTATGCGGTTTAACCCGCTGCATCAGGCGATTCCGATGGGGACGCTCGCCGCGAACCTGATTGGCGCCTTTATCATAGGCATGGGACTGGCCTGGTTTAACCGCATGACGCACATCGACCCAATGTGGAAGGTATTGATTACGACAGGTTTCTGCGGCGGCTTAACCACCTTCTCCACCTTCTCTGCAGAAGTGGTGTTTCTCTTTCAGGAAGGTCGTATCGGCTGGGCGCTGGTGAACATCGCCATTAACATGCTGGGCTCCTTTGCGATGACGGGGATCGCATTTTGGCTATTTTCCACCGCAAGTCAGCACTAACAGCCGGCGCGTTAATGTTGGCTTAATTTTTCTCTGTCACTCTGAGTGCAATACTGAACGAGGGTGACAGAATGAAACAGAGTCTGATGAGCGCAGGAATGGTGTTGTTGAGCGTGCTGATCGTGGCCAGCTTCCTGAAAATGTATCTGCTTGGCTGATTCAAAACGAAAAAAACCCGCTCAGTGAGCGGGTTTTGAAATTCTTGCTGACGCGTCTGAATTACAGAGCGATTACGTTAGCAGCAGAAGGGCCTTTGGCACCGTTAGTGATTTCGAACTCTACACGCTGACCTTCAGCCAGAGTTTTGAAACCATTAGACTGGATTGCAGAGAAGTGTACGAACACGTCTTTGCTGCCATCTTCAGGAGTAATGAAACCGAATCCTTTGGACTCATTAAACCACTTAACGTTACCTTTAATCTTAGACATCAAAATTACCTTTACATTAAAAAACGACACAAATGCTGTGTCGGTTACCAGTACATCAATTGTGGGACCTTTTGTCCAGCGGATCTTTGATAAAAAGTGACTAAAGTCGCGTTAATTTTCACTGGCAGATTTTTATCGTTTATGAATCAACGCCTGCGCGTTTTTTCACCAACATGTAAAGTTTTTTCAGTTAAAACTGAAAACGCATCCAGGCGAAGTAAACGTTACCGTTGTTGTACGTACCGGGAATGTAGGTCATCTGGAACGTTGCCGGCCCATAGCCAATAGAGGCCAGCGGCAGCAGCACCGGGATCGGAATGTAGTTCCAGTTGTCACGCGCAGTGACCCCGGCGGTATAGCCCAAACCGACGTGGAAGTTCTCGTCTGCTAACGGGCGCCAGGTTTTCTCCCAGCCATAACCGCCAATCGGTTCCCATTTATTAAACGAGTCCTTAAAGGCCATCAGATAGATGCCGTGCCAGTTGCCCTTTTCATCCCAGCGCGACTGACCAAACCCCGCCCCCCAGGGACGCTCGTTGTATTTATCGGTTTTCTCTTTGTCATAAGCAAAGCGCGCATGCCACGTTATTGCCGGAACATAGAGATCATAATGTTCTGGTGCCGACCATGTCTGGGAAACATTATCCGTAAAGGTTGAGAACCAGCCTTTATCCGTCGCGTTGTCCGCTGCCTGTGCAACAGAAGAAAACGTTAACTGCCCAAAAATAAACAACAAAATAGAGAAAAAAGTATTACGTACGATCACAATGCAATTACCATTCTTAGTATTCGAGGCAAAGTTTACCATAAAATAGTTGAACCAGAACTTAACGGCATCGCTGTTATTCCTAATTATCCGGCCTTTTTTCGGGAATATTCTTAATTAAACCTGTCGGGAACGTTCGAATAAGCCCATATTACGTAGGCTTTTTACCTCTTTAACTTTTTAATCAACAACATACTAAACTACACAGGTTATTAACATTTTGTTATCATTATAAAGACATCCTGCGCGATGTCTGACGGTCAAGCCTCTCATGACATAAATGTATGGGCCATGGCAAAAATGCGGTTGTTCCGTTCTCTAGTCGTCTGTTTATTGATTTTAATCAGCAAGAACGGGCCATTTATTCGGCACATTTTCATCCTTCTTATTTTATTGATTTTTTTGTGCTCCAGTGCAGCAAAGATACAGGGGAAATCATGCTTACGTTTATCGAACTCCTTATTGGGGTCGTCGTCATTGTCGGTGTCGCACGCTACATCATTAAAGGCTACTCGGCCACGGGCGTATTATTCGTTGGCGGTTTAACACTGCTGATTATCAGCGCCATAATGGGGCATCAGGTATTACCAGCCAGCGCAACCAGTACTGGTTACACCGCCACTGATATTGTTGAATACATTAAGATATTACTCATGAGCCGCGGCGGCGACCTGGGTATGATGATCATGATGCTGTGCGGTTTTGCCGCCTACATGACCCATATCGGTGCCAACGACATGGTCGTGAAGCTTGCCTCAAAACCTCTGCAGTACATCAACTCGCCCTATCTGCTGATGGTCGCCGCCTATTTCCTCGCCTGCCTGATGTCGCTGGCCGTGTCGTCGGCTACCGGACTTGGCGTACTGCTCATGGCCACACTGTTCCCGGTCATGGTCAACGTTGGTATCAGCCGTGGCGCGGCAGCGGCAATTTGCGCGTCACCGGCAGCGATAATTCTCTCCCCGACTTCAGGTGATGTAGTACTGGCAGCAAAGGCAGCGGAAATGTCACTCATCGACTTCGCCTTTAAAACCACATTGCCGATCTCTATTGTCGCCATTGTGGGAATGGGGATCGCGCATTTCTTCTGGCAGCGCTATCTGGATAAGAAAGAGAACATCAGCTACGAAATGATGGATGTGAGTGAAATCACCACCACCGCACCCGCGTTTTATGCCATTCTGCCCTTCACCCCAATTATCGGGGTACTGATTTTTGACGGCAAATGGGGTCCGCAACTGCACATCATCACCATTCTGGTGATCTGTATGCTGCTGGCCGCCATGCTGGAATTTGTGCGTGGTTTTAACACGCAAAACGTCTTCTCCGGTCTGGAAGTGGCGTATCGCGGTATGGCAGATGCTTTTGCCGGGGTGGTGATGCTGCTGGTTGCGGCAGGCGTCTTTGCCCAGGGCCTGAGCACAATTGGCTTTATCCAGAGCCTGATCTCCATTGCCACCTCGTTCGGCTCGGCCAGTATTATCCTGATGCTGGTTCTGGTGGTGCTCACCATGCTGGCGGCCATGACCACCGGCTCCGGTAACGCGCCCTTCTACGCTTTTGTGGAGATGATCCCCAAACTGGCTCACTCCTCCGGTATTAACCCGGCGTACCTCTCCATTCCCATGCTGCAGGCGTCAAACCTGGGCCGTACTATCTCCCCGGTGTCGGGCGTGGTCGTCGCCGTTGCCGGGATGGCAAAAATCTCGCCATTCGAAGTGGTCAAACGCACCTCAGTGCCGGTGATTGTTGGGCTGATTATCGTGATTATCGCCACCGAAGTGCTGGTTCCCGGCGCGGCCTAAGCTAAATTACGGCTATCCAGAAAGCGCCTGCGGGCGCTTTTTGTGCTTTAATAACTCCCAGAAATTTATTGTGCTCATTCGATCAGGAAATCATATGTTCAGGAAGGATATCGTTATCCCGTCTGGCGCATTCGCGCTTGCTCTTTGTGTTTTCTCCACACAGGCCGAACCGCTCAAGGCAACGCAGTATGGCGATTTCGATCGTTATGTGCTGGCGCTGTCCTGGCAAACCGGGTTTTGTCAGAGCATGGTCGAGCGCAACCGTAATGAACCAGACGAGTGTCGCCTGCAAAAAGAGACCGACAATAAAGTCGATTTTCTGACCGTTCACGGACTCTGGCCAGGCCTGCCGAAATCGATTGCCGCCCGCGGCGTGGATGAACGTCGATGGATGCGCTTTGGCTGCGCCACGCGCCCGATCCCGAACCTGCCGGAAGCGAAGGCCAGCCGCAAATGTGCCGCCGCCGAAACCGGACTGTCGCTGTCCGGGGCCGCAAAGCTAAACAGCGTGATGCCGGGCGCGGGCGGTAATTCCTGCCTGGAGCGTTACGAGTATGCCAAACATGGCGTCTGCTTTGGTTTTGATCCCGATGCCTATTTCGGCACGATGGTGCGGATGAATCAGGAAGTAAAAAGCAGCACTGTCGGTCAATTCCTCGCCGATAACTACGGGAAAACCTTCAACCGTAGCGACTTTGACCGCGCCGTTGCCAAAAGCTGGGGCAAGGAAAACGTCAAAGCGTTCAAGCTCACCTGCAATGGCAATCCGGCGTATCTGACCGAAATGCAGATTTCACTCAAGGCTGACACCATTAATAACCCGCTGTCTGCGACGTCATTTGCCCCGCAGCCACATCCGGGTAACTGCGGTAAACAATTCGTGGTAGATAAGGCCGGTTACTGACCCGCACCCGGGCGAACCATATCAAACCGGTTTTCATCACTGATCCCATAGTACGCCGTCGGCCCACCCGCACGCAGGATGGGCTGCGCTTTCGCCGTCTGGTAGATCCCCTCTTCCAGCAACGATTCGGCAATATGGATACCGACCACTTCCCCCAGCACCAGCCAGGTATCAACCGGCGTACCGTCGGCGCCGGTCAGCTGAATGCACTGCGACAGGCGGCACTCAAAATTCACCGGGCTCTCCGCCACGCGCGGCGCCTTAACAAGCAGGCTCGCCGCCGGCGTCAATCCGGAAAAGGTAAACTCATCCCGATCGTGCGGAAGCATCGCGGACGTTTGGTTCATCGCTTCAGCCAGATCGCGCGTGGCCAGGTTCCAGACAAACTCCCCCGTTTCGGTAATATTACGCACGCTGTCCTTCCAGCCGTTGCTGGAAAAACCAATGATAGGCGGACGATAGTTAAAGCAGTTAAAGAAGCTGTACGGTGCGAGGTTCAACTGACCGGCCTTATCAGATGAGGAGATCCAGCCAATAGGACGTGGGCCAATAATGGCATTCAGCGGGTCATGCGGCAGGCCGTGCCCCTGGGACGGTTGATAGAAGTACATAGTGCTCTCTCGTTGGCGGGCATGGCGCTTCGCACCAGACCCTGGTTCAGAACGCTCAGCGTAACGCAATCCAGCGGAAAGGAAGACTGAATAAATTTCAACGAAAATTCATATGGACCATGAATGTGACCTTCATCACTTCAAACTTACGCGCTCAGCCAGTATCATCGGGAGAGTTAAACCCTCGCTGCCAGACGGCGAGGGTTTTCTTTTGGATCAGTTTCTGCGTAACACGCAGCATTAACGACATGGAGTAAAAATGTCCAGACCAACCATTATCATTAACGAGCTCGACGCAGAACGTATCGACAGACTGCTGGAAAAAGCAGAATTTGCCTCACTGCCGGTGGCAGACGCTCTGAATGAGGAGCTCGACCGGGCACAAATGTGCACGCCTGAGTCGATGCCCCATGACGTGGTCACCATGAACAGCCAGGTAAAATTCCGCAACCTCACCACTGGTGAAGAGCTAACCCGCACGCTGGTTTACCCGGCGCAAATGACGGACAGCAGCACTCAGCTTTCTGTCCTCGCACCGGTAGGGGCCGCGCTGCTGGGGCTGCGCACGGGGGATACCATCCACTGGGAATTACCGGGCGGCGCCTCAACCCATCTGGAAGTCCTGGCGTTACTCTACCAGCCAGAAGCGGCGGGCGATTACCTGCGTTAACCCCCTTCTGAACAAGCGCGCCCCGCGTTGCACAGAGGATGCAGTCGCATCCTCTTTCCGCCAATTCACCCTAATTTCCTATATCGCGCAAAATGGCCTTAATCCACGCTTAATCTGTTTTGGTGCCGCGGGGACGGTCATGAGTGAGATAGGGGTTATCACGCTTATTTTTCTCATTTTTGTGGCGATTATCGTCACGGCGGTGCTTTATCTGGAGCGCCACTGGTAGATGAGTCACCTCACACCACCCCACCCGGAAAGGCATTTACCAGCCCTTTAACCTGCTGTTCCGCCGCCTCGGGCGTTTCGGCGCCAGGAACCAGGATCACCTTCCGGCACTCCTCCTCCCGTTTTTCGAAAATCTTATAGGCGCGTTCCGCATCCGCAAGGGGGAGATAATGGGTGACGATCTCTTCCGGCGTAAGCAGCCCTTTTTCGATCAGCGGTAACAGTTCGCCCAGCCAGGCGTGAACGTGCGTCTGGCCCATCTTAAACGTCAGCCCCTTATCGAAGGCATCGCCAAACAGGAAGCCATGAATAAACCCAGCGTACACGCCGGGTACGCTGACCACCCCGCCACGGCGAACGGCCGCAATACACTGACGCAACGCTTTCCCGCTGCTGCCTTCAATTTTAAGATTGCTGAGGATCGTTTCCGTGGTGCTGCCTTTCGCTTCGAATCCTACCGCATCAATCACGGCATCAACCCCACGCTGGCCGGCGGTCTGCTCGATGATTTTTTCCGCGGCGTCATTATCTTCATCAAAGTTGATGGGGATGGCACCGTAACGCGCCTCGGCAAATCGCAACCGATACGGGTGGTGATCGATAACAAAGATCTGCTCGGCCCCTAACAGCCGCGCGCAGGCAATGGTCAGTAGCCCCACCGGCCCTGCACCGTAAACCGCCACGCTTGAGCCTTTTTCAATCTGCGCATTTTTTGCCGCCTGCCAGGCCGTGGGCAAAATATCCGACAGGAACAGCGCCTTATCATCAGAAAGAAGTTGCGGGACTTTAAACGGCCCGACGTTACCTTTCGGCACGCGCACATATTCCGCCTGTCCCCCCGGCACGCCGCCGTAGAGATGGCTATAGCCAAACAGCGCTGCCGGCGCGGGGATTTGCTTTTTGTTCAGAGCCGCACCCTGTCCGGCATTGGTATTCTCACAGGCCGCGTACTGCTGCAAACGACAAAAGAAACAGTCTCCGCAGGCGATGACAAAAGGGATCACCACGCGATCGCCCTTTTGCAGCTGCTTCACCTCTGAGCCGCACTCAACAATTTCGCCCATGAATTCGTGACCAAAAATATCGCCGTGCTGCACCTTCGGGATCTTGCCACGATAGAGATGCAAATCGGAGCCGCAGATCGCCGTGGCCGTAACGCGCAGGATGATATCGTCGGGCTGTTCAATGATGGGGTCAGGGACATTCTCGACGCGAACATGGTGCGGACCGTGATACGTAAGTGCTTTCATGCGACCTCCGAAAGGTTCCAGGTAAGTGTATAAGGGTAGCTACCCCTGAAGGTCTGCCCGGGAATAGAGGCCTTTTGAGATTTTTCCTGGCGAGATAAGAAAACTGACGAGGCGCTTACAGAAACCATGACTATTTTGTGGTTGAATGAGTTCAGCGTTTATAAACAAGGAGAAACGGGTATGTATCAGAGAATCATTATGCCGGTTGATGTTTTTGAGATGGAGCTGAGCGACAAGGCCGTACGCCATGCCGAGTTCCTGGCACAGCAGGACGGTGTCATCCATCTGTTGCATGTGCTGCCAGGCTCCGCCAGCCTGAGCCTTCACCGCTTCGCCGCCGATGTGCGTCGCTTCGAGGAGCACTTGCAGCACGAGGCGGAAACGCGCCTGCAAACCATGGTGGGCCATTTCAGCATCGACCCTTCACGCATCAAAACGCACGTCAGGTTTGGCAGCGTGCGTGATGCGGTAAACGAACTGGCAAACGAACTGAAAGCTGACGTGGTGGTCATCGGTTCGCGTAACCCGTCCATCACCACGCATCTGCTCGGGTCGAACGCCTCCAGCGTGATCCGCCATACGCACATTCCGGTGATGGTCGTCAGATAAAAAAAGAGGCCACCTTCCGGTGGCCTCTTGCTATTGCAGGTGTCGTCTTACTTTTTTATGCGGTTTTGGTACGAATGAGATAGTCGAATGAACTCAGGGACGCCTTCGCACCTTCGCCCGTGGCGATGATGATCTGTTTGTAAGGCACGGTGGTACAGTCGCCGGCCGCAAATACGCCCTTCACGCTGGTCTCACACTTCGCATCAATAATGATTTCGCCCATACGGTTGCGCTCAATCGCCCCTTCCAGCCAGGTGGTGTTTGGCAGCAGGCCAATCTGCACGAAGATCCCCGAAAGCGCTACGCTGTGGACATCGCCACTCACGCGGTCGCGGTATTCCAGACCGGTCACCTTGCTGCCGTCACCCTTCACTTCCGTGGTCTGCGCGTTCAGGATGATGTCGACGTTTTTCAGGCTGCGTACTTTGTCCTGCAGAACCTGGTCGGCTTTCATCTCCGGGGCAAACTCCAGCAGGGTAACGTGTTCCACAATACCCGCCAGGTCGATAGCCGCTTCCACGCCGGAGTTACCGCCGCCGATCACCGCCACGCGTTTCCCTTTGAACAGCGGACCATCGCAGTGCGGGCAGTAGGTCACGCCCTTAGTGCGATACTGATCTTCGCCCGGGACGTTCATGTTGCGCCATTTCGCGCCGGTAGCAATGATAATGCTGCGCGCTTTCAGCACCGCGCCGGAGGCGGTTTCAATCTGATGCAAGCCACCTTCAACCGCGGCCGGAACCAGCTTGCTGGCGCTCTGGCTGTCGATCACATCCACTGCGTAATCACTGACGTGCGCTTTCAGTGCCCCGGCCAGTTTCTGACCTTCGGTTTTCGGTACTGAGATATAGTTTTCAATATCCACGGTATCCAGTACCTGACCACCAAAACGTTCGCCCATCAGGCCGGTACGGATCCCTTTACGTGCGGAGTACACCGCCGCCGCCGCGCCCGCCGGGCCAGAACCGACAATCAGGACATCATACGCATCACGCGTGTTCAGCTCTTCGGCAGCCCGTTTTTCGGCACCCGTATCCACTTTGGCGACAATTTCCGTCAGGGTCATACGCCCCTGGCCAAACTCCTGCCCGTTCAGGAACACTGCCGGAACACCCATCACGTTGCGATCGGTGATTTCGTTCTGGAAGGTACCCCCGTCTATAGCCGTGTGTTTGATGCGCGGGTTCAGAACCGACATCAGGTTCAGCGCCTGCACCACGTCCGGGCAGTTGTGGCAGGAGAGTGAGTAATAGGTCTCAAACTCAAAATCACCGTCGATATCGCGGATCTGCTCCAGCAGCGCCTGTGCTTCTTTCGACGGATGGCCGCCGGTCCACAGCAACGCGAGCACCAGCGAGGTAAATTCATGCCCCAGCGGGGAACCGGCAAAGCGCGGCCCTTGATCAGAGCCTGGGTTGGTTATCAGGAAAGAAGGCTTACGGACTGCCAGGGTATTGTCTTCTTTGAACGTCACCTTTGGCGACAGTTCAGCGATCTCTGCCAGCAGTTCCTTGATCTCTGCCGATTTCGCGCTGTCGTCCAGCGTGGCAATCAGCTCAACAGGTTTGGTCAGTTTCTCAAGGTAGGCCTTGAGCTGGGTTTTCATCGTAGTGTCGAGCATTATTCTTCCCTCTCTTAAAACGTCATCATGCAAGCAGCCTTTCTGCGGGCGGCCTGAATGCAACTTGCATCATGGTGCTGGAATGAAATGGGCGCGGATGCGCCCATTGATTGCCGGGTGGCACTTCGTTTACCCGGCCTACGATACTGCAGGCCTGTGCAAGCGCAGCGCCGCCAGGCTTTACAGACTTAGATCTTGCCGACCAGGTCCAGAGATGGCGCCAGGGTCGCTTCGCCTTCTTTCCATTTCGCCGGGCAGACTTCGCCTGGGTGAGAAGCAACATACTGAGCCGCTTTCACTTTACGCAGCAGGTCAGAAGCATCACGGCCGATACCTTCAGCGGTAACTTCGATAGCCTGGATAATGCCCTGCGGGTCAACAACGAAGGTCGCGCGGTCAGCCAGGCCTTCATCTTCACGCATGTTGTCGAAGTTACGGGTCAGGGCGCCAGTCGGGTCACCGATCATCGCGTATTTGATTTTGGCGATGGTTTCAGAGCTGCTGTGCCATGCTTTGTGGGTGAAGTGGGTGTCGGTAGACACTGAGTAAACGTCTACGCCCAGCTTCTGCAGTTCGTCGTAGTGATCTGCCACGTCACCCAGTTCAGTCGGGCAAACGAAGGTGAAGTCAGCAGGATAGAAGAAGAACACGCTCCAGCGGCCTTCGGTATCTTTTTCAGTGACTTCAATGAACTCACCGTTTTTGAACGCCTGGTTTTTGAAAGGTTTAATTTTGGTATTAATCAAAGACATCTGTACTTCCTCCGTGTTTTCGTTGAGATGTAAGGTAACCAACTTTATCCATCGGGGCTAATGCGTATGCTTTATCAAATCAATCAGCCAAACCTAACAACCCAATCAAGACAACGTTAAGAACTGAATAAACAAAAGCCCGAAAGTAAAAAGGCCGCCCTGGTGGGCGGCCCTGATACCTGAACTTTCCACAGGAACTTTCAGTGCCAGTAACACTGGCGTTGCGTTGCGCTCTACTTACCTTTTTATCAGGATCGTAACAGCCTCCTGATTACAGCACCCGTACTGACCCAGAGCAATGCGCGAAAGGGGTAATCGTATCTATGGCTGTGATAGGTTTTACCAAACGGTCTTTATCACGCACGCCCCTCTTATCCGGCGTGAAAAATAGAAATGAGTGATATTTACTTGTCGATATATAAACGACACTATTTTTATTCAATTTTATCTGCGTTTTTAAAGATAAAAATATCTTCATTATAATTGAAGTCCTATTTCATTAATCTACGTTCGTGATATATTAAGTTCGCATTGAATAACAATTAAGTTAGTTAACTATCACGGATGGTAAATAGTTAACTTAGTTCTATAGTTATCATTGATGTGATAACGCAACGCAGCTCACTCAGGATGAAACATGGCAAACCTTTACGACCTTAAAAAATTCGATCTCAACCTGCTGGTCATTTTCGAATGTATCTACCAGCACCTGAGCATCAGCAAGGCAGCAGAAACGCTGTACATCACTCCGTCAGCCGTCAGTCAATCGCTGCAGCGTCTGCGTAACCAACTCAACGATCCGCTGTTTATCCGTTCGGGGAAAGGAATTACGCCCACCACGGTGGGTGTCAATCTTCACCATCATCTTGAGCAAAACCTCAATCAGCTTGAGCAGACAATCAACATTATGAATGCGTCTGCACTTAAAAAGAATTTTATCGTTTACAGTCCGCAAATCCTGACGACGGAAAACCTGATTACCCCGCTTAAGCTCTTGATGAGACATCATAATTACGAGATAGAGCTTCACGATATGCTGCTGACTGCTGATTCCGCAGAAGACCTGCTGGCGTACCGTAAAGCGGATCTTATTTTTTCTATGGCGCCGGTTAACAACCGTTCCATGGTGTGTGTCCCTTATGCAAGCTATTCAATGGTTATGGTATGCAGTCAGGATCACCCGCGCATGAAAGACGTTGTGACGATGGAGGAACTTCAGGAAGAGAAATTTACGATTTTCCTCAGCGAGGAAGCTGGCGTGAAGAACTACCAGTCACAAGTGGCGAAGGTGCATGCCGAGAAAAACATTGGTTTCCGTTGCGATTCCGTATACACGATCCTCGCCATGATTAGCGCCTCGCATCTCATTGGTTATTTGCCCGAAGTATTATTTGAAAAATACAAAGACGTAATGCGGCTCAAAAGATTGCACGCCCCCATCACGCTTCCCCCTGTGGATGTGTTCATGATTTATAACCGCTCTGCCCTAAACAGCTCGATTTTCTCGACCTTTATTGGACAAGTTGCGGAAATTTAAACACCTCGGGCTGGGGTTCACACAGCCCTTTTCTTTAATAAACAGATAATCATCATTTATAGATAATAAAAACTTTTCTCTTTTTCATTTACCTGTTCCTGTTTTTCACTACTATTATCCTCACACCTTAATTGACACCCATCCGGTATTTATATCCAGGGAGAAGATTGGTTATGTCAATGTATAAGTATCCGCTCAATCAAAATGTCCTGGAGGCTGCGGAGGACCGCATAACATGGACGCTTGAGAATCTACCCAGAGTTTGTGTTTCATTTTCAGGTGGGAAAGATTCCACCATTATGCTGCATTTAACGGCCCGTCAGGCCCGCAAAATGGGGAGAAAAATTCATCTGCTTTTTATCGACTGGGAAGCGCAGTTTACCTATACCATTCAGCATGTAAATAATATGCTCGCGCAATACGCCGACGTGATTGAACAATACTGGTGGGTTGCGCTCCCCCTCACCACGCAAAATGCTCTGACACAATTCGAGCCAGAATGGCAATGCTGGGAGCCAGGGAAACAGTGGGTGCGCCAGCCGCCTGCAGGGGCGATTACCGATCCGGCTTACTTCGATTTCTACCAGCCAGGCATGACGTTTGAAGCCTTTGTCCGCGCCTTTTCCGACTGGTACGCCCAACGACGCCCGGCGGCAATGATGGTCGGTATTCGCGCCGATGAATCCTACAACCGTTTTTTGACCATCGCCAACGCGCGAAAGCAGCGTTTTGCCGATGACAAACCCTGGACCACCGTCGCCCCTGGCGGCCACGCCTGGTATATCTATCCGCTTTATGACTGGAAAACCGCTGATATCTGGACATGGTTTGCCAAAACGGGCGGATGCTATAACCCGCTTTACGACCTGATGTTCCAGGCGGGCGTCCCCCCGCGCTATATGCGCATTTGTGAACCCTTTGGCCCCGAGCAGCGCCAGGGGTTGTGGCTCTATCACGTCGTGGAGCCCGAGCGCTGGGCGGCGATGTGCGAGCGGGTGGCGGGCGTTCACTGCGGTGGCGTCTATGCCGGGCAGGACAATCATTTTTATGGCCACCGCAAAATTCTGAAACCCGACGCGCTCAACTGGCGGGAATACGCCCTGCTGCTGCTCGACAGCATGCCGCAAATGACGGCGGAACATTACCGCAATAAAATCGCGATTTATTTGCACTGGTATCAGAAGAGAGGCATGGCCGATATTCCCGACACGCAGGAAGGCGATATCGGGGCGAAAGATATTCCGTCCTGGCGACGCGTGTGTAAGGTATTACTCAATAATGACTACTGGTGTCGGGCGCTTTCATTCAGTCCTAATAAACCAAAGCATTATCAGCGTTACAGCGAACGGATAAAGTCAAAACGCAAGGAGTGGGGAATATTATGCAGCAACGATTGATTCAGGAAATTAAACGTTATCTTCAGTCTCTTCCCGAAGACCAACGCATTGAAGCCATCAACGCCTTTCGTCAGGCCATTCATGAAAATAGCCCTTTCCGTGAGCAGCCTGTCGACTGCGTGCTGTGGATTAAACAGGACGATATCACCGCGAACGATTACAACCCCAATAACGTCGCGCCGCCGGAAAAACGGCTGCTCTGCAAATCACTGGAGCTGGACGGTTTCACCCAGCCCATTGTGGTAACGGAAAGCGGTACTCAACATTATGAAATCGTCGACGGCTTTCACCGCCACGAAATGGGTTCGAACCGGGCGGTGTTAAAGCGCCAGCTTAAAGGCTACCTGCCCGTCACCTTTCTGCGTAAAGAACGGCAGAAAAAGTTCGACCGGATGGCGGCCACCATTCGCCATAATCGTGCCCGGGGTCGTCACCAGATTAGTGCGATGTCCGACATCGTCCGCGAGCTGGTCCAGCTTGGCTGGGATGACGAGAAAATCAGTCAGGAACTGGGGATGGACAACGACGAGATCCTGCGCCTCAGGCAAATCAACGGCCTGCTGGAACTCTTTGCAGACCGTCGATACTCCGAAGCCTGGACGGTAAAATAATCAGAGCGCGTTTAGACGTTCTGCCGCCGCCAGCAGCGTCGATTCCTGTTTCGCAAAGCAGAGACGGATCAGCTTATGCGGGAAGGGATCGGCGCAAAATACCGATAACGGGATCGCCGCCACGCCCACCTCTTTGGTCAGCCACTGGCAGAAGCTGACGTCATCCAGATCGGAAACCGCGCTGTAGTCAGCCAGCAGGAAGTAAGTCCCTTCCGAAGGCAAAATCTCCAGACGGCTTTTACTGAGCGCTGAGACAAACAGATCCCGACGTTCGAGGTAAAAATGCGGTAATTCGCGATAATGTCCGGACTCAGCGCGCAGCATATCGGCCAGCGCCAGCTGGGCTGGCGTATTCACGGCAAACGTCAGGTACTGGTGCACTTTGCGCAGCTCCGCGCTAATGGCGGCCGGCGCGATGCAGTAGCCCACTTTCCAGCCGGTCATATGATAGGTTTTACCGAATGACGACACGGCGATAGCCCGCTCGCGAAGCTGCGGATGGGCCAGCACGCTGGCGTGCCCTTCCTCTGCAAAGCAGATGTGCTCGTACACTTCATCGCTCAGAACATAAATCTCGCGTTCGGCGATAGCCTGCCACAGTGCGGCGAAATCGGCCTTCTGCCACACGGTCGCCGAGGGATTATGCGGCGTATTCAGGATCACCAGGCGGGTTTTGTCACTCAGCAGCGCAGCGAATGCCTGCCAGTCAGGACGGAAATGCGGTGGCTGTAACGGCACCCGTTTTACCACGCCGCCGGCGAGTTCAACCGCCGGCGCGTAGCTGTCGTAGCTCGGGTCAAAGCAGATCACCTCATCGCCGGTGCGGACCAGCGCCGTGATCGCCGCATACAGCGCTTCGGTAGCCCCTGCCGTCACCGTGATGTCAGTATTTGCATCAGGCTTATGGCCATATAGCTCAGCCGTTTTGTCCGCAATGGCCTCCCGCAGCGCCTGCACGCCGGTCATCGGCGCGTACTGATTCGCCCCCTGTGCGACGTGGTACGCCAGGCGCGCCTGCAAATATGACGGTCCGTCAAAATCCGGGAACCCCTGCGAAAGGTTAATCGCATTGTGCTGCTGCGCCAGGGCGCTCATCTGCGTAAAGATGGTTGTCCCCAGTTGAGGAAGCTTACTCTGCGGAATCAATGCGTTAGTGCTCATTGTGTTGTGCCTGCTTGTAATACTTATGTTGCCGCCACTATAACACGATGTTAGTCTTTGGCAATCAAGACGCTTAGACGTCTATATGCTATTCATATTCCTGTCCGGGAGGATACAAGGCAATGACAGACAACCCGCAACTCACCTCTCTGGTCGACGCCTGCCGCTGGATCGGGGCCAAAGGCTGGGCGCCTGCCACCGGCGGCAATATGTCGGTGCGTCAGGACGAACATCTGTGCTGGCTCAGTGAATCCGGAAAAGACAAAGGCAGCCTCACAACAGAGGATTTTTTGCAGGTGGAGATCGCCACCAACCGCGCGCCATCTGGCCGCAAGCCCTCGGCGGAGACCGGGCTGCACACCCTGATCTATCGTCTGTTCCCGGAAGCCAACGCCGTTCTGCACGTTCACACGGTTAACGCCACGGTGCTGTCGCGTCTGGTGAAAGAAGCTGAGCTCAACATCAGCGGCTTCGAGATGCAAAAATCCCTCACCGGGCAAACCAGCCATCTGGATACGGTGGCCATTCCGGTGTTTGACAACGACCAGGATATCGACGCCCTCGCCTCGCGAATCGCCCATTACGCACAGGAACGCCCGCTTAATTATGGTTTTCTTCTGCGCGGTCATGGCTTAACCTGCTGGGGACGCGATGTGGCCGAGGCCCGCCGTCATCTTGAAGGGTTAGAATTCTTATTTGAATGCGAAATGCGTTTACGACAACTGGAGAAGGTATGATTCGCGCAATTGTGACGGATATTGAAGGCACCACCAGCGATATCCGTTTTGTCCATGATGTTTTGTTCCCCTACGCGCGTGAGCGTCTGGCGACCTTCGTCACCGCTCAGCAGTACGCCGAGCCGGTCAAATCCATTCTGGACAACCTGCGCGAGGAAATTGACGCGCCGCACGCCAGCGTCAGCACGCTTATCGACACCCTGTTTACCTTTATGGATGAAGACCGCAAATCGACGGCGCTGAAGGCACTGCAGGGGATTATCTGGCACGACGGATACGTCAATGGCGACTTTACCGGCCATCTCTACCCGGACGTGCTCCCTGCGCTGGAAAAATGGAAAGCGCAAGGGATTGATCTCTATGTTTATTCCTCTGGCTCCGTCGCAGCGCAAAAACTGTTATTTGGCTACAGCGACGAAGGTGATATTACTCATCTGTTCAGCGGCTATTTTGATACCCATATCGGCGCCAAGCGTGAAGTGCAGTCTTATCAGAACATTGCGGCGCAAACGGGCGTCTCGCCATCGCAGATCCTGTTCCTGTCAGATATTCATCAGGAGCTGGACGCGGCTGAACAGGCAGGTTTTCGCACCCTGCAGCTGATTCGCGGTGATGATGACGGCGCAAGCCACCATCATCAGGTTCACCAGTTTGACGAGATTAACCCGGAGCAGATCCCTTCATGAGCGCATTAACGATTTACTCTGATAAAGACGCCAGTAAGCATCAGTGGCACAGCACCAACGCGGACGAAATTGCCCAACAGCTCAACGCCAAAGGCGTGCGCTTTGAACGCTGGGCGGCCGATCGGGATTTAGGACAGGACCCCACGCCTGAAGCCGTGATCGAAGCTTATCAGCATGCGATCGATAAGCTGGTGGCGGAGAAGGGTTACCAGAGCTGGGATGTGATCAGCCTGCGCGCCGACAACCCGCAGAAAGAGGCGCTGCGCGCGAAGTTCCTGAACGAGCACACCCACGGCGAAGATGAAGTGCGCTTCTTTGTAGAAGGCGCCGGGCTATTCTGCCTGCACATTGGTGATGAGGTGTATCAGGTGCTGTGCGAGAAAAACGACCTGATTTCCGTGCCGGCGGGCACGCCGCACTGGTTTGATATGGGTTCAGAGCCGAACTTTACCGCGATCCGTATTTTCGACAACCCGGAAGGCTGGGTGGCGCAGTTTACCGGTGATGCGATTGCGGATGCGTATCCGCGCCTCGCATAGGTGAAAGCAAAACGGCAGCTATAGCTGCCGTTTTTAGTGTTTGCTCCCTCTCCCTGTGGGTGTGTACAGTCCGGGGTGAGGGCACCAGCGCGCCCTACGCGTTAAGCCCCTTCACATACCCCACCAGTTGATCCAGCACAATCCCCCACCCTTCGTGGAAGCCCATCTGCTCATGCTGCTCGCGGATCGCCTTCGTTGGATGCCGCGCAATCGCCGTGTAGCGGGTCTTGCCTTCCCCGACATCTTCCAGCAACAGGATCGCCGTCATAAACGGCTTTTCGGCCGGTTTCCAGCCTTCGGTATAACCGTCGGTAAAGACCAGCTTTTTGCCAGGATCGATTTCCAGAAAGACGCCGCGGTTATCCATCCGCTGACCGTCCACCTCAAACACGGTGTTGAACCGCCCGCCCACGCGGAGATCGAGATCGCATTCGGTCACCTTATGGGGTGCAGGAATGAAGAAGTTTTTGATGTGCTCGGGCGTAGTCCAGCACAGCCATAGCAGGTCACGCGGTGCATCCACCACGCGCTCCAGTTTTAAATCTGTCTCAGGGTCGAGCGTCACGATGTTGTCCTCTCAGGGGAACCCCTTAAAGGATAGCCGGAGTCAGGCGAATTTCCCGTTTGCCACCGCTTCCGGCGTGACCACGCCCGTATCCAGTACCCAGCCGCTAATCAACGAGGCAGGCGTAACGTCAAAGGCCGGGTTATAGACCCGTGCATTTTCCGGCGCCCACTGCACCGCGCCAAAGCTTCCCGCCACGCCCGTCACTTCGCTGGCGGCACGCTGCTCGATGGGGATCGCGTCCCCGTTCGGGCAGGCCGGGTCGAGCGTGGTCTGCGGCGCGGCAACGTAGAACGGAATACCGTGGAATTTCGCCAGCACCGCCAGAGAGTAGGTGCCAATTTTATTCGCCACATCACCGTTGGCGGCAATGCGGTCGGCCCCTACCCACACGGCGTCGACCTGCCCTTTCGCCATCAGGCTGGCGGCCATGGAATCGGTGATAAGCTGATACGGCACACCCAGCTCGCCAAGCTCCCATGCGGTCAGCCTGCCCCCCTGCAGCAGCGGCCGGGTTTCATCCACCCAGACGTTAGTAACGTTGCCTTCCTGATGCGCACGGGCAATAACGCCGAGCGCGGTCCCCACGCCCGCGGTTGCGAGACCGCCAGTGTTGCAGTGGGTCAGCAGACGGCTACCGGGCTTCACCAGCGCACTGCCCGCACGCGCGATGGCGTCGCAGAGCTGCTTATCCTCATCAATCAGACGCAACGCTTCCGCCGTCAGCGCTGGCACAAAATCTTCCTGCCAGAGCGCCAGCTTCATGCGGTCGAGGTTGTTCATCAGGTTAACCGCCGTCGGCCGGGAGGCGCGCAGCGTTTCCAGCGCCAGCACCAGTTCATCACGGCTTTTGCCGTTTTCGGCCAACAGCGCCAGCAGCAGGCTTGCAGAGAGACCAATCAGCGGCGCACCGCGCACGCGAAGGGCATGAATATGCCCCACCAGCGCCTCTACCGTTGTCGCGTCCAGCCAGCGTTTCTCCTGCGGAAGCGCCTGCTGGTCGAGAATAAAGAGCTGATTATCCGTCACCCGCAGGCTGGTCGTCTGTATTGTCTGCATGTCGTTAATTCCCTGTTGCGTTGTTGTAGCACATTGTGTCAGGATGAAATCCAGATGTATAGACGTCTACATGTCTTTATTCGCAAAATCAGTGAGGAGCAGGCAATGTCGCAATACCGTACCTTTACCGCCCAGGACGCCGTGGAGTATGCCAGGCAGTTTGGCGGCCTTGATAATCCCTCATCGCTGGTAGAGGCGCAGGAAGTGGGCGACGGTAACCTTAATCTGGTTTTCAAAATTTACGATGCCCAGGGCGTGAGCCGTATCATCGTCAAGCAGGCACTCCCTTATGTGCGCTGCGTCGGCGAGTCATGGCCGCTGACGCTGGACCGTGCGCGCCTGGAGGCGCAAACGCTGGTCGAACACTACCGGCACAGCCCGCAGCACACGGTGAAAATCCACCATTACGACCCGGAGCTGGCGGTGATGGTGATGGAAGATCTCTCCAGCCATCGCATCTGGCGCGGCGAGCTGATTAAAAATCATCACTACCCGCAGGCCGCACGTCAGTTGGGGGAATACCTGGCGCACACGCTGTTCCACACCAGCGATTTCTACCTGCACCCGCACGATAAAAAAGCGCAGGTGGCGAAGTTCATTAACCCTGAGATGTGCGAGATCACGGAAGATCTGTTTTTCAACGATCCCTACCAGATCCACGCGCGCAACAGCTACCCGGCCGAGCTGGAAAGCGACGTCGCCGCCCTGCGCGACGACGCCCAGCTGAAAATTGCCGTGGCCTCACTCAAGCATCGCTTCTTCTCGCATGCCGAAGCGCTGCTGCACGGCGATATTCACAGCGGATCGATATTCGTGGCGGAAGACAGCCTGAAGGCCATCGACGCTGAGTTCGGCTACGTAGGCCCGATTGGCTTTGACGTGGGCACCGCTATCGGCAACCTGCTGCTCAATTTCTGCGGCCTGCCGGGGCATCTGGGCATTCGCGATGCCGCCGCCGCGCGCGAACAGCGCCTGACCGATATTCAGGAACTCTGGAACACCTTCGCGGAACGCTTCCAGGCGCTGGCACATGAGAAAACGCGCGATGCCGCGCTGAGCGTACCGGGCTATGCCTCCGCGTTTCTGAAAAAAGTCTGGCACGATGCCATCGGCTTCAGTGGCACCGAGCTGATCCGCCGCAGCGTAGGGCTTTCACACGTGGCGGATATCGACACCATCGCGGATGATGCCATGCGCCACGAATGTCTGCGCCACGCGATTACGCTCGGCAAGGCGCTGATTGTGATTGCCGATCGCATCGACAGCGTGGAAGAGCTGGTGGCACGGGTGCGTCAGTACAGCTGAGACCGTTTGCCCGGTGACGCTGCGCTTACCGGGCAAACTCTCACCCCAGATACTCAATCACCGACAGCCCGCCGTTATAATCCGTGCTGTAGATAATCCCCTGCGCATCCACAAACACATCGCATGACTGGATCACCTGCGGGCGATTCGGCCGCGTGTCCATCATCCTCTCAGGCGCAGCAGGTACCAGCGCACCGGTTTCCACCGGACGATACGGATTGGAAATGTCATACGCGCGTATGCCAGCATTCTGGTAAGTGGCAAAAATCAGCGTTGAGCTGACAAAGCTCCCCGGCCGGTTTTCATGCAGATTATGCGGTCCGAAATGTGCCCCTTTCGTCACGTAGTCTCTCTCATCCGGCTGCGGGAACGTCGAGATACTGACCGGGTTTGCCGGCTCGCGGATATCAAACAGCCAGATCAGCTTCTCGCCGTCTTCCTGATTGTCGAGCACCGCTTCGTCGAGCACCACCAGCAGATCGCGGTCGGGCAGCGGCAGCGCGGTGTGCGTCCCACCGCCAAACGGCGGGCTCCAGTTGCGATGGCTAATTAATGTCGGCTGGGTGCGGTCTTTCACGTCCAGCAGCGTCAGACCGCCGTCGCGCCAGCTGCCGTAGGCGGTATCGCCTGCGACGATCGCATGATGCAGCGCATAGCGTTTGCCTTCCGGCCAGTCAGGCTTTTCCCCTGCCGCCTGATTCATCCCCGGCAGCCACCAGCGCCCTGCCACTTCGGGCTTACGCGGATCGGCCAGATCGATGGTCAGGAAGATGTAGTCGGTAAAACCGTCGATCAGCGCGGACACATAGGCCCAGCGCCCGCCGACGTACCAGATGCGGTGAATGCCGATGCCGCTCAGTGACAGAAAGCCGATCTCACGCGGCTTGTCCGGCGTGGAGATATCAAACACGCGCAGCCCGGCGCTCCAGCCTTTGTCCTGCACGTCGCTGACGGTCTCCCCCACCTGACGGGTGTAGTAAACCTTCTCGTCGGCAAAACGGGCATCGGCAAACAGATCCCGGGCGTTGATCACCAGCAGCAGATCGTCATGCGCCTGGAGGTGCACATTCCAGGTGCCGGGCGGCGCGGGAACATAGCCCGCGGGTTTGGGGTTTTTCGGGTCGCGCACGTCCACTATCGAAAAGCCCTGCGACACCATATGGCCGATCCAGGCGAAACCGCGGTGCACCATCAGCTGCACGCCGTCAGGGCGACCGCCCTGGTCGCTATGGCCAATCAGCCGCATATTGCGGCTGTATTCGGGGGTGGGTAATGATGACATAGTGGATTCCTTTCGCCCGGTGGCGCTGCGCTTACCGGGCCTACGGGTGCAAAATGTAGGCCGGGTAAGGCGCAGCCGCCACCCGGCTTGTTTTATTTATTTTTCGCTTCCAGCGTCGCAAACCACGGGGCGATAAAATCTTCCGTCTGGCCCCAGCCCGGAATGATTTTCCCCAGCGACGCTACGTTCACCGCGCCCGGCTGGGCGGTCAGCAGGGCCTGCGGGATGGCCGCGGCTTTAAAATCGTAGGTGGCCGGTGTCGGTTCACCGGCAATTTTATTGGCCACCAGACGCACGTTGGTGGCCCCAATCAGCTTCGGATCCACCGCCACGCTCACCTTCCACGGGCTGCCCGGCTCGCGCATCAGCTGCAGATCCTGGTTGGAGATGTCGATGCTGTAGAGCTTGATCTCGGTGCGGCCGTTCTCTTTCAGCGCCTTATAGGCGCCCTGGCTGAAGGCGTCCCAGGTGCCCCAGATGGCGTCGATTTTACCTTTCGGGTATTTCGCCAGGATCGCGCCCACCTTGTTGGCGGTGTCACCCTGCACGTCAGACGAGACCGCGCCGATAGACTCCAGCTCTTTGATCTCCGGATACTGCTTTTGCAGCGCTTTATAGGCCGCCTGACGACGCTCCATCGGCGGGAAACCCGCCACCCACAGCTTGACGATATTGGCTTTGCCGTTGAAATCTTTCGCCAGCTGGCCGAAGGAGAGATTGGTCAGGGAGGCATCGTCCTGCTGGGTAACGGTCACGCCCGGGATCTCGCCGTTCACCGCAGTATCAAATACCGCGACTTTGATCCCGGCATCCACCGCTTTCTTCACCAGCGCAGTCGCATACGGATCGCGCCCCTGGGAGAGAATAATCCCGTCATATTTCTGGCTGATGGCCTGGTTAACGAAGTCCTGGAATTTGGCATCGTCCCCGTTGCTTAAAAAGGTGCTGACCTTAAAGCCGAGCTTCTTACCTTCCTGAATCGCCCCGGCAATAAACTGCGTGGTGTTGTCGTCTGAACCGAGGTTACGGATCACCGCGATGCGGATCGGGCCGTCGTGGTTAGCAATGGCTGGTGGAAGCGGTGCCGGCGTGGCCGCAAAGCCAGGCAGAGCAGCGAATAACCCTAATGCCACCAAAGAGCGTGCAATCTTTTTCATTTTTTATCCCGTTGTGTTGTCAGCGTTTTTGTATGTAGGTAATCGCCAGCGCTACCGCGAGCACCAGCCCTTTTATAATGTCCATGGCGTAATACGGCACCGAGAGCATCACCAGCCCGTTTGACAGCACGCCAAGAATGATCGCCCCGACCAGGGTTCCCAGCGCGTTCGGCTTGCCGGAGCCGGCCAGCGAGAAGCCGATCCACGCCGCCGCCACCGCATCCATCAGGTAGCCGCCGCCCGCATTGACCTGCGACGAACCGATGCGCGAGGCCAGCAAAATCCCCCCCAGGCCCGCCAGCAGAGAGGCAATCACGTAGGCCGCGACCTTGTAACGGGTAGTGCGGATGCCGGAAAGGCGAGCCGCTTCCGGGTTACCGCCGATGGCGTACATCCGACGACCGTGGGTGGTCAATGACAGGCCCAGCTGCGCCAGAATGGTCACCGCCAGCATGATGATCACGATGGTTGGCACCTGCCCCAACAGGCTGAACGCCGCCGGAATGGTCCCTTCCGCCATGTCACCGCTCGGCAGCACCATGTTCTCGGTAATCGACCCGCCGTAGCTGTAAGTCATCGCCACGCCCTGGATCACAAACAGGCTGGCAAGCGTCGCGAGCATATCCGGAATACGCAGGATGACGATCAGAAAGGCGTTAAACAGCCCCACCAGCGTGCAGAGCGCGAGGGTAATCAGAATCGACTCGGTGGTGCCGAAGCCGTGCCAGACGAAGAGTGAAATCACCAGCGCGTTCGCCAGCGACGCGGTAGATCCCACGGAGAGATCGAACCCGCCAATGGTCAGCGAAATCGACACGCCAATGGCAATCACCGTCACGATGGCAATCGAACGCAGAATATTGATGATGTTATTCGGGTCGAGGAAGCTGTCCGACGCCAGGCCAAAAACGGCCACCAGCGCGACGACGGTCAGCAACATGCCCCACTTATAGAGAAAATCGAAAATCTGCTGACGGCCAGACGCCGCCGCGTTCACTGAAAGGGCCTTACTCACGACGCCGTTCCTCCGGTTGAATAATAAAGCAGGGTTTCTTCACGGGCCTCGGCCCCGGCGACTTCCGCCACGATACGTCCGTCCCACAGCACACAGATGCGGTCGCACAGCCCCACCAGCTCGGCAAACTCGCCGGAGGCGTAAATGACCCCTTTGCCCTCGCGCGCCAGGCCGTCAATCAGCTGGAACAGGTCGGTTTTGGCCTTCACATCCACGCCTTTGGTCGGCTCGTCGAATATCAGTACGCTGGCGTCATTGCGCAGCCATTTGCCGATGGCAACCTTTTGCTGGTTACCGCCGGACAGACGGCGCAGCACCTGCCCCGGCCCGCGCGCTCGCACGCCGACGCGGGCGATAACCTCTTCCGCCCAGCGCCACGCCTGACGATGGCCGAACAGGCTCCAGCGCGAGAAGCTGTTATCCGCCGTCACCGCCAGATTCATGCTCACCGGCTCGTCGATAAAAATGCCTTCTTTGCGCCGCTCCTCCGGCACCAGCGCCAGGCCGCGCAGCACCGAATCCGCCGGGTCGCGCGGTTTCCAGGGCTGATGATTCAGTTCACCGCGCGCCACGCGGCTTTTGCTGGCACCAAACAACGCTTTGCAGAGTTCGGTTTTACCTGCGCCCGCCAGCCCGGCTATGCCGAGAATTTCGCCTTTGCGCAGGTGCAGGGAGATATCTTTCAGCAGCGCGTCGTCGTGCAGCCCCTCCACGCGTAGCAGCGTTTCGTCGCCGTGCGCAGGGCGAGCGGGCGGGTAGATATCGCTCAGCACGTGGCCAAGCATCTTCTCGACAATCGCCTCGCCGCTGAGATCCGCCATTGGACCGGACTCAATCAGCTTGCCGTCGCGCAGCACCGTCAGGGTGTCGCAAATGGCTTTCAGCTCGTGAATGCGGTGCGAGATAAACACCACGCCGATGCCCTGCTGCTGTAAACGTCTGACCACAGCAAACAGGCGCTCGCTTTCGTGGGCGTCCAGCGGCGCGGTGGGCTCATCGAGAATTAAAAAACGGCAGTGATGGGACAACGCCCGCGCCAGCAAAATCTGCTGTTTTTCGGCAAGCGAACAGCTGTCGATAACGCGGCGTACGTCAAGAGAGACGTCCAGCTGCGCCAGGGCCTGTCTCGCCTGCTGGCGCAGCGTACGCCAGCTGAAGCGATGTCCCGGCTGCGCCAGCGTATCGAGCATGATGTTCTCGGCAATGGTTAATCCCGGGATCAACGCCACATCCACTTCCTGCTGTACCAGATGGATCCCCAGCCGTTTGGCGTCCAGCGGCTCGCGGATCGTCACCGGCTGGTTATTAATGCAGATCTCACCTTCATAACGTTCGTGCGTTCCGCACAGCACCGCCATCAGCGTTGATTTCCCCGCGCCATTGGCGCCGGTCAGGGCATGCACCGATCCGCCGGTTAGGGTGAAATTCACGCGCGACAGGGCCTGAAAGCCGGAAAAGGCCAGGCTGATACCGCGCATCTCAAGGCGACTGGAAACCATCCGCGTAAATCCTTCATTACTCTTCTGATTTAGCGAATTTTTCACAGCTCCGGTTGACTGACAACGACGGAAAAGGCATAAGTTAAAGCGAAATATTATTAGCCATCCGGATGTCCAGACATAACATCGGGTTAGCGCTTGCTAAAAAAGGACACCTTCATGAGCACCACCGATATCCGCGTCGTACCTGGCCCGGCGAACTACTTTTCCCATTCCGGAAGCCTTGCGCGTCTGAATGACTTCTTTACCCCGGAACAGCTTTCCCGCGCGGTGTGGATTTACGGCGAGCGCGCCATCGAAGGCGCGCGCCCTTTCCTGCCGGAGAGTTTTAACGCGCCGGGGGCGAAACACCTGCTGTTTAAAGGCCACTGCAGCGAGCGTGACGTCACCCACCTGGTGCATGAAGCCGGCAGCGAGGCGAGCGTGGTGATTGGCGTTGGCGGCGGTGCGCTGCTCGATACCGCCAAAGCGGTGGCTCGCCGTCTGGGTATCCCGGTAGTGGCAATTCCGACCATCGCCGCCACCTGTGCGGCATGGACGCCACTTTCCGTCTGGTACAACGACGCCGGTCAGGCGCTGCAGTTTGAGATTTTCGACGACGCCAACTTCCTGGTGCTGGTCGAGCCGCAAATCATTCTCAACGCCCCGGCGGAGTACCTGCTGGCGGGAATTGGCGATACGCTGGCGAAGTGGTATGAAGCGGTGGTGCTGGCGCCTCAGCCTGAAAACCTGCCGCTGACCGTGCGTCTGGGTATTAACGGCGCGCTGGCGATCCGCGACGTGCTGCTGGCGCACAGCGAGGAAGCGCTGGCTGACCAGCAGCGCGGCGAACAAACCCAGGCATTCAGGGACGTGGTAGATGCCGTTATTGCCGGTGGCGGGATGGTCGGCGGCCTGGGCGAGCGCTATACCCGCGTGGCGGCGGCGCATGCAGTGCATAATGGCTTAACCGTACTGCCGCAAACGGAAAAATACCTGCACGGTACCAAGGTGGCCTACGGCATCCTGGTGCAAAGCGCTCTGCTCGGCCAGGAGGACGTGCTGGCACAGCTTATCTCGGCGTATCAGCGTTTCAACCTGCCGACCACGCTTCGCGCGCTGGAGGTCGATATCCATAACTACGAGGAACTGGATAAGGTCATTGCTCATACCCTGCGCCCGGTAGAGTCAATTCATTATCTGCCGGTGACGTTAACGCCTGAGGTTCTGCGCGCGGCGTTTGAGAAGGTGGAATACTTCAGCCGTTAATTGCCCCGAGGGACTATACCTAATGATGATTCTCACCATTCTCGCAACGAGGTCATCATGCAGATCGATTTAACAGGTAAGAAGGCGCTGGTTACCGGCGCCAGCCGTGGGTTGGGTCGCGCTATCGCGCTGTCGCTGGCGCGCGCCGGTGCCGACGTGGTTATTACGTATGAAAAATCTGCCGATAAAGCCCAGGCGGTTGCCGATGAAATTAAGGCGCTTGGGCGGCACGGTGAAGCGGTGCAGGCCGACAGCGCCAGTGCGCAGGCCATTCAGGATGCCGTCACCCATGCGGCGCGCGCCCTCGGCGGGCTGGACATTCTGGTCAACAACGCCGGGATTGCGCGCGGCGGCCCGCTGGAGTCCATGACGCTGGCGGACATTGACGCCCTGATCAACGTCAATATTCGTGGAGTGGTCATCGCCATTCAGGAGGCTCTGGTGCATATGTCTGACGGTGGGCGCATCATTAACATCGGCAGCTGTCTGGCTAACCGCGTGGCCATGCCGGGCATTGCCGTTTACTCAATGACGAAGTCAGCCCTCAACTCTCTTACCCGCGGTCTGGCGCGCGATTTAGGCCCGCGCGGCATCACCGTTAACCTGGTCCATCCTGGCCCTACCAACAGTGACATGAACCCGGAGGACGGAGAGCAGGCGGAAGCGCAGCGCCAGATGATTGCCGTCGGTCACTACGGCCAGCCGGAGGACATCGCCGCAGCGGTCACCTTCCTTGCCAGCCCGGCCGCCGGGCAGATCTCCGGCACAGGGCTGGACGTGGACGGCGGTCTGAACGCCTGATCGCACATTCTCTGCAAGCCTCTGTCGCCAGGCAGAGGCGTTTTGAAGCCGCCTCGAGGGAATGTGTTTTGCCTCTTACCGGCGTTTATTCTCCGCTCTACAGTACCCCATAAGAAATTCGGAATTTATCTAATAGTCTTATTATTTCCTTATATTTTGTGTGGGCGTACAGTGGAGGTACGGATGAAGATTGTCTGGTCAAAAACGGCAGAGAAGCAATTTTCTAAAATCGATAATCGGTATCAGAACCGTATTAAATCCAGGCTGGAGAAAATGGATGATAAAACATCCCCTGTCTCGGATATCAAAAAATTATCCTCTCCTGAAAACCACTACAGGCTGCGTTTAGGTGATTACAGAGTCATCTACACCTTTGGGGAGCCGCCAGGCGATACCTGCTACGTAGTGGCGGTTAAACGCCGAACTACCACCACCTACCTTCATGAGGAGCATGCCGAATATGACTATTCAGTACATCAAGGATGAAGAAGGAAAAAACCAGTATGTCGTCATTCCTTACAGTGACTACTTTCGTATGCGCCTGGCCCTGCTGGAGTACGACGACGAGGATGAGAACGATTGGGAAGACATTCCCTATGAATCAGATATCTACGATAACGTAGGCTTACCTGGCGAAGTATGCGACGTGATGCATAAAGAAAACGTCAGCCTGCAGGCCGCATGGCGCATCCTGCGCGGCATGTCCCAGCAGGAGGTGGCAGAGAAACTGGGTATCAGCCAGTCCGCCGTGTCACAGCTGGAAGCGCTGGACTCGCGCCCGCAAAAGCGTACCCGCGAAAAACTCGCGGCACTTTATGGCTGTCAGCAGGAACAGATCAGCCTCTATTTACCGAAAGAGGGTTAACAGCACTTCGCCCCGCCCTTGCCGCCGTAGCGGGCGTCCTGGCGATCGCGGAAAAATGCTTCGTAGGTCATTGGCGTCTGGTCCGGATGGTTGACCCGCATATGCTCGACGTAGTTGTCGTAATCCGGTACGCCGATCATCATTTTGGCGGCCTGGCCCAGGTACTTACCTGCTTTGGAAAGGGTGTCGAACATAATTCTCATCTCACAGGAAAAGTAGGCCGGGTAAGGCGAAGCCGCCACCCGGCACAAAGGTTAATGCGCCCCTTTCGCCTGGGTGACAATCGTTTCCAGGTTTTCAGGCATTGGCTCATACGGTGTCTCTTTCGCCGTCGGCTTGTCTTCTTTCAGCGCCGCCAGCGCGGTCTTCAGAGAATACAACGCCAGCACCACGACCACCACCATAAAGAAGATGGTCAGCCCGGCATCCAGACGGTTGTTAAACACCAGCTGCGACAGCTGTGATTCCGTGTACTGCGCCGGGATCTTACCGCTGTCGATCATCGCCTGGAACTTGTTGGCAATCGCCAGGAAGCCCACTTTATTGTCCGGACTGAAGGCTTTCTGCCAGCCTGCCGTCAGGGTACAAATCAGCAGCCAGGCCGTTGGTACCAGCGCCACCCATGCATAACGCTGACGTTTCATCTTAAACAGCACCACTGCACACAGCATCAGCGCCATGCCTGCCAGCATCTGGTTGGCAATCCCGAACAGCGGCCACAGGGTGTTAATCCCACCCAGCGGGTCGACCACGCCCTGATGCAGGAAGTAGCCCCACGCCAGCACGCACAGGGCCGTCGCCAGCAGGTTCGCCGGTAGCGACTCAGTACGCTTCAGGTTCGGGGAGATCACCCCCAGCAGATCCTGCAGCATAAAGCGCGCCGCACGGGTTCCCGCATCCACCGCCGTCAGGATAAACAGTGCTTCAAACAGAATGGCGAAGTGATACCAGAATGACACGTCCATCAGCCCACCCAGCGCGCCGTGGAGGATATACGCCATACCGACCGCAAGCGTAGGCGCCCCGCCCGCTCGCGAGATAATCGACTGCTCGCCCACTTCACTGGCGATAGTCGTCAACGTATCAGGGGTAATCGCAAAGCCCCAGCCGCTCACCACCTGCGCGGCAGACGCCACGACGTCAGCGGTGCCCGCCGGCGCCAGAACCGCCATCGGGCTGTTCATCGCAAAGTAGACGCCCGGGTCGATAACGCAGGCGGAGACCAGCGCCATAATCGCCACGAAAGATTCCATCAGCATGCCGCCGTAGCCAATCAGGCAGGCCTGATTTTCATTCGCCAGCATCTTCGGCGTGGTGCCGGAAGCAATCAGCGCGTGGAAGCCCGACACCGCACCGCAGGCGATGGTGATAAACAGGAACGGGAACAGGTTGCCGGTCCAGACCGGGCCGGTGCCGTCGATGAATTTGGTCAGCGCAGGCATGGTCAGGGTCGGGCGCATAATCAGAATGCCAATCGCCAGCCCGACGATGGTACCGATTTTCAGGAAGGTGGAGAGGTAATCGCGCGGGGCCAGCAGGAGCCACACCGGCAGCACCGCCGCCACAAAGCCGTAGCCCACCAGCATCCAGGTGAGCTGTACGCCGGTAAAGTCAAAGAACGGTGCCCAGGTCGGGCTTTCCGCGACCCAGCCGCCAGAGATAATGGCGAACACCAGCAGCACCAGACCAATGACCGACACCTCACCAATGCGTCCCGGACGCAGGTAACGAATGTAGATCCCCATAAAAATGGCCAGTGGAATGGTGAACGCGACGGTGTAGGTCCCCCACGGGCTGTGGGTCAGCGCTTTCACCACGATCATCGCCAGCACCGCAAGGATGATCACCATGATCATAAAGGTCGCCACCAGTGCAATCACCCCGGCGGTGGCCCCCATCTCCTCTTTCACCAGCTCGCCCAGTGAACGGCCGTCGCGACGGGTGGAGACGAACAGCACCATAAAGTCCTGCACTGCCCCCGCCAGCACCACGCCGGCGAGGATCCAGATCATCCCCGGCAAATAGCCCATCTGCGCCGCCAGCACCGGCCCCACCAGCGGGCCCGCTCCGGCAATCGCCGCAAAATGGTGACCGAACAGCACTTTCTTGTCCGTCGGAACGTAGTCCAGCCCGTCGTTATGGCGAACGGCGGGGGTCATGCGCGTGGCGTCAACCGCTAAAACGTTCTTCGCGATATAGCGACCATAAAAACGGTACGCGATCAGGTAAATGCAGACGGAGGCAACGACGATCCACAGCGCGTTGATCTGTTCCCCCCGGTTGAGGGCGATATAACCCAGGGCAAAGGCTCCCACAACGGAGAGCCCTGCCCATAAAAGGTGTTTCCCTGAGTTGTTCATAATGGTGATCCGTTGTTGTGAAACAGTGAGATGTTACATTTTGTTTCTAGAACAACAGCGAAAATTTAACAACTTTGAAACGCAATAATGCGTGGTCAAACCAGACATTTACACCACATTGTTAAGCCGATCACTTTCGTACCGTCACCGGTCACACTTTTGCCTTTTTCGTCCCGCCCCGGCCTTACGGGATGATTTGTATCATTTTTTTTGCCCGAAACCCCGCCAGAATGACCCTGCGCAATGGCGTGCATACAAGGAAAAGGATATGAACAGTTCAGTACCTCAGGATAGTAAGGTCGGGCCCGGCGCGTACTTCGCCCTGGCGTTTGCAGCCGTCTTCTTCTCTGGCCTGTTGGGCGGAAAAGAGTGGTACGGCGTGTTTGATTTCACCACCCTGAACGGTGCGTTTGGCAAAGTGGTCAGTAAAGCCAGCCTGGAGGATGGCACTCTGACGACGGCCAGCAGCGCCTTTCGCGGCACAGGCGGCAGCGGTGCGATGGACGGCTTTCTCTTCGCGCTCGGTCTCATTCCGGCCGTGATGTTTGCGCTTGGGATGATCAACGTGCTGGAGCACTACGGCGCCCTGCGTGCCGCCCGCAAGCTCTTAACCCCGCTGCTGCGCCCCCTGCTGGGCATTCCCGGCACCACCGGGCTGGCGCTGATAGGCAGCCTGCAAAGCACCGACGTGGGCGCGTCCCTCACCCGAAACCTGTCTGATGAAGGGCAAATCAGCGAAAAAGAGAAAGATGTCTTCGCCATGTTCCAGTTTTCCGCCGGGGCGATGATCACCAACTTTTTCTCCTCCGGCGCCATCCTCTTTACGCTGGTGGCCGTCGACGGCACGGCTGCCGTTCCCACCTCCATCGGCGCCTGCATCGCTGTGATGTTCATCATGAAAATCGTGGGGGCAAATCTGCTGCGTTTGCTCCTCTCTTTCACCGCTAAAGGAGACGCCGCATGAGTGCTCCACAATCCAACCCGGTTATCACTGATGTCTTCGTCGAGGGGGCACGCAAAGGCTGGAGCATTGCCACCAGCAGCACCCTGCCCAACGTGGTAATGGCGTTTATCATCATCAAAGCGCTGGAGATCACCGGGGCGCTAAAAGGACTGGGGATGCTCTTCGCCCCGCTGATGGGGCTGTTTGGCCTGCCGGGCGAAGCCGCCGCCGTGCTGATTGGCGGCTGGATGTCGATGGGCGGTGGGATAGGCGTCGCCATTGGCCTGTTTGATAAGGGCATTCTCACCGGCGAGCACCTGGCGATTCTGGCGCCTGCCATCTACCTGATGGGCTCGCAGGTGCAGTACCTGGGCCGCATTCTGGGGGTGATCGGCACCCGCGCCAGACGCATTCCGCTGATGATCGCCATCTCGGTAGTCAACGCATTCTTAGCCATGCTGCTGATGCGCATTATTCTCTGAACAGGACGTGAACATGAATCTTGACCATTACATCGAAGAACTGAAAAGCCTGGTGAACGTAGACTGTGGAACCCAGACGATTGCAGGCGTCGCGACCGTGGCAGCCATTATGCAGCAGCTCTGGCAGCGCGAGGGCTGGCATACCGAACAGGTGAACCTGGGCGACAAGGTGGGTCCCGGCGTTTTCGTCAGCAACAAGCCGCAGGCACAACAGTTTGACGTGCTGCTGGTGGGCCATCTGGACACCGTATTTCCCGCTGGCACCGTGGCCGGGCGCCCGCTGAGCGAGGACGATACTCGCCTGTACGGCCCCGGCGTCTCGGATATGAAGAGCGGACTGCTGAATATTTTATGGGCAATGCGCGAACTGGACACCGCTGACAAAGAACGTCTGGCGATAGCCGTGGCGATGAACCCGGACGAAGAGACGGGTTCCGTCTATTCCCACGAATGGATTGGCGCGCTGGCAAAACGCTCCCGCTGCGTGCTCGTCTGCGAAGCCGCCCGCGCCGACGGCTCGCTGGTGAAAGCGCGGAAAGGCATGGCGGGCTATCACCTCACCTTTAGCGGCGTGGCGGCGCATGCGGGTAACGACCCGGAAAAGGGCCGCTCGGCAATCACCGCCCTGGCGAACAGCGTTATCGCCATTAATGCCCTGACGGACTGGGATCGCGGCACCACGCTGAACGTTGGGGTGATACAGGGCGGCAGCGCGGCGAACGTGGTCGCGGACAGCGCTGTAGCCGAACTGGACGTTCGCTTCTGGGAAAACGATGAGTATGACCGGGTAAATCAGGCGCTGGAGACGTTATGTGAAAAAGGCTTTTTAGACGGTGTGACCACCACGCTGACGCGGGTTAACCACAAACCGGCGATGGCAGCAAGCGTTGCCACGCAGGCGCTGATGCATCAGGTTGAAGCGGCGGGGAAAGCGGAAGGTATCGCCATTACCTGGCAGGCAGTTGGCGGCGGCAGCGATGCCAACCACACCGCGGCGCTCGGCATCCCGACGCTTGACGGCTTCGGGCCCGTTGGCGCCGGGTTCCACAGCCCCGCGGAGTGGCTGGATAAAGCGTCCATAGCGCCGAGAATTCGGTTACTTAAGCGCGTCGTTTCAATGCTCTAATTTTGCACGACACTGTCCCCTCTCCCTGTGGGCTGAGGGATCCCCACAAAATAATGCCTGCACAGACAACCCCCTCTCCCTGGAGGGAGAGGGCTGGGGTGAGGGCAACAGGCCGCACAACACTAACCCAGCACCATCGTACTCAACCGGCAGCTACAGCACCGCCGTCCCTGCTCGTCGAAGACCACAATTTCCCAGCTCTGGCTGGAACGCCCCAGATGCAGCGGCTGACACACCCCGCGCACCTTACCGTGCGACACCGCGCGATGATGGGTGGCGTTCAGTTCCGTTCCCACCACGCTCTGCCCGTCCCGGGTCATCAGAAACCCGGCCATCGAGCCGAGCGTTTCCGCCAGCGCCGCCGAGGCTCCGCCGTGCAGCAGACCAAATGGCTGGTGGGTTCTTGCGTCCACCGGCATCTCCGCTTCCAGCGTGTCGTCACCGAGGCGGGTATAGACGATGCCAAGATGCGCCACCAGGGTGTTCATGCTGGTCGCGTTCAGTTCATCGAGGGATAAATGACGTTTCCAGATCATTACGCCCCCAGCGTGGAGCCACCGTCCACCACAATATCCTGCAGGGTGATATGGCTGGCGGCATCAGAGGCGAGGAACAGCACCGTACTCGCAATCTCCTGCGGACGGGCGATTTTGCCGAGCGGAATGCCGAGCTTAAACTGCTCGCCAAAGCCGCGAATGCGCTGCTGCTCTGCATCGTCGCTTTTCCACAGCGTGCGCTGCATATCGGTGTCCGTTGAACCCGGCGACACCAGGTTGCAGCGCACGCCGCTGGCCGCCAGCTCCAGCCCGACGGTCAATGCCAGGCTTTTCAGCGCCGCTTTCGAGGCGCCGTAGGCGCTCATGCCAATGCGCGGGGTATGCGCCGCATCCGAAGCCACCGTCACAATCGCCCCGCCCTGCTGACGGCGAAACTGGCCCATCGTCTGCTGGAACAGGTTAAACGCGCCGCCAACGTTGACTGCGAAGGTCTGCTGCCAGTCCGCCTGCGAGAGCTGGTCGGTTGCCCCCATCCGCAGAATACCGGCTGCGTTAACCAGTACGTCCAGACGTTCAACGGTAGTGAGCAAACGACCGCACACCTCGCTGACCTGCGCATAATTCGCCACGTCCAGCGCTTCGGTCGCAAAAGGATAATCGCCCAGCGGAAATGCCAGGTCGAACCCGGTTACCTGTGCGCCCGCCTCAGCGAACGCCAGCGCCGTCGCATAGCCAATGCCTTTACCCGCCCCCGTCACCCAGACGGTTTTACCGGTGAAGTCAAATCCCATTACTGCACCTCGCGGGAGAGCAGCGCCCACCAGGCGTCGAGAGTAGGATTTTTGGCCAGCATCACGAAATCAATGTCGCCGTGCACTTTACGCCAGCGGGCGGCCAGCGCCATCATGCGCACTGAATCCAGACCGTAGTCGATCAGGTTTTCGTCATCCATCGGCTCGTCGGACTCGTCCAGCAGCGGCAGGATCAGCTCACGCAGCGCGGCTTTTGAGGCCGGAACCGACGGCAGCAGCTCGTCGGTCATTACCACGCGGCCAGAGCGCCCGGCCACGTAGTTCAGCGACATCAGATGCTCATCGCGGGTGAAATCCGCCAGCGCGTCGGCAATAAAGAACGGTTTGATGTCGCGCATAAAGGCATCGGTGGCGGTGGTCATGCAGCCGATGTGGGCGTACACACCGGTAATCAGCAACTGGTTGCGGCCCGTCTCTTTCAGCATCTGCTCCAGCGGCGAGCGGTGAAACGCGCTGTAGCGCCACTTCACCAGCACGGTGTCCGCTTCGTCCGGCGCTAGCTGAGAGACGATACGCTGCTGCTCCGGCGAGCGGGTCAGGCCCGGCCCCCACATGTCGTTGAGCAGCGCGCGGTCTTCATCGCTCTGCTCTTTCGGCTGGGCGGTGTAGTACACCGGAATATGATGCGCTTTGCAGTACGCGCGAAGTTTAGCGATGTTCGCCACCACCTGCTGCATCATCGCGCTGTTTTCGCCCCAGAAGTTAAGGAAGTATTCCTGCATATCGTGGATCAACAGCGCTGCACGCTCAGGCTCAAAGGCCCAGTTCACTTTACTGGTTGGCAGCTCTGCGGCAGTTGGCAGCGCGTAAGCGGTTAATTTTGGGATAGTCATACTCTGTTCCTCAGCCCCGGGCGCGTTCAGCCAGCCACAGGCGCAACTGTTTCTTATCGACTTTGCCGACCGGCGTCAGCGGGAGCGCCTCCACGCTCTCCACGCGGTCCGGCAGCTTGAATTCGGCAACGCCCTGCTCGCGCAGGAAGCGACGCACCTCGACCGCGCGCAGGGGCTGTTTCACCACCAGATACGCACAGCTCTTCTCGCCAAGCAGGCTGTCCTCCATGCTCACCAGCGCGGCGTGGATCACCGCCTCGTGGCGCAGCAACAGGTTCTCGATCTCTTCGGCGGCGATCTTCTCGCCGCCGCGGTTGATCTGATCTTTCTCACGCCCATGCACGGTGATGTAGCCCTGCTCGTCGATGGCGATCAGATCGCCCGAGCAGTAAAAACCCTCAGCGTCGAAGGCGCTGGCGTTGTGTTCCGGGCTGTTAAAATAGCCGCGGAAGGTATAGGGCCCGCGCGTCATCAGACGACCGACTTCCCCGCGCGGAAGCGGGTTGCCGTGCTCGTCCGCTACCCACACTTCATCATCCGGGCACATCGGGCGGCCCTGCGTGTTGATGATGCGCTCCGGCGCGTCGTCGAGGGCGGTGTAGTTCACCAGCCCTTCCGCCATGCCGAACACCTGCTGCAGCTGGCAGCCCATCTCCGCCGGAATACGCGCCGCGAGCGTGGCGGAAAGACGCGCACCGCCCACCTGCAGCAATTTGAGAGACGTCAACTGCGCGTTGCCCACCCCGTCGGCGATGGCCTGTAGCCACAGGCTGACCGCCGGAGGAACCAGCGAGGTGACGGTAATCTGATGCTGTTCAATCAGCGGGAAGCAGAGCGTGGCGCTCGGATCGCTCGCCAGCACCACGCAGCCGCCCGCGGTAAAGACCCCTAACGATCCTGGCGAGCTCATGGCGTAGTTATGCGCCGCAGGCAGCGCGTTGAGGTAGCGAGTGTCGGCGGTAATGCCGCAAATTTCGTTGCTGCGGCGGATGCTGTAGTCGTAATCGTTGTGCGTGCGCGGGATGAGCTTGGGCGTGCCGGTGCTGCCGCCGGAAAGCTGGAAGAAGGCCACTTCATCGGCGGGCGTAGGATTGGCAATAAAATTATCCGCCGGGCGGGAGATCGCCGCCTCCAGCGCATGCTCGCCCCTGTCACCGCGCAGCAGGACGACGCGTACCGAACGGTGCTCATCCACGAAAGCATTGAGGAAATCATCGCCTGCGAACAGCGCATGGTCGCGGTCGGCAATCAGCACGGCGGGTTTGATTTGCACGGCGTAGGCATTCAGCTCGCTGCGCTGGTGGCTAAAGAGCGCGTTAACCGGCGCGACGCCAATTTGCAGCAGCGCGAAGAAAGTAATATAGAACTCGGCCACGTTGCCAAGCTGCACCAGCGCCGTCTCGCCGCGCTGCAACCCGCGCGTCTGAAGCGCTGAGGCCAGGTTGTTCACGGCCTGATTAAACGCGCGGTAGGTCACGCGACGATCGCCGTCGATAATCGCCACCGCATCGCTGTCCGCGCGATCGGTCAGGATGTGGGTTATCGGCAGATCCTGCCAGTAGCCTTTTTCTCGGTAGCGCCGGGCGAACGCCTCAGGCCAGCGGGTAAAGGGAATGGTCATCAGTCTTCCTTAGTGCAAACCAAAAACGTTGAGCATGGTGGAGAGCTTCACACCGGTTTCACGCCACTCGCCCACCGGGGAGGAGGCAGGCACAATGCCCGCACCGGCAAACAGGCGAACGCGATTTTTATGCAGCCGCGCGCAGCGGATGGTCACCACCCACTCGCCGTTGCCTTCACTGTCGCACCAGCCAACGATGCCGCCGAACAGCTCGCGGTCGAACGGCTCCAGCTCGGCAATCAGCGCTTTTGCCGCCTGATGCGGGAAACCGCTCAGGGCTGGCGTCGGGTGCAGCAGGCAGGCCAGGGTCAGGGCGTTCTCGTTTTCGCGCGCCTCGCCTTCCACGGGCGTCGCCAGGTGCCACAGCGTCGGCGTGGTGATCAGCTGCGGAGAGTCAGGCATGCTGAGGTGATGGCTCCGGGGCGCGAGAATGGCTTTCATCGCCTGGGTCACGAGGTCGTGCTCGTGGCGGTCTTTTTCGGAGGCCAGCAGCTTATTGCCCGCTTCACGATCCAGCACATCGTCCGGCTGACGGCGCGCCGAGCCTGCCAGCGGCAGCGAACTAAAGTGCGCGCCCTCTTTGCGCAGCAGCAGCTCCGGGCTTGCCCCGAGCAGCACCCCGCCGTCTTCCAGCGGTACATGGAAGTTAAAGCTCGCCGGGTTCTGGGCGATAAGACGCTCCATCAGGGCGCCGCTGTCCATCGGCTTGTCGGTCGCGATATCAATCAGGCGCGACAGCACCACTTTGTTCACCTGCGGCGTGGCGGTGAGCGACGCGGCGCGGGCGACCATCTCTTCAAACACGGGCTGCGGCGGGATCTCGGTGCGTTGTTCCACCTTCAGCGTCTGCGAGCCGGAAAAATAGCGCGCGGACTGCTGACGAGCAGGACGGGAAAAGGTCTGCCAGTGCTGCGGAATAAACAGCGATGAGGGCTTGCGGGTATCGAACGGGATCGCCCCAACCATCACCGGGTGAGCGATACCGCTGGCTTTGGCATTCCGGAAGGCCTGGGTTAATTTTTGCTGGAAATGACCCGTCGGATCGTCGCCGCCGACGGCGGGCTCATTGAAGCGGGAAAAGCAGCCTGACGTGGTAAAGCTGCGGTAAGGCGACATAAAGAAAAAGCGGTCTGATTGCAGCGTGCTTGCGGTGTGCTGAACTTCCTCAGCCAGGGACGTATCCATATCATCCTCCTCAAAATGATAAAAGAAGCAATAATGATTATCATTTATATTTTCGTCGGCTAACCTAATCCCACATCGCTTCGCTGTCAACCGTTCGGCAAATAACGTGTGCGACAAAAGCTTGCATCCCTGCGCGGCAGCCTTGAAAATGAGAAGCATTATCTTCAACAAAAACAGGATACCAAGCTGTGAAATACCCTGCCGTTTGCCGTACTCCCCTGCTTTTATTGGGACTTTTTGTTTTAGGACTTACCTCAGCCATCGCCGCCGACTGGCCCCGCCAGGTGACCGACAGCCGCGGCGTGCATACCCTGGAGAGCAAGCCGACGCGCATTGTCTCCACCAGCGTGACCTTAACCGGCTCCCTGCTGGCGATTGACGCCCCGGTTGTCGCGAGCGGCGCAACCGCACCGAACAACCGCGTGGCGGACGCGCAGGGTTTCCTGCGCCAGTGGGGTGATATTGCGAAACAGCGTAAGGTCGCGCGGTTGTATATCGGTGAGCCGAGCGCCGAAGCGGTGGCAGCCCAGATGCCGGACCTGATTTTGATCAGCGCCACCGGCGGGGATTCCGCCCTGGCGCTGTACGACCAGCTCTCCGCCATCGCCCCGACGCTTGTCATCAACTACGACGACAAAAGCTGGCAGGAACTGCTGACGCAGCTCGGTACTATTACGGGTCAGGAAAAGCAGGCCGCTGGGCGCATTGCCGCATTTGATAAACAACTTGCGCAGGTGAAGCAGCAGATGACACTGCCGCCGCAGCCGGTGAACGCCATCGTCTACACCGCCGCCGCGCACAGCGCCAATTTGTGGACCGCGGAATCGGCCCAGGGCAAGCTTTTGCACCAGCTGGGCTTTACGCTGGCAGACCTGCCTGCCGGGCTGCATACCTCAAAAAGCCAGGGCAAACGCCACGACATTATTCAGTTAGGGGGTGAAAGCCTGGCGACGGGCCTCAACGGCGAAGGGCTGTTTGTGTTTGCCGGCGACGAGAAAGACGTGGAGGCGATTTACGCCAACCCGCTGCTGGCGCATCTGCCAGCGGTGAAGAACAAGCGCGTCTGGGCGCTGGGAACGGAGACGTTCCGTCTGGATTATTACAGCGCGATGCTGGTGTTAGACAGATTGAATACATTGTTTAAGTAGGTATTTTCCCTCCCTCTCCCTGTGGGAGAGGGCCGGGGTGAGCAGCTGTGTTTAAAGTCAACGGCTGACGACTAACCTGCCACCCATTTTTTATTGTCCCGCACCATCGCA
>NZ_WSPD01000022.1:0-59644 GCF_026319105.1 Enterobacter sp. HSTU-ASh6 | reverse complement strand
TGCGATGGTGCGGGACAATAAAAAATGGGTGGCAGGTTAGTCGTCAGCCGTTGACTTTAAACACAGCTGCTCACCCCGCCCCTCTCCCACAGGGAGAGGGAGAAAACACTAAAAAACGGTAACCCAGGTTACCGTTTTGCTTTTATTCCGGCAGCGTCCAGTCCCCGTCGTTGAGCGGGCGCTGCATAATCACCGTATCCCGCCAGTCGCCTTTCTTGTATCCCACGCTGCGCAGCTGTCCGACAATCTCGAAGCCATGCTTTTTATGCAGGCGCAATGAACCGGCATTATTATTGCCGTCTCCCACCACGGCAATCATCTGCCGCCACGGGCCTTGCTCACAGCGTGCGATCAACGCAGACATTAATGCCGAGCCAAAACCGCGCCCGGTGATGCTGGCATCCACATAAATCGACTCTTCCAGGGTATAGCGATAGGCGTGTCGCGGCCGGTAAGGGGTGGCGTAGCAATAGCCGACCACAATGCCGCGATACAGCGCAATTAACCACGGTAACCCGTTGTCAGCCACGCTTTTCATGCGATGACGCATTTCATCGATGGTGGGGGGAACTTCTTCAAAGGATGCGCGCCCGTGAAGCACATGCCAGGCATAGATGGCGGCGATGGCATGCACATCATCGGGAAGGGCGTCGCGCACTTCCAGTTCGGTCTCGGATAAAACATCAACAGCCGACATGATGTGCCTGCTCCTCGTGATAGAAAGCCGGAGAAACGTTTCTCCGGCGACAGGCAGTTACTCTATTACGATTAAGTAGCGCTTAACAATCTCTCAAATTTGGCTGTATGAATTAATCAGACGCTTGCGTTATGCGCTGCTCCGCGTCTGCGCTCTCTTGCCAGTATTTCTTCCGCGTTGTTTTACCGATGCCGGGATTCATGCTGTTTGTAGGGTCATTCTCGCGATAAAACTGCTTAAGTGCGTCCGGGGCTTTATAAAGATGCCCGACGTTGTGTTCCGCAGGATATTGTGCGCCGCGTTCACGCAACAGGGCGAGCATCTGCTCCTTCAGCGCGTGCGCGTCGACGCCTTTTTTGACAATGTAGTCCTGATGGAAGACATAACACATAAAGTGGCCGTAATAGAGTTTATGCACCAGTTTGCTGTCAATTTCCGGCGGCAGGTGTTCAAACCACTCGGTGTCATTACGGCGCAGAGCGATATCCAGCGCCAGAATATCTTCTACCTCTTCGGAATGTACCGCCTGATAACGGATGGCGGCACCTGCGGCGGCAAAACGGTGCAGGAACGCTTTGCTGCCCTCTTCAGGCGTACAGGCAAAGAAATCCCCCTCGGCGGTTTTAAAGAATTCGCTCAGCCAGGACTGCGCTTCGGCAATCCCGTCCCCGGCCATTTTTAACAGCAGATGATGCTCGTACTTATCGCGCCAGGTTTTCATCCGCTCCGGTAAATGTGCCGGGAAAACGTTGCCCAGTTTCTGCATAAAGCGGTCGGTGAAGTGCGGTTTAAACAGGGGCACTTTCTCCAGCATCGCGTCGGTGCGGCCCTTCATGGTGAAGAAGAACGGCATTTTGTCGGTGCCGAGCTTGTCGATCATCAGGAACGTATCTTTGCCGTAACGCTCGGCGATGTCGTAAATGTCCCGGTGCATATACTCGCCCGCCACCGGCAGATTCGTGAATTCGCCCAGAATGTGGCGGCGGATCGCCGTCAGCACATCCGGCTGATTGGTCCCGATGTAAAACACCTGCTGTTTTTTCTCGGCCGGGAAGGTGTCGAGACGCACCGCGAACACCGCCAGCTTGCCCGCGCAGCCGGAGGATTCAAACAGGCGATCCGGGTCGGCGTTGTAGCGCGCCGGCGTATCGGCATTGATATCCCGCACGCGGGTCACGTAGTCGTGATCGTGTGCATGACGGCCGTCGTGCTGAACGTCTTCATCCTTCACGCGATCGTCGTCGAGCTTGCTGAGGATCTGCTCCGGCGTGACGCCAAGATCGATACCCAGATGGTTAACCAGCGTCAGCTTGCCGTTTTCATCGATACGGGCAAACAGGGACATCTCGGTATAGGCGGGGCCGCGCTGCACCAGCGAGCCGCCGGAGTTATTGCAGATCCCACCGACCACCGAAGCGCCAATACAGGAGGAGCCGATCACCGAGTGTGGTTCGCGGCCCAGCGGCTTAAGCGCTTTTTCGAGGGAGTAGAGCGTCGTGCCGGGGAAGGCGAGCACCTGCTCGCCTTTATCCAGCAGGTGCAGTTTGTCGAGGCGCAGGGTGCTGATGATCACAATGTCACGGTCGTAATCGTTGCCGTTCGGCGTTGAACCTTCAGTCAGCCCGGTGTTGGCCGCCTGCATTAAAATAATCTTGTCGGCGGCAACGCAGGCGCTCAGCACGCGCCACAGCTCCAGCAGCGTGCCGGGGAAAACCACCGCCAGCGCCTCGCCCTGGCCGGAGCGGAAGCCCTTACGGTAGCGGGCAGTTTTCGCCGGGTCGGTAAGCAGGTGAGAGGAGCCAACCAGGCGCGACAGTTCGTTAATAAAAGCCGTGTTATCGTTTGTTCGAACAGAAGACATCTTCCACTCCTTGTGGTGGGGCAAATTTCTCGCTGTAAAGCATAGCGCGATTAACTGTTAAGCGGTCGAGTATTCACGAGAAAAATCAGAGAATAACCCTGCAACGTTCAGAGGGTTTGTGGCACACTGCGCTTTTCGCACGGTATGGCCGAGATCGTCCGGCGGTTATTGATGAGAGAGTAAAACGACATGAAATGGCTATGTTCTGTAGGTGTCGCCGTCAGCCTGGCGCTGCAACCTGCGCTGGCAGAGGATTTGTTTGGTAACCATCCGCTCACGCCTGAAGCCCGGGACGCGTTTGTCACGGAATTGCTCAAGAAAATGACGGTCGATGAAAAGATTGGCCAGCTGCGTCTGATCAGCGTCGGTCCGGATAACCCAAAAGAGGCGATCCGCGAGATGATCAAAGACGGGCAGGTTGGCGCCATCTTTAATACCGTCACCCGTCAGGATATCCGCAAGATGCAGGATCAGGTGATGGATCTCAGCCGCCTGAAAATTCCACTGTTCTTCGCCTATGACGTGGTACATGGCCAGCGTACCGTCTTTCCCATCAGCCTTGGCTTAGCCTCTTCGTTTAACCTCGACGCGGTGAAAACCGTGGGGCGCGTATCGGCTTATGAAGCCGCGGACGACGGCCTGAACATGACCTGGGCACCGATGGTGGATGTCTCGCGCGATCCGCGCTGGGGCCGCGGCTCGGAAGGCTTCGGTGAAGATACGTATTTAACCTCCACGATGGGCAAAACCATGGTGGAAGCGATGCAGGGCAAGAGCCCGGCGGATCGCTACTCGGTGATGACCAGCGTCAAGCACTTCGCGGCCTATGGCGCAGTGGAAGGCGGTAAAGAGTACAACACCGTCGACATGAGCCCGCAGCGCCTGTTTAACGACTACATGCCGCCGTACAAGGCAGGGCTCGATGCGGGCAGCGGCGCGGTGATGGTGGCGCTGAACTCACTCAACGGCACGCCAGCGACGTCTGATTCCTGGCTACTGAAAGACGTGCTGCGCGACCAGTGGGGCTTCAAGGGCATCACGGTGTCTGACCACGGCGCGATTAAGGAGCTTATCAAACACGGCACCGCCTCCGACCCGGAAGATGCGGTGCGCGTGGCGCTCAAGTCCGGCATTAACATGAGCATGAGCGATGAGTACTACAGCAAATACCTGCCGGGTCTGGTGAAGAGCGGCAAGGTCACGATGGCGGAGCTGGACGATGCCACGCGTCACGTGCTGAACGTGAAATACGATATGGGGCTGTTTAACGATCCTTACAGTCACCTGGGTCCGAAAGGGTCTGACCCGGCAGATACCAACGCCGAAAGCCGTCTGCACCGCAAAGAAGCGCGTGACGTGGCGCGCGAAAGCCTGGTGCTGCTGAAAAACCGCCTTGAGACGCTGCCGCTGAAAAAATCCGGCACCATTGCCGTGGTAGGCCCGCTGGCCGACAGCAAGCGCGACGTCATGGGCAGCTGGTCTGCCGCGGGCGTGGCCGACCAGTCCGTGACCGTGCTGACCGGGATTAAGAGCGCCGTGGGTGATAACGCGAAAGTGCTGTATGCCAAAGGCGCCAACGTCACCAACGATAAAGACATCGTGACCTTCCTCAACCAGTATGAGGAGGCGGTGAAGGTCGATCCGCGCACGCCGAAGGAGATGATTGACGAGGCGGTGAATACCGCGAAGCAGTCTGACGTTGTTGTCGCGGTGGTGGGTGAAGCGCAGGGGATGGCGCACGAAGCCTCCAGCCGAACGGACATCACCATCCCGCAGAGCCAGCGCGATCTGATCGCTGCCCTGAAAGCCACCGGCAAGCCGCTGGTGCTGGTGCTGATGAACGGTCGTCCGCTTGCGCTGGTGAAAGAGGACCAGCAGGCTGACGCCATTCTGGAAACCTGGTTTGCCGGTACCGAAGGCGGTAATGCCATCGCCGACGTGCTGTTTGGCGATTACAACCCGTCGGGCAAGCTGCCGATGTCCTTCCCGCGCTCTGTCGGGCAGATCCCGGTTTACTACAGCCACCTGAACACCGGCCGCCCTTACAATGCCGACAAACCGAACAAGTACACCTCCCGTTACTTCGACGAAGCTAACGGCCCGCTGTATCCGTTTGGTTACGGTCTGAGCTACACCACCTTCAAGGTCTCTGACGTGAAAATGTCGGCGCCAACCCTGAAGCGTGACGGCAAGGTCACCGCCAGCGTTGACGTGACCAACACCGGCAAGCGCGAAGGGGCGACGGTGATCCAGATGTACGTTCAGGATGTCACGGCCTCCATGAGCCGTCCGGTGAAACAGCTGCGCGGCTTCGAGAAAATCACTCTGAAACCAGGCGAAACCAAAACCATCAGCTTCCCGATTGACGTGGACGCGCTGAAGTTCTGGAACCAGCAGATGAAATACGATGCGGAACCGGGCAAGTTTAATGTCTTTATCGGCGTGGATTCCGCCCGCGTAAACCAGGGCGAATTCGAGCTGCTGTAACCTTTCCTGCCTTTGCATCCCCCGACTTCCGGGGGATGCGTCTTACCTTATGCTAAAAAGGCATTTTGCCGGGTAAATCCGCCGTTTTAAGCTACGCTTTTCTCTCAAGCCTCTGAAAAAGGCGATAAAAAAATGAGGACAGCGGAATGACGATTAAAACGGGGATGGTAGCTTCTGTGGCGCTACTCGCAGCGCTAAGCCTGCCGCTACAGGCGGCGGAGCCGGTAAAAGTGGGCTCAAAGATCGATACCGAAGGCGCACTGCTTGGCAATATTATTCTGCAGGTGCTGGAAAGCCACGGCGTGAAAACCGTCAATAAAGTCCAGCTCGGAACCACGCCCGTCGTACGCGGCGCGATTACCTCCGGCGAACTGGATATCTACCCGGAATACACCGGCAACGGGGCATTCTTCTTCAAAGATGAAAACGATCCGGCATGGAAAAACGCCAGCGCCGGGTATGAAAAAGTCAAAAAACTCGACGCGGAACAGAACAAACTGGTCTGGCTGACGCCGGCCCCGGCTAACAATACCTGGACTATCGCCGTACGTAAGGACGTGGCGGAGAAAGGTAAACTGACCACGCTTGCGGATCTCAGCCGCTACCTGAAAGAGAAGGGCGACTTTAAGCTGGCGGCGTCCGCGGAGTTTATCGAGCGGCCTGATGCGCTGCCGGCGTTTGAAAAAGCCTATAACTTCAAGCTTGACCAGGCGCAGCTGCTCTCGCTGGCGGGCGGAGATACCGCTGTGACCATCAAAGCTGCGGCGCAGCAAACCTCCGGCGTTAACGCCGCAATGGCTTACGGCACCGACGGCCCGGTCGCGGCGCTCGGCCTGCAAACCCTGACCGATCCAAAAGGCGTTCAGCCGATTTACGCCCCAACTCCGGTGGTGCGCGAGGCGGTGCTGAAAGCGTACCCGGACATTGCAGAATGGCTCAAACCGGTCTTCGAAAAGCTGGATGAAAAAACGCTGCAGCAGCTGAATGCCAGCATTGCCGTCGAGGGGCTGGATGCCAAAAAAGTGGCCGCCGACTTCCTGAAACAACAAGGGCTTGTGAAGTAACGGGAAAGGGCTGTGCCGATAAAATGTCATAACCGCGTACTGCTGCTGTTGGCCTGCGTGGCCATCGCGGCAGTCGCGCTACCGTTTGTGAATGTTGCCCCTAACCGCCTGATGTCGGGAGAAGGAAAAGCGCTCTGGCAGATCTGGTCATTCACGCCGTGGTGTCTGGCGTCGGCGCTCGGCGCGTGGGTGATCCTTTCTCTCTGGCAGGGGCGCACGGCGCAGTGGCTGACGCTGCTCCTCTCTGAAGGGCTGTTTATCATCCTGTTCTGGGGGGCCGGGCTGGCGGCAACGCATATGACGTCGGCGGAAAGTCCGCTGGCGAGAACCACGGTGGGCAGCGGCCTCTGGCTGTGGCTGGCGCTGTGTCTGCTGGCCTGCAGCGACGCCATTCGTCGACTCATCGCAAGTAGCGTCTGGCGCTGGGTACTTAATGCGCAGATATGGTGTATCCCCTTATTTCTGCTGTTCAGCGGTGAGCTGAACAACCTTTCGCTGTTAAAAGAGTACGCTAACCGACAGGAGGTGTTTGATGATGCCCTGGCGCAACATCTGACCCTTCTTTTCGGCACGCTCTTTCCGGCGCTCCTGCTCGGGATACCCCTGGGCATGTGGTGCTATCGCCATCCTTCACGTCAGGGCGGTATTTTTGCCGTGCTTAACGTTATCCAGACCATCCCTTCCGTCGCGCTGTTTGGTCTGCTGATTGCCCCGCTGGCCGGGCTGGTGAAGTCGTTTCCCGCGCTGGGAACGCTGGGCATCGCCGGAACGGGGTTAACGCCTGCCCTGATCGCGCTGGTGCTGTATGCGCTGTTGCCGCTGGTGCGCGGTGTGGTCGCGGGCTTAAGCCAGGTCGCCCCGGATGTGCTGGAAAGCGCCCATGCGATGGGAATGAGCGCGCGGCAGTGTTTCTGGAAGATCCAGCTGCCGCTGGCGCTGCCCCTGCTGCTGCGCAGCCTGCGGGTGGTGGCGGTACAAACCGTTGGTATGGCGGTCATCGCGGCGCTGATTGGCGCGGGGGGATTTGGTGCGCTGGTCTTCCAGGGGCTGCTGAGCAGTGCTCTGGATCTGGTGCTGTTGGGTGTGGTACCCACGATTGCGCTGGCGGTTGTTGTCGACGCCCTGTTTGCCTTATGGCTCGCGCTGCTCGGGAGAAGAGCCAATGATTGAATTTCTTGATGTCAGTAAAACCTTTGCCGGCCGCCCGGCCGCGAGCCATCTGAACCTGAACTTTGCCGAGGGGGCGTTTTCGGTGCTGATTGGCACCTCCGGGTCGGGAAAATCCACCACGCTGAAGATGATCAACCGGCTGGTTGAGCATGACAGCGGGATGATCCGCTTTGCCGGGGAAGAGATCCGCAGCCTGCCGGTGCTGGAGCTGCGTCGCCGGATGGGATACGCCATTCAGTCTATCGGCCTGTTTCCGCACTGGACGGTGGCGCAGAACATTGCCACCGTGCTACAGCTGGAGAAATGGTCGCGGGCCAACATCGCCGATCGGGTTGATGAACTGATGGCGCTGCTGGGGCTGGAGCCCGCGCTGCGTGACCGCTATCCGCATCAGTTATCCGGGGGCCAGCAGCAGCGCGTGGGCGTGGCGCGCGCGCTGGCGGCCAATCCGCAGGTACTGCTGATGGATGAACCCTTTGGCGCGCTGGATCCGGTGACGCGCGGGGCGCTGCAGGCAGAGATGACCCGCATTCACCGTATTCTCGGACGCACGATCGTGCTCGTGACGCACGACATTGATGAAGCCCTGCGTCTGGCTGACCATCTGGTGCTGATGGATCATGGCGAGGTGGTGCAGCAGGGCTCGCCACTTGAGCTATTAACATGGCCGAAGAACGATTTTGTGCGCGAATTTTTTGGCCGCAGCGAGTTGGGTGTCAGGCTGCTCTCCCTGCGGACGGTCAGTGACTATATGCGTCGGGAAGGGATGCCGGTGAGCGGCGAGCCATTACAGGAGCAGATGAGCCTGCGGGATGCCCTCTCCGCGTTTGTCGCGCGCCAGTGCGAGGTATTACCCGTTTCGGATGCCCGGGGGGCGCCATGCGGTACCTTACATTTTCGCGATCTGCTGGCAGGGGAGGTGGCGCGTGAAGGCTCTGCGTGATCCTCTCCTCTGGCTGGTAGCGCTTTTTGTCGCCTTACTGTTTCTGATGCCACACAGCGCGGTGCTGTTTAGTACGCTGTTCCCCGGGCTACCGCGGCCGGTGTATCAGCAGGAGAGCTTTGTTAATCTCGCCCTGGCGCATCTCTGGCTGGTGGCGCTCTCAAGCGCCATTGCGGTGGTGCTGGGCACCGGTGCTGGTATCGCGGTGACACGGCCTGCGGGTCGGGAGTTTCGTCCGCTGGTGGAGACCATTGCGGCCATAGGACAGACGTTTCCCCCGGTGGCGGTGCTGGCGATAGCGGTCCCGGTGATGGGCTTTGGGCAGCAGCCTGCCATTATTGCGCTGATTCTGTATGGCGTATTGCCGGTGCTGCAGGGCACGCTGGCGGGCCTTGCGGCAGTACCTGCGTCCGTACTGAGCGTGGCGGAAGGAATGGGGATGAGTCGCGGCCAGCGGCTGCGCAAGGTTGAGCTGCCGCTTGCGGCACCGGTTATCATTGCCGGGATCCGCACGTCGGTGATCGTTAACATCGGGACGGCGACCATTGCCTCTACGGTCGGTGCCAGTACGTTGGGAACGCCGATTATTATCGGCTTAAGCGGGTTTAATACGGCCTATATTGTGCAGGGGGCGGTGCTGGTCGCGCTGGCGGCAATTGTCGTCGATCGCGTTTTTGAGCGACTGGCGCAGTACCTCAGCCGACACCGCCACGAACAATAAACGAGTACCCTGCCAGCATCACGCCGCCGATGCCGCTTACGGCCATCAGGACAAAAAGGGTAATAACGGCCAGTTTGGTTGCCTTCATCATCTGCTCCTGTTGTTAACAGAACAATTATACGGTGAAGCGCAGCTGTTAATGAACCATTAAATGCCGTTATGGCTCATCCGGGCCAAGGGAATAAACCGGGTAACCACTCTCACGCCATTGCGCCAGCAGCTGTTGCTGGGTGGCGGACGGCACTTCGCCACACCAGACCAGCAGGGTCTGACCGTCGAAAAACTCAGGTCTGAGTTGTGCCAGGGAGTGCGCCAGGACGTCCACGCGCCAGCCTTTCTGGGTGGCAATCCACGCTTCCAGCCACAGGCGGGTGGTGTCGTGTACGTTCCAGCCGACCACCAGCGCATCTTTTCCGGCTTTGTTCTTCGCCGAGGCAAGGCAGACGGCAATGTAGTTGATCAGCACGCCGTCGAGCATACTGAGCAGTGCCTGCAAAGTAGACTGCTGGCACTGCAGGCGTCGACGCAGGGGAATAAACAGATGGGTGATCAGCGTCTGCGCCGGATAATCGCGACCCTGCTCTTTTATCCATCCGCGCAGGCGCTGCAGGTTGCCTGCCTGCAGGAGCCGCAGCAGGGTTTCCTGTTGTTCGCGCCAGCGGTGTTGCGTGTCAGGGTCGTCGTGGCTGAGGAGGGACTTCACTTTCCCGACCTGCACCCCGTTGTCGATCCAGCTTTTGATCTCACGGATCCGGTCGATATCGGCATCATTGAAAAGGCGGTGCCCACCGTCCGTTCTCTGCGGTTTGAGTAATCCATACCGTCGCTGCCACGCCCGTAGGGTAACGGGATTGATATCACAAAGGAGTGCCACTTCACCTATCGTGTAAAGCGCCATATTCGCCCCCTGGCTTACGCGTCCCCAGCTTAACTGTAGACCCAGTTTGCCGAACCAGGAAGAGTTGATTGATTTTTGAACAAACAATGCGAAGCATGCGCGATATTCAGAAAAAGGTGTGATAACGGACACGATTTTGCGCTTTTTTGGGATGCTTCAAAGAAAGTTGAGCCGTACCCGTGTATGTTACGCGTTTTTAGCGTGTGCGGTTTTGAGTATGTACGAGTTTAATCTGGTGCTGCTGTTGCTTCAGCAGATGTGCGTGTTTCTTGTCATTGCGTGGCTGATGAGTAAAACGCGCCTGTTTATCCCGCTGATGCAAGTCACCGTACGCCTGCCGCACAAATTCCTCTGCTATGTCGTATTTTCCATATTCTGCATTATGGGGACCTGGTTTGGTCTCCATATCGAAGATTCTATTGCCAATACGCGCGCTATCGGCGCGGTGATGGGCGGGCTGCTGGGCGGTCCGGTCGTCGGGGGGCTCGTCGGTTTAACCGGCGGGCTGCATCGTTATTCCATGGGCGGGATGACGGCCCTGAGCTGTATGATCTCGACGATCGTGGAAGGGCTGCTCGGCGGCCTGGTCCACAGCTACATGATTAAACGCGGCCGGCCGGATAAAGTCTTTAGCCCCCTGACCGCCGGGGCAATCACCTTTGTGGCTGAAATGGCGCAGATGGCGATCATTCTGCTGATTGCCCGTCCCTTCGACGATGCGCTGCATCTGGTCGGCAGCATTGCTGCCCCGATGATGGTCACCAACACCGTGGGCGCGGCGCTGTTTATGCGTATTCTCCTCGACAAGCGCGCCATGTTTGAGAAGTACACCTCAGCCTTTTCCGCCACGGCGCTGAAGGTTGCCGCCTCGACAGAAGGGATCCTGCGCCAGGGATTTAACGAAGAGAACAGCATGAAGGTAGCGCAGGTGCTCTACAAGGAGCTGGACATCGGCGCGGTGGCCATAACCGACCGTGAGCGGCTGCTGGCCTTTACCGGCACCGGGGACGATCACCATCTGCCGGGTAAACCCATCTCCTCAGCCTATACGCTGCGCGCCATTGAGACCGGCGAGGTGGTGTATGCCGACGGTAACGAAGTGCCGTACCGCTGTTCGCTGCATCCGCAGTGCAAGCTGGGTTCCACCCTGGTCATTCCGCTGCGCGGCGAAAATCAGCGGGTGATGGGCACCATCAAACTGTATGAGGCGAAAAACCGTCTGTTCAGCTCGATCAACCGCACGCTGGGGGAGGGGATTGCCCAGCTGCTGTCAGCGCAAATCCTCGCCGGGCAATACGAACGGCAGAAGGCCCTGTTAACCCAGTCAGAAATTAAACTGCTGCATGCCCAGGTCAACCCGCATTTCCTGTTTAATGCGCTCAACACCCTCAAAGCGGTGATCCGCCGCGACAGCGATCAGGCCGCGCAGCTGGTACAGTTTCTGTCGACCTTCTTCCGCAAAAACCTGAAACGGCCGTCGGAGATCGTGACCCTCGCCGATGAGATTGAGCACGTTAATGCCTATCTGCAGATCGAGCAGGCGCGTTTTCAGTCGCGCCTGCAGGTGTCGCTCTCCGTTCCGGACGAGCTGGCGTATCAGCATCTCCCGGCGTTTACCCTGCAGCCAATCGTGGAAAACGCCATTAAACACGGTACGTCTCAGCTTTTGGGAACAGGGCAGATAACCATTGCCGCCAGCCGTTTCAATCACCATCTGGTGCTGGATATTGAAGATAATGCCGGGCTTTATCAGCCTTCCGCCTCCGGCGGTTTAGGGATGAGCCTGGTGGATAAACGCCTGCGCGCCCATTTTGGCGATGACTGCGGCATTACCGTCGCCTGCGAGCCTGACCGATTTACCCGTATTACCGTACGACTGCCGCTGGAGGAAAACGCATGTTAAGAGTGCTGATTGTGGATGACGAGCCGCTGGCACGGGAAAACCTGCGCGTTCTGCTGCAGGAGCAGCCGGATATAGAGATTGTGGGAGAGTGTGCTAACGCCATTGAGGCCATCGGCGCGGTACACAAACTGCGCCCGGACGTGCTGTTCCTCGATATTCAGATGCCCCGCATCAGCGGGCTGGAGATGGTCGGCATGCTCGACCCGGAGCATCGTCCCTACATCGTGTTTCTGACGGCGTTCGATGAATATGCCGTCAAAGCCTTTGAGGAGCACGCGTTTGATTATCTGCTCAAGCCAATTGAAGAGAAGCGTCTGGAAAAAACGCTCACCCGTTTACGCCAGGAGCGCACCGCGCAGGATGTCACCGTGCTGCCGGAAAACCAGCAGCCGCTGAAGTTTATCCCCTGTACCGGACACAGCCGGATTTATCTTTTGCAGATGGATGATGTGGCGTTTGTCAGCAGCCGCCTGAGCGGCGTATTTGTCACCAGCGCAGAAGGGAACGAAGGCTTTACCGAACTGACGCTGCGCACACTGGAGAGCCGCACGCCGCTGATCCGCTGCCATCGTCAGTATCTGGTCAATATGGCGCACCTGAAAGAGATCCGGCTGGAAGATAACGGACAGGCCGAGCTGGTCCTGCGCGCCGGGCAAACCGTCCCGGTCAGCCGCCGCTACCTGAAGAGTTTGAAAGAGGCGATTGGGCTGTAAAACTGCTACACTGCGCGCCATTGCATCATCGACATTCGAAGGCTCTATGCTAAGTAACGATATTCTTCGTAGCCTGCGCTACACCCTGAAAGCGAACAATAACGACATGGTGCGCATTCTTGCGCTGTCGGACATGGAATCCACCTCTGCCGGTTTCGACACCTGGATGACCAAAGAAGACGAAGAGGGGTTTGTGCGCTGCCCTGACATTATTCTGTCGGGTTTCCTGAACGGTCTGATCTACGATAAGCGTGGCAAAGATGGCTCTGCGCCAGAGCTGGCGCTGGAGCGTCGGGTGAATAACAATACGGTGCTCAAAAAACTGCGCATCGCATTCTCGCTGAAAACGGATGATATTGTGGCGATCATGACGGAGCAAAAATTCCGCGTCTCCGTGCCGGAAGTGACCGCCATGATGCGCGCCCCGGACCACAAAAATTACCGCGAGTGCGGCGACCAGTTTCTGCGTAATTTCCTGCGCGGGCTGACTCAGAGGGTGCATAACCCGAAGGCGTGATTTTTAGCCGGGTGGCGGCTTCGCCTTACCCGGCCTACAAAACCCGTAGGCCCGTGCAAGCGTAGCGCCGCCGGGCAAAAAAAAGCCGGAGACACTCTCCGGCTTTTTTGTTATTTCACCTGCTGACCCGGCTTCGCGCCTTCGTCAGGGCTTAGCAGGAAGATATCTTTCCCGCCAGGGCCTGCGGCCATCACCATCCCCTCAGAGATGCCGAAGCGCATTTTACGCGGTGCCAGGTTGGCGACCATCACAGTCTGACGGCCAATCAGCACCTGCGGATCCGGGTAGGCTGAACGGATGCCGGAGAAGACGTTGCGCTTCTCACCGCCCAGATCCAGCGTCAGGCGCAGCAGTTTGTCTGAGCCTTCCACAAATTCCGCGTTCTCAATCAGCGCCACGCGCAGGTCGACTTTAGCGAAATCATCAAAAGTGATGGTGTCCTGAATCGGATCGTCAGCCAGCGGGCCGGTTACCGGTGCCGCAGCCGCCTTCACCTCTTCCTTAGAGGCTTCCACCAGCGCTTCAACCTGTTTCATCTCAATGCGGTTGTACAGCGCTTTGAAGGTGTTCACTTTGTGGCCGAGCAGCGGCTGCTGGATAGCATCCCAGCTCAGTTCGGTGTTCAGGAACGCTTCGGCACGGGCTGCCAGCTGCGGCAGTACCGGCTTCAGCCAGGTCATCAGCACGCGGAACATATTCAGGCCCATGGTGCAGATGGCCTGCAGATCGGCGTCACGGCCTTCCTGTTTTGCGACCACCCACGGAGCCTGCTCGTCCACATAGCGGTTGGCAACATCGGCCAGCGCCATGATTTCACGAATCGCTTTACCGAATTCACGGCTTTCCCAGGCTTCGCCAATCGCAGCGGCGGCATCGGTGAAGGTTTTATACAGCTCAGGATCGGCCAGTTCGGCAGAAAGCACGCCGTCAAAGCGTTTGGCGATAAATCCTGCGTTACGGGACGCCAGGTTCACTACCTTGTTAACGATGTCGGCGTTCACGCGCTGCACGAAATCTTCCAGATTCAGGTCGATATCGTCGATGCGCGAAGAGAGCTTCGCAGTGTAGTAATAACGCAGGCTGTCCGCGTCGAAGTGGTTCAGCCAGGTGCTGGCTTTAATGAATGTCCCGCGGGACTTGGACATCTTCGCGCCGTTGACGGTTACGTAGCCATGCACGAACAGGTTGGTTGGCTTGCGGAAGTTGCTGCCTTCCAGCATGGCCGGCCAGAACAGGCTGTGGAAGTAAACGATGTCTTTGCCGATGAAGTGGTACAACTCGGCCGTGGAATCTTTCTTCCAGTATTCGTCGAAGCTGACGGTGTCGCCACGCTTGTCGCACAGGTTCTTGAAGGAACCCATGTAGCCGATTGGCGCATCCAGCCAGACGTAGAAATACTTGCCCGGTGCGTTCGGAATTTCGAAGCCGAAGTATGGCGCATCGCGGGAGATATCCCACTGCTGCAGACCGGATTCGAACCACTCCTGCATCTTGTTCGCCACCTGCTCCTGCAGCGCGCCGCTGCGGGTCCACGCCTGCAGCATTTCGCTGAAGGACGGCAGATCGAAGAAGAAGTGCTCGGAGTCACGCATTACAGGCGTGGCGCCTGAAACCACCGATTTTGGCTCGATAAGCTCGGTCGGGCTGTAGGTCGCGCCGCACACTTCGCAGTTATCGCCGTACTGGTCCGGGGATTTACATTTCGGGCAGGTGCCTTTGACGAAACGATCCGGCAGGAACATGCCTTTTTCCGGATCGTACAGCTGAGAGATGGTGCGGTTTTTAATAAAACCGTTCTCTTTCAGACGGGTGTAGATAAGCTCCGACAGCTCGCGGTTCTCGTCGCTGTGCGTGGAGTGATAGTTGTCATAGCTGATGTCAAAGCCAGCAAAATCAGTTTGATGCTCCTGACTCATTTCGGCAATCATCTGCTCCGGGGAAATCCCCAGCTGCTGCGCTTTCAGCATGATCGGCGTACCGTGGGCATCGTCCGCACAGATGAAGTTAACCTCGTGGCCGCGCATTCGCTGGTAACGGACCCAGACATCAGCCTGGATATGCTCCAGCATGTGGCCGAGGTGGATTGAGCCGTTGGCGTACGGCAGTGCGCACGTTACCAGAATTTTCTTCGCGACTTGAGTCATAGTAGGCATTACTTCTTTCAACTGTGAAAAGGGTTTTTGATATTACCAAAAGGGGCATTATTAAGTAAGCACAAACCACGGCCTTTCAGGTAAACTTGTTCATCTAAGGTCTTATTCACAAGAACAAAGGAGTCGGGATGAGTTCTCAATCCCAGGCCAAATCACCGGAAGCCTTACGAGCAATGGTCGCCGGGACGCTGGCTAACTTTCAGCATCCAACCCTGAAGCACAATCTCACTACGCTGAAAGCGTTACATCACGTTGCCTGGCTGGACGACACGCTGCACATTGAGCTGCAGATGCCCTTCGTCTGGACCAGCGCCTTCGACGCGCTGAAAGAACAAACCAGCGCTGAACTGCTGCGCATTACCGGCGCGAAAGCCATCGACTGGAAGCTTAGCCACAGCATCGCCACCCTCAAGCGGGTGAAAAACCAGCCGGGCGTTAACGGTGTGAAAAACATCATTGCGGTCAGCTCGGGTAAGGGCGGGGTGGGCAAATCCTCCACGGCTGTCAACCTGGCACTGGCGCTGGCGGCGGAAGGAGCGAAGGTCGGTATTCTGGATGCCGATATCTACGGCCCGTCCATTCCCAATATGCTGGGCGCAGAGAATCAGCGTCCAACCTCGCCGGACGGCACCCACATGGCGCCAATTATGGCGCACGGTCTGGCCACGAACTCCATCGGTTATCTGGTCACCGACGACAACGCCATGGTCTGGCGTGGCCCAATGGCCAGCAAAGCGTTGATGCAGATGCTGCAGGAGACGATGTGGCCGGATCTGGATTATCTGGTGCTGGATATGCCGCCGGGGACCGGTGATATTCAGCTGACGCTGGCGCAAAACATCCCGGTCACGGGCGCGGTTGTCGTGACGACTCCGCAGGATATCGCGCTGATCGACGCCAAAAAAGGCATCGTGATGTTTGAAAAAGTGGAGGTGCCGGTACTCGGTATTGTCGAGAACATGAGCATGCACATCTGCAGCAACTGCGGTCACCACGAGCCTATCTTCGGGACCGGTGGGGCAGAAAAACTGGCCGCGAAGTATCACACCCAGCTGCTGGGGCAGATGCCGCTGCACATTACCCTGCGTGAAGATCTGGACAGCGGGAAACCGACGGTCGTCAGCCGTCCGGACAGTGAATTTGCAGAGATGTATCGTCAGCTTGCGGGGCGCGTGGCCGCGCAGCTCTACTGGCAGGGGGAAGTCATCCCTGGCGACATTGCGTTCCGCGCGGTGTAAATCCTCAGCGCGAATGGCCGGGTGGCGCTTCGCTTACCCGGCCTACAAATAGCACCATGACGTAGGTCGGGTAAGGCGAAGCCGCCGCCCGACGTTAACGCAAACGGTAATGCATCAGGTAGTACTCTCCCTCCGGAGAATCCCCCGTAGCCTCAATGTGCCAACCGTGCCGCTGGTAGAACGCGATAGCCCGCGTATTCTTCACCAGACACTTCAGTGACCCCGTACTGGTGAACGTCTTCTGCACATGTTCCAGGAGCACATGCCCGACCCCAAGACCTTGATTCTGCGGGTCAACAAACAGGTTGTGCAGAAAATTATCGTTCGTCCACACTGACGCAAAACCCAGACGATGGCCGTTCTGAGTGGCAACCCAGATCGCTTCGTCACGCGTTGCTGCGTCAAAATCTTCGAGCTGCCAGTCAGCACTGTCCAGCCATGGCCAGGCTTCACGCCGGGCGTGGAGGAAGAGGGTACGCAGGAAAGGGCGGTCGCTTTCCTGCCAGGGGCGAATCAGGATCGTATCAGCGATGATAGAAGATATCTCCGTTGTAGGCTTTGTAGATTTTACCGTCTGCATCGCCAATCAGGACGTAGTTTTCACCCATATAGGTCCAGTGGGTACCCGCATCCGGTGCCGGAAGGTTACGCAGTTGATACTGTTTGATGGTGTATTCCGGGGTTTGATACTGCGCGGGCGCCGTATCGCCAATTTTAAACTTCGTGAAATCAGCAATGAACTCCTGTTCTTCATAAGCTTTGATGCCGCCAGACGCCGACGCGGTTTGCGGGGCTGCTGACGCTGCACTTGCAAGAGACATTACTACACCCAGAAGCAGCCATGTACGCTTAGCCATTTTTTCTCCAGTTATACCGTTACTGATACTCTCAGCCTGCTGAGAGCCTATTTTAAGTATCCCCGCAGGGGCTGTTAGAAAAAAAATGTAACAAAAGTGAACGATTTTGTGTAGCGCCAAAGGTTAATAACATTACTTTTGTGAATGTTATTTGGGGAAATTAATTCAGTGAAAAAATATTTATTTTAACTAAATCTGAAAAGGGGAGTTTGCCATAAGAATGTGAGTCACAAGGCATGCTTTTTATTTGAAGGCGTTTTAAACTCATGAAAGGCGACCGGTTTAATTATCAGTCTTACGTTATTCTGGTGTTTCTTTCCTCTATTTTATGATGTTTATTTCTATATTTAATTATTTGAAAACAGTGCGTTATGATATTGGGTGATTCTTAAAGGGATTGCCTGTTACGCGTTTGGCGCGATCATCAGTGATATTTTAATTTTAATGAAAAACACAATAGCATTCTCTGTAATATTTTTGGCAATAAGTCAGTTGACCGGCTGTATATTTTCTCCCGGGCAAACATTACGTTCATCCGGGAAAAATATTATTGCGTCGGATGAAGAGGGCAATTATTTAGATAAGCGCGTGGATCTTTATCCTCTTACCCCGTCACTGATTGAGAAATTGCGGCCTGCTGTCGCGAAATCTCAGCCAAATCCTAAGCTGGATGATCAGGTCAGGGAGTGGGAGTACCGCATCGGCGCCGGGGATATTTTAACCGTGACCGTCTGGGATCACCCGGAACTGACAACACCTGCCGGGCAGTATCGCAGTGCCAGTGACACCGGTAACTGGGTGAATGCGGACGGCACGCTCTTTTATCCCTATGTCGGGAAACTGCCGGTGGCAGGCAAAACGGTCTCTGAAGTGAGGGAGGAGATCGCCGCCCGCCTGAATAGCGTGATCGAAAGCCCGCAGGTGGACGTCAGCGTGGCCGCCTTCCGTTCGCAAAAAGCCTACGTCACCGGAGAAGTGGTCAAATCTGGTCAGCAGCCCATCACCAATATCCCCCTGACGGTGATGGATGCCGTCAACGCAGCGGGGGGACTCTCTGCCGACGCTGACTGGCGTAATGTGGTGCTCACTCACGAGGGAAAGGATTCTCCTCTCTCCTTGTATGCGCTGATGCAGCACGGCGACCTGACGCAAAATAAGCTGCTCTACCCGGGCGATATCCTGTTTGTTCCGCGTAACGACGCACTGAAAGTGTTTGTGATGGGCGAAGTTGTCAAGCAGAGCACGCTTAAGATGGACAGAAGCGGCATGACCCTGGCGGAAGCGCTGAGCAATGCGGGGGGATTGAATCAGGACATGGCCGATGCGACGGGCATTTTTGTCATTCGTTCCATGGCTAAAGGCAATGACGCGGGAAAAATAGCCCGTATTTACCAGCTTAATGCGCAGGATGCCTCTGCGATGGTGCTGGGGACCGAATTCCAGCTTGAACCCTACGATATTGTCTATGTCACCACGGCACCGCTGTCACGCTGGAACCGCGTGATCGCTCAGCTTGTGCCGACCATCTCAGGTGTGCATGACCTGACCGAAACGGTCCGCTACCTCAGGTCGTGGCCGCAATAATGTTTGATTCCATCTTAGTGGTCTGCACGGGCAATATTTGCCGTTCACCGATTGGCGAGCGGCTGTTACGCCAGCAGCTCCCGGGAAAACGGATCACCTCGGCAGGCATATTCGGCCTAGAGGGAAGCCCGGCGGATCTCAGCGCTCAGGACGTGGCCTGGCGTCATGGGATCTCACTGGAGGGTCATCGCGCACGTAAGCTGACCCGGCAGCTGATGCGGGAGTCGGATCTTATTCTGGTGATGGAACCCGCCCATCTGCGTTTTATCTCTGCTATGGCCCCGGAACTGCGCGGCAAATCGCTGCTCTTTGGGCAATGGCTGGAGCCGCAGGAGATCCCCGATCCCTATCGCAAGAGTCGTGAAGCATTTGACTATGTTTTCGGGCTGTTAGGCAAAGCCAGTCAGGAATGGGCTCATCGGTTGAGTCAAAAAGGAATGAAGCATTAATGTCGTCTTATACAACAGACAGTTACGGTGCAGCGGCACCCGAAAATCAGGAAATTGATCTCCTTCGTCTCCTCAGCGAGATGCTCGATCATCGTGTACTTATTCTCTCAGTGACCTTCATATTCACCGTCCTGGCGGGGCTATACGCCTTTCTGGCGACGCCTGTTTATCGCGCAGATGCCTTAATCCAGGTGGAAGGAAAACAGGATAACAGCCTGCTCAAAAATTTAAGACAGTTCAGTAATGAGCTCTCTCCCGATGTTGAACCCGAAATTCTGCTGCTTAAATCGCGCATGATACTCGGGGCCACCGTTGATGAATTAGGCTTAACGCAGAACGTGACACAGAGGGGACGTCTGTGGGCGCGGTTGCAGGGCCATAAACCCGCCACGCTAACCCTGGGCTGGCTGCAGCTTTCACCTGTCGAAGGAAAGCCACGCACACTTCTCCTCACGGTGCTGGAAAAGGGCGCATATCGGCTGGAGGGTGACAACTTTTCTGCTGAGGGCAGAGAGGGAAAAGCGCTGGAAAAAGCGGGAGTATCCCTGCTGGTGGTGAACCTTGATGCCCCGCCGGGCACCGAATTTACGCTGCAAAGCAGCACCCGTCTGGAGGCCATTAATGTCCTGAGTACCCAGTTTTCCGTGGTTGAATCGGCAAAACAGAGCGGGGTGCTGACGCTAACGCTCACCGGCAGCGATCCGGAGCGGATTGCCCATGTGCTTGACCGGATTGCCAACAACTATCTGCAGCAAAATATTAACCGCCAGGAAGCGCAGGATTCCCGCAGTCTTGCGTTTTTGCAGCAGCAGTTACCTAAAATCCGAAGCGAACTGGATCAGGCCGAAGAGCGGCTGAATCAATATCGCAAACAGCGTGATTCGGTCGATCTCTCTCTGGAAGCGAAATCGGTGCTCGAACAGATTGTGAATATCGAAAACCAGCTCAACGAGCTGACGTTTCGTGAGGCAGAGATCTCTCAGCTGTTTAAGAAAGAGCACCCGAACTACCGTGCATTGCGTGAAAAACGTCACATTCTGGAGCAGGAGAAGATCCACCTGAATCAGCGTGTTGCCGCCATGCCTTCGACTCAGCAGGACATTTTGCGCCTCAGCCGGGATGTGGAGTCAGGCCGCACCATCTACCTGCAGCTGCTTACCCGTCAGCAGGAGCTGAATATTTCACGCTCCAGCACCATCGGGAACGTGCGAATTATCGACAGCGCGGTGACGCAACCCGATCCCATTAAACCGAAAAAGACGCTAATTATGGTGTCGGGCACGCTGTTGGGCCTGATGTGCTCTGTGGGCCTTGTTTTGCTTCGTATTGCATTCCGACGGGGTATCAATACCTCAGAACAACTGGAAGGGTTCGGCGTCCCGGTGATGGCGACCTTACCGCGTTCGATGTGGTTGTGGAAAAAAACGAATCTGCGCCGCAAACGCGTATTGGGTTCGCGCTGGAGGCACAAGATTAACGATGTGCCTTTTCTGCCGGTTGACCGGCCCGCCGATATTTTTGTCGAGGCCGTGCGGGGGCTGCGTACCAGCCTGCATTTCACGTTGCAGGATGCCGCTAACCGCATCGTCATGATTTCAGGACCCACCCAGGACTGCGGAAAAACGTTGGTCAGCACCTCGCTGGCCGCGATTGAGGCGCAGGCCGGGCTCAGGGTGTTATTTATCGATGCGGATATGCGCGAGGGATACGTCCACAACGTATTTGGTTTGAAAAACCACACCGGACTTTCCTGCGTGCTTGAAGAACAGTGCGCCTGTCAGGAGGCGATTCAGCACTATGAGCAAGGCAATATAGATGTGCTGACCTGCGGGCCGGTTCCATCACACCCCTCCGAACTGCTGATGAGCGAACGCTTCAGGGCGGTAATGACCTGGGCGAATGAACAGTATGACCTGGTGATCCTCGACACACCGCCAGTGCTGGCCGTGACCGACGCCGCAGTGGCCGTTCGGGTGGCGGGCACCTCGCTGCTGGTTGCCCGCTTTGGCAAGACCCGCCTGAAAGAGATGGAGAACAGCATCAAGCGTCTGCAACAAACGGGCGCGCGCATCGGCGGTACCGTGCTGAACGACGTGATTAAATCGGCCGCGCAGTATTACCGTGCGGGCTATGATCATTATGAGTATGGCCAAAGCCCGACCCGGCGACAGCGCAAGGATTAATGCTTCACCAGCGTGGCAAAATAATAGACCAGCGGGATGGCGAGGATCCAAAGGCCAACAGGGATGTCTCGCCATTTTCCTGCAATCGCTTTAATGACAATGTAAAACAGCAGTCCCCCTGCAATGCCTGTCCCGAAGCTGTTGGCGATGAGCGTAATCATTACCATCATCAGTACCGGCAGCCCGTCGGTGAAATTCGCCAGATCCACCTTACGCAGTCCGCTGAACATGTTCAGACCGATCAGGATCAGGGCAGGCGCTGTGGCTTCTTTCGGGATCATCAGCGCTACCGGGGTAAACAGCAGCATCAACAGAAACATGAACGCGGCGGCCAGCGCCGTGATGCCTGTTTTTCCCCCCGCTTCCGCGGCCGCCGAGGATTCAATCAGCGCCGTGGCGGCAGGAATGCCGACCCACGGACCTAACGCCGCGGCAATAGAGTCCACCATAAACGGGCGATTGATATTGACCATATTACCCTCGTCATCCAGCAGCCCGGCTTCTCCTCCCACCGCCAGCGTGGTACCCATGGTGGAGAAAAATTCCGAGGCGAAGAAGACGAACAGGAAAGGCAGGAAGGCAATATTCAGGGCACCCAGCATGTCGATATGGCCCAGCACCGGCGTGAGCGAATGGGGCATATCGATGAAGCTTGCCGGCAACCGCGTGACCCCCATCGGGATGCCCACGAGGGTGGCGAACAAAATGGCCCACAAGATAGCACCCGGAATACGGCGCGCCTGCAGGGCAATGGCCAGGAACAGGCCGGCGAGCGCCACCAGCGCACCGGGTGAGAGAAAATCCCCCAGCATCAGCGCATTTGTTTTGGCGTTGGCCAGCACCAGCCCGGCATTACGGAAACCGAGTACGGCGACAAACAAGCCGATAGAGGCCGTCAGCCCGAGTTTGATGGACTGCGGTACGGAGCGGGTGACCACTTCGCGCAGGCCAAAGCGGGTCAGCAGAAAGAACAAAATCCCCGACCAGCAGGCAATGCCCAGACCGATTTCCCAGCCGATGCCTTCACTTCCCGCCAGCGTCACGCCAACCAGCACCGAGCCACCAATGCCCGGCCCGACAATAAACGGCAGGTTAGCGTAAAAGGCCATCAGCAGCGTTCCGGCCACAAACACTAAAATGGTGCCGGTCGTCGCCGCGCCTTTGTCCATCCCGCCCACGGCCAGCAGGCCCGGGATGACCACCAGCAAATAGGCGGCGGCGAGAAAACCGGTGAGACCCGCCAGACACTCGGTACGCACGGTACTGCCATGCGTATGCAGTGCAAAACGACGTTCAAGCCAGCTCCCTGGTGCTGGCGAATTAACGGTGTTGTCGGCCATTATCCGGCTCTCCTTCGATATTATTGTGTGGTGTCCGGGGTTTCCCGGTAAGAAATCAGCGGATTAACAATCTGGCGCGTGCTGCCATCGGTCAGTCCAAGATCGGTCAGATGCGGCCCGGCGTTACATGCAAGGCAGGTTCCTTCAATGGCTTTAAAGACCCGGTACGGCGGCTCCCAGTCGGCAATCTGGCTGCTGCGTTCACGCAGCGTGCGAAACTGACGGGCTAGCTCAGCCGGGGGAAGTTCCGACAACATGCCCGCGATCGGCATCGCAACATGCGCGATGACGCTACCGTTTTGGACCAGCGCCATCCCACCGCCGCTCCCGATTAGCGTGTTGGCAGCCAGCGCCATATCGTCGGGATCGCGCCCCAGCACCACCAGATTGTGTGAATCGTGGGAGTAAGTGGTGGCGATGGCTCCCCGCAGCTCTCCCCAGCCTTCCAGCAGGGCGATTTGCGGCGTTGCCGCATGGCGCGCGTGGCGGTGCTGAACCCAGATCAGGCTAAAGCCAGCCGGTATTTCAACGCGCCCGTTACGCACCCGGGCGTCAGTTTCGCCCCAGCGGGTAAAACGTGCGCCGCTGATGTGGCGCAGGCGCGCGACACCGTGGTTTGCGTTGTCGATACGCAGGTAAAAGTCACTGGCGGCCAGGGGCGACAGGCGCACGGTATCACGCGGTAGCGCCAGCGGCGTATCAACGATCGGCTCAATCATCGCGCCGTCACGGGCAATGCATTTCCCGGCGACGTACACCCGGCGAGCCGTCAGTTTTTCCAGAGAGTCAAACACCACCAGGTCTGCGCGTCTTCCGGCGGCAATCAGTCCGAGATCGTTGCGCTGAAGACGCAGGGAGGCGTTCAGCGTGGCAAACCGCAGCGCGTCCGTCGCCGGAAGACCGTGTTCAATCAGCAGGTTGAGCAGGGCGATAATACCGCCTTTTTCCAGCAGCACGTCAGGGGGAACGTCATCGGTGCAGACCGTGATTTGCGACGAGAGGTGCGGCAGCGTTTTCAGGGCGCTGACAATCTCGGGCAGCAGGTAGGGATGCGAGCCGCGGATCTCCAGCATCAGCCCGGCGCGCAATTTTTCCAGCGCATCGTCGGCGGAGGTGAGCTCATGGTCAGAGGTGACGCCCGCCGCCAGATACGCCTGTAAATCGGCGCCGCTGAGACCGCGCGCATGGCCTTCAATCAGCTTTCCGCTTTCCAGGCCGGCCTGCAGGATCTCCAGCATACGCTGGCTGCCGTTCAGCACCCCGTGCATGTCCATCACCTCCGCCACGCCGCGCACTTCTGGCCAGCCGAGCAGGGTATTCATCTCTTCGCCCGCAAAATCTGCGCCGGACATCTCCAGCCCCGGCGTGGAAGGTACGCTCGAGGGCGCTGCGACCATCACCTGCAGCGGCAGGCTGCGGCTGGCCGCAATCGCAAAGCGGACGCCTTCAATGCCGAGCACGTTCGCCAGCTCGTGCGGATCCCAGAAGACAGCCGTGGTGCCCTGTGCCAGCACGATCTCCGCGTAGCGTGCGGGCAGCAGATGCGAGCTTTCAAGGTGCACGTGCGTATCCATGAGGCCCGGAGAGAGGAACTGGTTATTCAGGTCGTGCGTTTCAAGCGCATCACTGCGGCTGCCGCGCGGGTGGACGCTGGCGATAAGCGAGCCGACGATCCCCACATCCGCCTCGCGGATCTCACCGGTTGCCATATCGACAATTCGGGTATGGGTAAGCAGCAGGTCAAAGGGCGTTTCGCCTCGTGCGGCCTGAACGGCGCGGCGTCGGGTTTCGGCAGTCATGCAATTAACAGTTCCAGCATTGAAATATTGACGTTACTCTATGCACCCGGCAAACGTTTGCCCAGCTGATAAAATTTATCGCCCGATAACCCCGGGTTATTCTGTGACGGGTGTAATGGAGAATGATGACGGAACCCTGGCAGCGCTTACCTGCGCTCTCCCTTCGGCAGCTACAGTATTTTGTCACGCTGGCGCAGCTGCGTCATTTTACGGATACCGCCAGTAAACTGGCCATTAGCCAGCCTGCGCTCAGCAGCGCCCTGCGACAAATCGAAACGGTACTCGGCGGCAAACTGGTCAATCGTACCGCGTCGGCGGTTACGCTGACCGAGTTGGGTCACGCCATTTTGCCCCACGCCCAGCGGGTGCTCAGCGTAGCGCAGCTGGCGTTTGATGATATGCAGCAGATTGTGCAGGCCGGCGGCGACGGCACGGTACGAATCGGTCTGGTGCCTTCCGTCAGCTCGCTGCTGTTTCCGCTGCTGCCGCAGACGCTTGCGCAGGCCTTTCCACGCCTTCGGGTGGAGTTTCACGATCAAACCAATGACGCGCTGGTGGCGCAACTGCTGAAAGGGCAGATTGATTTCGGTATCGGGGCGCTGGACAGCTCGGTTCCCGACCAGCTTAACGTGTTCCCGCTGCAGGAAGATCCGTTTGTGGCGGTATTCCATTGCGACGATCCGCTGGGCGCGTCGGCACACGTGCCCTGGAAACAGCTGGTGGGTCGGGATATTGCCGTCTTCTCCAAAGGCAACATCCAGCGGCTGGTCAATGCGCTTGCCGAAAGTCATCGTCTTTCGCTGCAGACGCGTTATCAGGTGGACTATATTGAGACGCTGTACGGCCTGGTGCGTTCGAAGCTGGCCGTGGCGATATTGCCGCAGCTTTATACCACCCATTTGCAGGATCCCCGGCTTAAGGTGGTTCATCTTCAGCAGCCGGCACTGTTCCGCACGGTGGCGCTGATGCGTGCCCCGCAGGCGCTTCCTCCGCTCATTGAATCCTGCTTTACGCTGATGGTCGACACCCTACGAACGAAGTAACGCGACACTTCTTTACAGCGTGACGGCGTGCAGCCCGCTAAGATGACCTCTGTTAAATCAAGAGGTCACAATGGATAACCGTAAATTGAGCCGACTGCGCCGCTGGGCGCGGGAAGGGATAATACTTGTTGTGCTGACGCTGGCCGTGGTGTGGGGCGTGGATCAGTATCGAAAACCGACCTTACCCGCCACGTTTAGCGCAACCCCAATGCAGAGCATCGACGGGAAAACGCACGATATCGCGGCGCTCAGCCACGAGCGCCCACTGCTGATTTACGTCTGGGCCACCTGGTGCAGCATCTGCCGTTTCACGACGCCCGCGGTCAATCAGCTGGCAGAAGAGGGCGGGAACGTGGTGAGTATCGCCATGCGCTCCGGTGATAACGCTAAGCTTGCTCGTTGGGTTGACAAGAAACAGCTGAAAATGCCGGTGATAAACGATGAAAACGGTGCGCTGTCGCAGGAATGGCAGGTAAGCGTGACGCCGACGCTGGTCATTGTATCGAAGGGGAACGTCGTCAGTACCACGACGGGCTGGACGAGCTACTGGGGATTAAAAATCAGAATGTGGTGGGCAGGGATATAAAAATAAACCCCTCTTCCGGAGAAGAGGGGTGGAGTATTACTTCGCCAGAACTTCCTGCGCGGTGCGCTCAACCAGCGACAGCAGGATTTTGATATCCTCCAGCGTCACGGTTGGGTTCAGCAGCGTCAGCTTCAGGCAGGTCACGCCGTTATGCTCGGTCACGCCGACGTTTGCACGGCCAGACTCCAGCAGCGCATCACCAATTTTCTGGTTCAACAGGGCGATACCTGCGTCATCGGCCTGCACCTGGCCACGGAAGCGGAACAGCACGCTTGCCAGCTGTGGCTGCATTACCAGTTCCAGAGCAGGTTGCTCTTTCACGTAAGCCGCAACCTGCTGCGCCAGCGTCACGCCGTGATCGATAATCGCCGCGTACTGCTCCTGACCCAGCGCTTCCAGGCTCATCCACAGCTTCAGCGCGTCGAAACGACGGGTGGTCTGCAGCGATTTGGACACCAGGTTTGGCACGCCGGCTTCTTCATCGAACTCAGAGTTCAGGTAAGCCGCCTGATAGCGCATCAGCTCATAGTGGCGCGCTTCTTTCAGCAGGAACGCACCGCAGCTGATGGTCTGGAAGAACTGCTTGTGGAAGTCCAGGGTCACGGAATCCACCAGCTCAATGCCGTCCAGGTAGTGACGATACTGCTCAGACATCAGCAGCGCGCCGCCCCAGGCCGCATCAACGTGTACCCAGATGTTCTGCTTCGCCGCCAGCTCGGCAATGGCACGCAGCGGGTCGATTGCACCGGCATCGGTGGTACCTGCTGTCGCGACAATCGCCAGAATCTGTTCGCCGTTCGCGTTGCACTGTTCAATTTTCGCCGCCAGATCGGTCAGATCCATACGGGAGAATTCATCCGTTTTCACCTGCACCACGGACTGGTAACCCAGACCCATCAGCGCCATGTTTTTCTGCACGGAGAAGTGCGCGTTTTCGGAGCACAGCACGCGGATTTTACGCAGATCGCCTGTTAAACCGTCCTGCTGAACGGAGTGACCCTGACGCGCGAAGAACGCATCACGGGCCAGCATCAGGCCCATCAGGTTGCTCTGGGTGCCGCCGCTGGTGAAGACACCGGCGTCGCCAGCCTGATAACCCACGCGGGTACGCAGCCATTCGATCAGTTTGATCTCGATGATGGTTGCGGACGGGCTTTGATCCCAGGAGTCCATGCTCTGGTTGGTGGCGTTGATCAGCACTTCCGCCGCCTGGCTAACAACCAGGCTTGGGCAGTGCAGGTGCGCCACGCACTGCGGGTGATGAACGGACAGGCTGTCTTTCAGGAAGAACTCCACGGCGCGTTCAATCGCCGCTTCGTTGCCCAGCCCTTTCGGGTTGAAATCCAGCTTAATGCGGTCGCGCAGTTCCGCGACCGTTTTGCCCTGATACATCTCAGGCTGCTTCAGCCACTGCATCACAGCCTGAGTGCTTTGTTCAATCGCCTGCTGGTAAGCTTCAATGCTCTGCGCAGAGGAGAACAAAATTGGGTTTGAATCAGACATCGTAATCAACAACTCCGGTTACGCCGGGCGAACGCCCGCAGCAAGCAGGGCCTGCTCGAATTTATCCAGGAAGACTTTCAGCTCTTCATCGCTGATCAGCAGAGATGGCAGCAGACGCAGAACGATACCGTTACGACCGCCACGCTCCAGAATCAGACCGGCTTCGAAGCACTTCTTCTGAATCAGTGCAGACAGCTCGCCGTCGCCCGGGAAGCAACCCATGTGGTCAGCGGCTTCGTGTGGCTTAACGATCTCGATACCGATCATCATGCCCAGACCGCGAACGTGACCAATAACCGGATAACGTTTCGCCATCTCTTTCAGCTGGCCTTTCAGCCATTCGCCCTGTGCAGCCACTTTGCCTGCAATGTTCTGGTCTTTCAGGATTTTCAGCGTCGTCAGACCGGTTGCCATCGCCAGCTGGTTGCCACGGAAGGTACCGGTGTGGTGGCCTGGTGCCCATGCATCGAACTGCTTTTTGATACCGAGCACGGCCAGCGGCAGACCGCCACCAACAGCTTTAGACATCACGATGATGTCTGGCTCAATGCCAGCGTGTTCGAAGGCGAAGAATTTACCGGTACGGGCAAAGCCCGCCTGAACTTCGTCGAGGATCAGCAGAATGCCGTGTTCCTGAGTCACTTTACGGATGCGCTGCAGCCACTCAGCCGGCGCTGGGTTCACGCCGCCTTCGCCCTGAACCGCTTCCAGAATGACGGCAGCAGGTTTGCGCACGCCGCTCTCAACGTCGTTGATCAGGTTTTCGAAGTAGTAAGTCAGCGCTTTCACGCCCGCTTCACCACCGATACCCAGCGGGCAACGGTACTCGTGCGGGTAAGGCATAAACTGCACTTCTGGCATCATACCGTCTACCGCTTCTTTCGGAGACAGGTTGCCGGTCACGGACAGCGCGCCGTGGGTCATGCCGTGGTAACCACCCGAGAAGCTGATGATACCGCTACGGCCGGTCACTTTTTTCGCCAGCTTCAGCGCGGCTTCCACAGCGTCAGCACCGGATGGACCGGTGAACTGCAGGCAGTACTCTTTGCCCTGACCAGGCAGCAGAGAGAGCAGGTATTCGGAAAACGCGTCTTTCAGAGGCGTAGTCAGATCCAGAGTATGTAACGGCAAGCCGCTGGTAATGACATTTTGGATGCTTTTCAGCACATCAGGGTGGTTATGGCCAAGCGCAAGGGTGCCTGCGCCTGCTAAACAGTCAAGGTATTCTTTATTGTCTGCATCGGTTACCCACACGCCTTCTGCTTTAGTGATCGCTAAAGGCAGTTTGCGCGGATAACTCCTGACGTTAGATTCAAACTCGGCCTGACGGGCCAGATAGGTTTCGTTGCTTTTGTGGGCATCTACGGTGTCAATACGGACTTTATCCGTCATCATATCACTCCTACAACCGCCGCTTCGTTATGAGCCACGATTGAATAAAAAGTTAAAAAACAGATGGGGGGCCTGAAAAAAACGCCGCCAATATAGAGCCTTTTGCCACGGGGCTCAATGGTTAATTTGTTTACTGTTTTGTGACACGGCGCACAGGGGGAGGTATATCCCCGTTTTCAGGCGGAAAATTGCAGTTTATGGCAAATAAAAACAGGCGGTTACGTACTTAACGTTCTGGCAGCAAAATCATAAAAAAGAGTGTGACAAATCGTGCCATCCGCGAACTTAACACGCTTATTTCGGCAACAGGGGCAAAAAGCGGTGGTCAGGATGGATGCGCAACGGAATTCCGCATCAAAAAAGGACTTTCAACACGCAGGGTTTCCCGGTGGGTTTCACCGTTAATAATATGCAGGGCGCTCAGGCGACCAATTTCATAATGCGGCAGCTGAACGGTTGAAAGCGGGGGGAGAAAGAGTTCTCCAATGCCCACCATATTGTCATAACCGATAACCGCGATATCTTCAGGGATGCGAAGCCCTTGCGCCAGCAGAGTCTGGTACACCATCAATGCGATACGATCGTTACCGCAGATAACGGAGTCGAACAGGGGAATGCCATTCTGAATGCGCGCCAGCAGCACTGACGGAATGTCACGATAGTGCTCGTCCCCCGACGCCATGTAGCTATGTTCCAGGGTGTCCGGGTCGAGCCCCGCTTCACGACACGCACGTTCCAGCCCCTGACGGCGCCGGGTTGTGGCCAGATGGTCCGCGGGTAAATGCAGGCAAAAAGGCTGCCGGTAGCCCTCGGCGAGTAACGCCTGCACGGCGGCGTACTGCCCCTGTTCATCATCAGGGATATAGCTGGCGACCTGTTCATCGACACTTTCGCAATTGGCCAGCACACAGGGAAGGGTAAGCAGTTTTGCAGGGAGAGGAACCTGACGTAATCCCATTGTGGTGTAAATAATCCCGTCCGGGCGGTGGGAGAGCAGCAGATCGACGATCGTATCCGGGTTGTCATCGGTAAACATATTCATGACGAAGCTGTTCCAGCCATGCATCCGGGCCGTCTCTTCAATGGACAGCGTAATCTCCACCGAGAAAGGCGTCGTCACCGTATCGAGCGCCAGCACGCCGATGGTTTTCGGCGAGGCATGCGCGCCGCGTATTTTCTTGGCGGAAAGATCGGGTACGTAGCTGGTCTGCTCGATAGCCTGCTGTACGCGCGCCAGCGTTTCCGGCTTAAGGCGCTCCGGGTTGTTAAGCGCGCGTGAGACGGTCATCAGCGATACGTTAGCCAGCTTTGCGACGTCCTTCAGGGATGCCATTTTCTTACTCCGTTAATGCTCTGTGTGAAAGGGTATACAACTAAGTCGCTGATGTAAAAGGAAGGCTGATGCACAGGCCAGGCCATGCTGCCCTCAGTGATGAATATTTGATCGCGATCTCATTCCTTTGATGTTAACGTTAACTTTCGTGATTAACATCTTAAATTCCAGCCAAACCGCATGAGAAAGGATAAATGTTAACGTTACCATTGTGTCATTACTCCAACATGAGAATGTCATGATGAAAACGCATCACTCTCACAGCTACCCTTTATTAAGCGCATTACTGTTTTTCTTTTTTGTCACGTGGTCATCCTCCGGCTCGCTGCTTTCCATCTGGCTCCACCAGGAGGTGGGGCTAAAGGCAGGCGATACGGGAGTCATCTATGCCGTGCTTTCTGTCTCCGCGCTATGCGCGCAAATCTGCTACGGCTTCATTCAGGACAAACTCGGCCTGCGCAAAAACCTGCTCTGGTTTCTGACCAGCCTGCTCATTCTTTCTGGTCCTGCCTTCCTGCTGTTTGGTTATCTGCTGCAGATTAACGTTTTACTCGGCAGTATTTTTGGCGGGATTTATATCGGCCTGACGTTTAACGGCGGGATAGGGGTACTGGAGTCCTATACCGAGCGAGTGGCCCGCCAGAGCCAGTTTGAGTTCGGCAAGGCGAGGATGTGGGGATCGCTTGGCTGGGCGGTGGCAACCTTTTTTGCGGGGCTCCTGTTTAACCTTAATCCGAAGCTCAACTTCGCTGTCGCGAGCTGTGCAGGGCTGGCGTTTTTTGTTTTGCTGGCGCGACTCAGGGTCTCTTCCGCCCCACACGCTATGCAGGAAGCGGTATCCGGCGGTAAGGTCACCCTGGAAGATGCATTGCGCCTGCTGACGCTGCCGCGGTTCTGGGCGCTGGTGTTTTTCGTTATCGGCACCTGTATTTATGGCGTTTACGACCAGCAGTTCCCGGTCTATTTCTCCTCCCAGTTCCCGACGTTACAGGAAGGAAACGCCATGTACGGCTATCTCAACTCCTTCCAGGTTTTCCTTGAGGCGGCGGGTATGTTCTGCGCGCCATGGCTGGTGAATCGCCTTGGCGCGAAGAACGGCCTGATTTTCGCGGGAATGGTGATGGCAATGCGTATGGTGGCGTCGGGGCTGGTTGAGGGGCCGGTACTTATCTCCATTACCAAGCTATTGCACGCAGTTGAACTGCCCGTTTTGCTGGTCTCTATCTTTAAATACAACAGTTTACACTTTGATAAGCGGCTCTCTTCCACCCTCTATCTGGTGGGCTTTGCCTGTACAAGCTCGGTGATTGCCTCGGTCCTGTCGCCGCTGGCGGGCTACAGCTATGAGAAATACGGCTTTGCCCAGTCCTATCTCATTATGGGGCTGTTAGTGTTCAGCACCACGTTTATCTCCATTTTCCTGTTGCGCTCGGGTAAGTCCTCTTCTGACCCGCTCATGCCGCAACCTTCCACCATCTGATCGAAAGAGTAGAGAAATGACGTATTCCATTACGAAAGCAGAGCTGGAACTTCAGTCCAGACGCGAAGAGCTTAACCTGCGCTGGTATCCGCGTTACCACCTGGCAGCCCGCGCTGGCTGGATGAACGACCCAAATGGCCTGGTCTGGTTTGACGGCTGGTATCACGCTTTTTATCAGCATCATCCCTACTCGACCCAGTGGGGCCCGATGCACTGGGGCCATGCGCGCAGTAAAGATTTAGTTCACTGGGAACACCTTCCCGTTGCGCTGGCGCCGGAAGGGCCTGAAGACAAGGATGGCTGTTTTTCCGGTTCGGCGGTGGTGGATGGCGATACGCTGGCACTGATTTACACCGGACATAAATTCCACGGCGATCCGGATGACGAGGCGAATCTCTACCAGGTGCAGTGCCTGGCGACCAGCCGTGACGGCATTCATTTTGCCCGGCAGGGAATGATCGTTGATACGCCGCCTGGCCTGCATCATTTCCGCGACCCAAAAGTGTGGCGTGAAGGAGAGAGCTGGTACATGGTTGTTGGCGCGCGCGACGGCGAGACGGGCCAGGTGCGCGTATATCGTTCTGCCGATCTGCGCGAGTGGCAGGATATGGGCGTGCTTGCGGTGGCTGAAAAAGAGATGGGCTATATGTGGGAATGCCCGGACTTTTTCACTCTCAGCGGTAAACGCGTGCTGATGTTTTCACCACAGGGACTGGCTGCCGAAGGATTCGAAAATCGCAATCTTTTCCAGAGCGGCTATCTGGTGGGCGAGTGGCAGCCCGGGCAGCATTTTGTGCGTGAAGGTGAGTTTGTGGAGATGGATCGCGGGCATGATTTCTATGCTCCACAGAGTTTCCTGACGCCTGATGGGCGCCGCATCGTTATCGGCTGGCTGGATATGTGGGAATCTCCCCTACCGGAACAGGAGGATGGCTGGGCAGGCATGCTCTCGTTACCGCGCGAACTGACGCTGAGCGCGGATAATCGTCTGCAAATGCGGCCGGCCAGAGAGGTCGAAAGCCTCCGGGGAGCGTGGTTCCCCTGGCCGGTGAGTACGTTGACCAATCAGCAGATAGCGCTGGTGGAACGCTGCGACGCGCTGGAGGTTATTCTGCAGTGGGATTGCGCAAACAGCACGGCGGAACACTACGGCATTCGTCTTGGCACCGGGCTACGCGTCTATGTTGATGCGCAGATGCAGCGCCTGGTGCTGGAGCGATACTACCCGCAGTATGGCCTGTGTGGCTCACGTAGCGTCGCGCTCAATCTGAATAATGCGCTTAATCTGCGCCTGTTCTTTGACAGATCTTCCGTTGAAGTGTTTGTTAATGAGGGAGAAGCGTGCCTCAGCAGCCGCATTTATCCTGATGAAGATTGCCGTGATCTGGCGCTGTTTGCCTGGACGGGGCGGGCGTCGCTCATCCATGGCGGGGCCTGGCAACTGGAGTAAACACGGACCTGGTGGCGACGGGCATCAGGTCAGCTTAATTTAAAATACTGCCCCATCTTGATGGGGCGACGTAAATATAGATTCTTAAATGATGATTATTTTTAATCTTTAGAGAGTTGAGCGTTCATGACTTTCTCATTCTCTACAACCAATTGAAGGGAGTAGCCGCCTTTGCTCCACGTACCATTGTTTGGTTTCCAGCCTTTAGAGAGAAGGTATTCTGCAGCATCCGAGATTGGCTGGTTCATAACGTGATCTGCTTCACTGGTAAGTTGTTTAACGCTGCTGCTCTGTGTAGCTGGCTTCACGTTACATTCACCGTTCGCGTCCTGCAATTGCGTACAGCCTTTCGGCAGGTGCTTGTGTGCTGATTGTGCACGTTGAGCCGCGTTTTCAAGTGCCTGTTTTTCAGCCGCAGCGTTAATTGCTGTCGTGCGGTTTTGCTCCGCGACATAACATGCGTCTTTACTGACACCTTGCGCTTCACACTCAGCCATACGTTGAGCGGGTGAAGAACATGCAGCAAGAGACATTACGGCAGCTACCATCATTAACTTTTTCATTATTATTACCTCATAAATTACAGTTATAAAGCGCCTTCAACAGAAGGCGCTGAATGAAAAACTATTATTTAAAATCCGATGCCGACACCGACACCCATTGCGAAATCATTATTCGTTGAGTCACTCATACCCGCTTTCACAACCGCGCTACCCGCATGGAAGGAAGCGCCGACACTGACCGCTTCCTCCCCTTTAAATTCACCGGCACCCGCAGAGAACATTACAGCCTGATCTTTTTCAACCTGGGGCATGGAAGCCATTGCAACAGCAGAGGCTACGCCACCACGCGCTTCTTTTTTATTACCATCAACTTCATCTTTCAGGTTTTCGAATTGAGAGTGAGTGTTAGCTTGTGTCTGCGCAAATACCTGTTGAGCCGCTTTCAGATCTTTAGCTTGTGCTGTAGTTTGCGCACTAAGTGATTTAACGTGATTGATAGTTGCATCAACTTTGGCGATGGTTGATTTATCAACAACACTTTTTGTAATGGTAGTGGTGATTCCGTTACGCCCCGCTTTACCTGCCACACCTTGTGGGCCCGGTTTTCCGGTAGCGCCATCTTTCCCGTTAATTCCATTAATAGTCAGTATACGTTGAGGTGCAGTCGCAATAGTTGTTTTAGCCGAAGCAGGAGCAGGGGTTGTTGTCGGGCCTACCGGAGTTTGGGTATCGACTACCGTGATTGTTAGTTTCTGAATATCACCCTGAACCCCGATGGGATCATTACGGCTAATCAGCGGTTGCACCGGAGCCTGAATAATCGCTTTTGGCGGTACAGAGGGGGTATACATTAATTGAGTTTGTAATGCAGGGATTTTACCCGGAACGTTATAAGCCTGCGGCTTTGGCGGAACAACCGGCGTTTTCTGTAGTGGCAGAACAGGCTGTGGGGCGACAAGCGGAGTGGGTGTTTGCTGGGGTGGCAAAATTGGCTTGGGTGGCGTCAGCTGAATCAGCATTGGAACCGGACCAGGGATAGACTGCGGTTTAACAGGAACCGCATAAGGAGCAGAATTCCACGCTGACTGGTTGTTTTTAGCGTTTATGTAGCTGTTACCGAAATTCGTATTATAGGTAACATTATATTGTGGATTAACAGGATTATGCTGTATTGCCATTGCAGCAGATGAAACACTAAATACAAAAACAGCAATAATAGATTTTTTCATTTCAAAGCTCTCATCATAAATACAAATACGGAAAAAACTTTGGGCGCTATCCTGGCGGGAAGATACAACTTCTTGTTATATCTGCATTAATTCACGATTAACGATCAAGTTTTAGTTTGGTGACTTATTTTGTAACGTGCAGTAACTATCTTTGAATGTGTAATTTTGATTATTGATCTAAATCATAAGTCGCATTAATTGTTCATCCGCTTCACAGCGTTGCTTTAGATGATATTATCAATAAATTCAGTTGCATAGTTAATGTTGGGTATGGGGAGGTGAAAAAAGTATTAAACACTGATCAATAAGAACTGCTTAAGTGTTTTGACCAAAAGACCTGTGAAATTGACAAAATAGTTAATTCAAATTTATAGGATTCACGACTTCTTTTATCATTGAATATTCCTGTTCTTTTGAATGAAAGTTTTGCTGGGAGACTTTGGTAACATTGGATGCCCGATAAAAATATTTATGTTGAAAATTAAATTTAAAATGTATCTAACATAAATTGCTATAAATGAGTAAGAGGATTGTTATAAAAAATGAGATGTTTAGAAGAGGGGCCATGATCGCCCCCCATTCACAGGCTGTGCTACGGTCTCAAGTCTCTTCACAATTATTCTGTTTCCGGTGTGATAATTCGAAAATTCTGGCACCTGGGGTTAAGCCCCGGTTACGCTGTTTTCTGCGATTTACCGATATATAAGCTCCTGCTTTAATAGTATTTTGCCATCCGGCTGATGGAGTCGTCTCCGCACCGTCGAATGCGAGGTTTAATGCAACTCAGCAAGACGTGTATTGTCTAAAATCTGATAAATTGTCCAAACATCATGTGAGCGTTAACCCTTACATGGTCGAAACGCCTGGACACCACCCAGACGATAAGAAAGGGGGATAGAGTCTGCGGAAAGTTTCGGCTGGATTGCGATAACACTCATCAGTATGATTGCTTGCACAATCAGTGATTGGGGAAACAACTTTTGAGAGTTAAAGGACGATACGATATGAAAGTGACTGATGAGGCGTTGTTACGTTCAGGGTTTACACCTTCGGATTTGCAGAAGATAAAAAACAACGTTGAAAGCTACGGCGGAACCCTGGGAGAAGCGATTCAGGATCTGGCTAATCGATTCAGGATCGTTCTTTGGATCTTTTACGCTTTCATAGCAATGTTTCTCTGGGTAATCATTTCAAAAGAAATAGAATATATCATATCAACGGGGATCAGTTTATCTATAGCAATGTTGATTGCTGTTTTTGTTCAACCGCCAGTCCTTTCTTACAAATCCTGGCGGTTCTGGAGAAAATACAGGGGTTAATGATTCGGTGCTTCGGTGGAAAGCAGGTCAAAAATAACTTTAGCCTTGATACCATAGCCTACTATTTTCATCGTTAACCTGGGGCGGCTCATTGTGTTGACTTTACGGTGGTAATCGTGGGGAAGCCAACGGAACAATCGCCAGGCACCTGCTTTTCGCGCTAATCCAAAAATGCTGTAGATGCTTGCGCTTAGTGTTAGAGCGTTATAAAAAGCCAGACCAGATTCAGCTTTAAATCCCATAAACTGAGCAGTATTAATCACTTTGTCAGCGACCACACCTTCAGAGTTAGATTTCCCTTCAGATAATAATGTATTCACTTCTCTGGTTATACCGTTAGTGCCATCAGCAACTAAGATTGCGCCAGCGAGGACGCCAATGGGGGTCATCGTCGAGATCATGATCATTCCGCCGTAGAAAACTATCCCTGATATAACGATATTCACAGCCGAAATCATGTACCCGACGATTTTATTATTTTCCTTAACAAACTCGACCTTCGCGTAAAGCTGTGCGGACTTAGTTCTTAACAGACGCTCTTGTTCAAGCAGATTGTCTGTTTCAGCACGCAGATTTTTGATGCATACAATGCATTCTTCGTCTGTTTTAGCTCGCCGCGCTGCCTCAAACTCCTTTTCTACGACCTGTTTCATCTCTTCGACAAACTTGATACGTGTTATCCCATCTTGCAAATAGAATGCTGACAGCCGGTTTGCTGTTTCGACGAGTTTCCGGGCTTCCAGATTTACCATGGTATCTGACCAGGTTCTGTTCCATCCCCTGTTGAGCAGCGCGATATCCATAAAGCCTCCTTTCCTGAATGTGCCTGGTCATTTTACGTTCTATACGGTCAGGGGCAACAGGATATGCTTTGATATCATGACTAATGTAACAAAGGAGCTTAATGGCGACTTTTTTCATAGTTAGAGTGGGGTACAAACCGAGGTACAGCGTGAAGAAGCGATAAGCGGAAGGGCGGGCTTGCGTCAGCAAACAACTTCCCCTAATCTGGCAAAAAGTAACAGAAATGTACCAAATGACTCGGGGTGCCCTTCTTTGTGAAGGCTGAGAAATACCCGTATTACCTGATCTGGATAATGCCAGCGTAGGGAAGTCAGATGCCTTCCCGGTCATCGCTTCTTCACGCAAGGCAGGAGCGAAACCATGCAGCCTGACCTGCTCGATTTACACGTTTTACACCACTTCCGAACCCGTTCTCCGCTCACGCATTGTATGACCAACGATGTCGTGCAGACCTTTACGGCCAACGTTTTGCTGGCGCTTGGCGCATCCCCCGCGATGGTGATTGAAGCCGAAGAGGCTGAACAATTTGCCGGGATGGCCGATGCGCTGCTGATTAACGTTGGCACGCTCACATCGCCGCGCGCCCAGTCAATGCGTCGTGCCATTGAAAGTGCAGTGGAGGCAGGCAAACCCTGGACGCTGGACCCGGTGGCGGTGGGCGCCCTGGCGTTCCGCACCCGTTTTTGCCATCAAATTCTTGCCCTGAAACCGGCGGCCATTCGCGGCAATGCCTCCGAAATCCTGGCCCTTGCCGGCATGAGCACGGGTGGACGTGGCGTTGATACGACCGATACCGCTGCCAGCGCGGTGCCAGCTGCCGAGGCGCTGGCCCGCCAGACCAACGCCATTGTGGTCGTCACCGGTGAAGTGGATTACATCACCGACGGACAGCGAACCCGCACGGTCACGGGTGGTGACCCGCTGATGACGCGCGTGGTGGGCACCGGGTGTGCGCTCTCTGCCGTTGTGGCAGCGAGCTGCTCGCTGCCGGGCGACAGGCTGGATAACGTCGCTGCCGCCTGCGGCTGGATGAAACGGGCCGGATCGGTTGCCGTTGCGCACTCTCGTGGCCCGGGCAGTTTTGCCAGCGCGTTCCTGGATGCGCTCTACACGCTGGAGGTACCGGCATGAAACGGATTAACGCCCTGACCATTGCCGGCACCGATCCCAGCGGCGGCGCCGGTATCCAGGCTGACCTGAAAACGTTCTCGGCTCTTGGCGCGTACGGTTGCTCGGTGATCACCGCGCTGGTGGCGCAAAATACGCGCGGGGTGCAGTCGGTCTACCGTATCGAGCCCGATTTTGTCGCCGCACAGCTGGATTCGGTGTTCAGCGACGTGCGCATCGATACCACCAAAATCGGCATGCTGGCCGAGACGGACATTGTTGAAGCGGTGGCGGAACGGCTTAAGCGTTATCAGGTGCAAAACGTGGTGCTGGATACCGTCATGCTGGCAAAAAGTGGTGACCCGCTGCTCTCCGCTTCCGCCGTGGAGACGCTGCGCAAAAAGCTGCTGCCGCAGGTGGCGCTCATTACCCCTAATCTGCCTGAAGCTGCCGCGCTGTTAGGTGCGCCGCACGCGCAAACTGAGCGTGAAATGAAAGAGCAGGGGAATGCCCTGCTGGCGATGGGCTGCGGGGCGGTGCTGATGAAGGGTGGGCATCTGGATGACGCTGAAAGTCCGGACTGGCTCTTCACTCGCGAAGGCGAAGTGCGTTTCACCGCCCCGCGCGTGCAAACCAAAAATACCCATGGCACGGGCTGTACACTCTCGGCCGCGCTGGCGGCGCTGCGTCCACGGCATAAAAACTGGGCCGATACGGTGCAGGAAGCGAAAGCCTGGCTCTCCGCGGCGCTGGCAAAAGCCGATACTCTGGAAGTGGGTCACGGTATTGGGCCGGTTCACCATTTTCATGCATGGTGGTAGGCCTTATACTGGCAGAACACGTCACGCCTGAGAAAAACAGAGATGGAACAAGCGCATACCCGGTTAATCGCTCAATTGAATGAACGGATCGCCGCGCCCGATAACACGCCGCTGTACCTGAAGTTTGCCGAAACGGTAAAAAACGCGGTGCGCAGCGGGGTGCTGGAGCACGGTAATATTTTGCCCGGCGAGCGCGATCTGAGTCAGTTAACCGGCGTGTCGCGCATCACCGTGCGTAAAGCGATGCAGGCGCTGGAAGAAGAGGGCGTGGTGACGCGCGCCCGCGGCTATGGCACGCAAATCAACAATATCTTCGAATATTCCCTGAAAGAGGCGCGCGGTTTTTCCCAGCAGGTGGTGTTGCGCGGTCAAAAGCCGAATACGCTGTGGGTCAACAAGCGGGTGGTGAAGTGTCCGGAAGAGGTGGCGAATCACCTTTCCATCCCCCCCGAGAGCGAGGTATTCCTGCTCAAACGTATTCGCTACGTTGACGAGGACGCCGTCTCGATTGAGGAGTCATGGGTACCGGTCGGGTTAATCCCTGACCCGGATGCGATCGGTATTTCGCTCTACGATTACTTCCGCAGCCAGAATATTTTCCCGCAGCGTACCCGCTCGCGCGTCAGCGCCCGCATGCCGGACAGCGAGTTTCAGGCGCACATCAAGATGGATGAAAAAATACCGGTGCTGGTGATCAAGCAGGTTGCGCTCGATCAGCAGCACCGGCCGATTGAGTACAGTATCAGCTACTGTCGCAGCGACCTATACGTCTTTGTGTGCGAGGAGTAGCGCTTCGCGCGTCGGGGCGCAATCACCGCCACGGTGGCTGACCACCCACGCGGCGACCGCGTTGCCGAGCTGCACCGCGTCTGCCAGTGTCCATCCCGCGGCCAGCCCCGCAAGCGTACCGCCCGCATGGCTGTCGCCAGCGCCAATGGTGTCCACCACCGTGGCGGGAAACGCCGGAACAACACCTGAGGCGTTACCGTCATACCACGTAGCACCGTCTTTATCATGGCGCACAATCAGCGCGGCGCCGAAGCGCTCCTGCCATACCTCACCCAGGTTCTCAGCCTCCACATCCAGTCTTTCAGCAGCGATCTCCGCTTCCTGACGATTCAGCGAGACGATCGGCCTGCAGGCCATAATCCGTGCCATCAGCGCGTCAGGGATATCCGCAATGCGTGGGCCGAAATCGATAAACGCCGTCACGTCCCGCAACCCTTCCAGCCAGCCCGTCAGCAGCTCGCCGCACGGCGAGGCCAGCTGGTAGCCGGACAAATAGACCAGGCTGTTTTGCGGAACGTGAAGCGCAGCCAGCCAGCGCTGCTGCCACTGGTTCTCCACGCCGCTAAAGGACATAAAGGTGCGCTCGCCGTCAGGCTCCACCAGCGCCAGACACCAGCCGTTGTCGCCGGTTTCGGCCTCCACGGCGCTGTGCAGATCCTGCTTCGCCATCGCGTTACGAATAATATCCGCCCACACGCCGTGGCCGACAGGCAGGGCGTTTTGCGCCGAAATGCCGAGCCGCTTCAGAGCGATGGCGGTGTTCAGCGCGCAGCCGCCAATATTTACCCCCTGCTGTTTTAACTCGATATCGCACCCGCGCCAGGGCAGGGCCCAGGCGTCGGCGATGACGTCAATCACCGCCGCGCCCAGTACCGTCACCGGGCGCGTGGCGTGCAGGGTTTCCAGGCGTTGGGCAAATGAACTCATACCCCCTCCCTTTGCTCCCGGTAGTGCAGCAGTTTTTCGCAGTAATGGCCGAAATCAAGCTGATTGACGGCGTCGAGCTCGGCTTTAAGCGCCGGGTCAATGGCCTGCACGCCGTGGAGCGCCCCGCAGATGGCCGTCGCCATTGCGCCAATGGTGTCGGTGTCTCCGCCCAGGTTGGCGCATAACACCGCGCAGCGGTTCGGGTCTGTTCCCGCCAGTTCGACCATCGCGATGGCCGCCGGAACGGACTCAATGGTGCTGGTTCCCGCACCAGTCAACTGGTAAATCCGCTCGCTGGCGGAGTCGATACCGTTGGCTTCCCGTACGGTCTTCAGCGCCAGCTCAATACGTGCCGCCAGCGAGGCGCTGAAGGTAGTGGTTTTCGCTTCCTGGGCATAGCGGGCGATACCCGGCAGGGCATCGACGATGTTCTGCCAGCATTCCCCGTCGATGGCGCGTGAAACCGCCCAGGCAATAACCACCGCGCCGGCAATCGCGAGGTCAGATTTATGGGTCGGGCTGGAGGCCAGCGCCACCTGCGCGACAAAGTGTTCCAGCCGCGTCGCCGGAAGCAGGCAGCCCAGCGGGGAGGCACGCATCGCCGCCCCGTTGGTGACACCGTTATTTTCCAGCTCGCTGACCGGTTTCCCGTCACGAATAGCGTTGAGCGCGATTTTCGATGTCGGGCCAAGCACGTTCTTGTTAAAGGCGTCGAAATCGAGCGCCCAGCGCAGAATATGTTTGCCGATAACATCCGCGTTAATTTCCCCTTCGCACTCAATGATCGCATCCGCCAGGCACAGCGCCATTGAGGTATCGTCGGTGAACTCCGCGCGCTTAAAATAGCAGGCCGCGTTATTCTCTGCGGGGCCGGGTAAGAAGCGGTCTATCCAGCCGAAGTGCGCTTTGACGCGCTTTCGCGGCCACAGCTCCGACGGCATGCCCATCGCATCCCCTAACGCCTGCCCATAGAGGGCACCGAGAACACGTTCTTGTTTCATTTAACTTCCCCTTGTGTCAGCGCAGAATCGCCATCCACCACCTCAATTGCGGTGATCTCAGTGTCCGATTCGCGGAAAAACAGCATAAACAGCACGGCAATCACAGCAATCATGATCCCGCCGAATGTCCACATTCCGGCCCAGTTGAAGGTCAGCCCATTCACCGGCTCTTTGTATGCGAACATTTTTTCCATCATTACGCCGCCGAGGCGGTAGCCCAGCAGGCTACCAAACCCCTGACAGCAGAGCGTAATCAGGCCTTGCGCGGCAGTGCGCATATGCACCGGCGCTTTTTTATCCACGTAGATATACGCGGTAACGTAGTAGAAGTCGTAGCTCACCCCGTGCAGCAGAATGCCGAGGAACAGCAGGGCATAGGTGAAGTACTGCTCTGCGCCGCCGTAAACAAAGAAACCGTAGCGGATAGCGGCGGTGATCAAGCCCAGCAGCAAGACCTTCTTAATACCAAAGCGTTTGGTGAAGAACGGCAGCGCCAGCATGAAGAAGATTTCAGAGAACTGACCGAGCGTCATCCAGCCGGTGGCGTTTTTCATTCCCACTTCCGTGAGATAGCCGTTGGCGAAGATGTAGTAGAAGGCCAGCGGCATGGCGAACAGAAACGAGCAGAAGAAGAACACCAGGAAGTTTTTGTCACGCAGCAGGATCAGCGCATCCAGCCCCAGCATCACTTTGAAATCCAGCTTGCCGGTACTTTTCGGTGGCGTGTTCGGCAGGAACAGGGCAAACACGCCGAGCAGGGCGGAGCTGGCCGCGGTCATCAGCAATGGAATATTGGTATCGGAAATATCGCTGTAGCCCAGCATCTGCGGCAGGAAGCCGCACGCCAGCCCGGAGGCGATCCAGCCGATAGTTCCCATCACGCGGATGCGCGGGAAATCGGCCTCGACGTCGTCCACGTTGGCGAAGGCAATACTGTTGGTCAGCGCGATGGTGGGCATGTAGGTCAGGGAGTAAACCAGCAGCAGCGGGAAGAAGGTGCTGAACTGGGTTTGCTGTGCGGCGAAGTACATCAGAATCGCGCCGGCAAACATCAGCACCGCCAATACTTTCTGCGCGGCAAAGAAGCGGTCAGTCAGCGAGCCGACAAGAATAGGTGAGAGGATAGCGGCAATAGCGGTACAGGCGTAAGACCAGCCGATTTCCCCGGCGGTAAACCCGCTTTTGCTCAGCCACAGCCACAGCGGTACGAACCAGGCTCCCCAGATAAACCATTCAACAAACATCATGAATGACAGTTGGACTTTCGTTTTCATTGTTTAATCCTGCATGTCAGAGGGTACGCCTTTAACATACCATTCAATAATACCTTTTAAATACCTTTGTGGTGATTGTTTGATCAATGTAACAGTTTTGTTGTACACGAATCGAGCCAGCAGATTGTGCTGAAAAAAAATGCAAAAGGTGGAAAATCTGTTAAGTCGGTACCAGGCTTAGTCTGCCCAGAAATAATGGGACTGGATAAACACACACCGACACGACGTCGGACTTACGGGAGTATCACATGACTGATATTGCGCAGTTGCTTGGCAAAGACGCCGACAGCCTTTTACAGCATCGTTGTATGACCATTCCAGCCGACCAGCTTTATCTGCCTGGTCATGACTACGTCGACCGCGTGATGGTCGATAACAACCGTCCGCCTGCCGTGCTGCGAAACATGCAGACCCTCTACAACACCGGGCGGCTCGGTGGCACCGGGTATCTCTCTATTCTGCCGGTAGACCAGGGCGTTGAGCACTCGGCGGGTGCCTCTTTCGCGGCGAATCCGCTCTATTTTGATCCGAAGAATATTGTTGAGCTGGCGATTGAAGCGGGCTGTAACTGCGTGGCGTCCACCTATGGCGTGCTGGCCTCGGTCGCGCGTCGCTATGCGCACCGCATTCCGTTCCTCGTGAAGCTCAACCATAATGAAACCCTCAGCTACCCCACCGAATATGATCAAACCCTCTACGCCAGCGTCGAGCAGGCGTTCAATATGGGGGCGGTCGCCGTCGGGGCGACGATCTATTTCGGCTCTGAACAGTCCCGTCGTCAGATTGAAGAGATCTCTGCGGCGTTTGAGCGCGCGCACGAGCTGGGCATGGTGACCGTGCTGTGGGCTTACCTGCGTAACCCGGCGTTCAAAAAAGAGGGCGTGGATTATCATGTGTCTGCGGACCTGACCGGTCAGGCGAACCACCTGGCGGCCACCATCGGCGCGGATATTGTGAAGCAGAAAATGGCCGAGAATAACGGCGGGTACAAAGCGGTGAACTTCGGTTACACCGATGACCGCGTGTACAGCAAGCTGACCAGCGATAACCCGATAGACCTGGTGCGCTACCAGCTGGCGAACTGCTACATGGGCCGTGCGGGGCTGATTAACTCCGGCGGGGCGGCGGGCGGGGATACTGACCTGTCAGACGCGGTGCGTACGGCGGTTATCAACAAGCGCGCGGGCGGCATGGGGCTGATCCTGGGCCGTAAGGCGTTTAAGAAATCGATGGCCGACGGCGTGAAGCTGATCAATGCGGTGCAGGACGTTTATCTGGACAGTAAAGTGACGATTGCCTGACCTGAGGGCGAAATGTAGGCCGGGTAAGGCGTAGCCGCCACCCGGCAATACAATTAGCGGAGAAGCGCACAGTCCGGCGGCAACCGACACTGCAGCGCGCCGGGCAACACCTCAATGCGGAACTGCGTCCCGCTCAGCGGTTCCCCGTCAAGGTTAAAGGTCATCCCGTGCGGGGCATTCACTTCAAACCATGCCGATTTCCCGGCAATGATATTCGGACTCTCTTCCGGCTGCGTCAGCGTGGTAAACAGCGCGGGCAGCAGGCCGTCGCCCGTGAAAATCCGCAGCTGTAGCTGACCGTCATTAATCAGCGCCTCCGGGCACAGCTGCTGTCCGCCACCCGCCTGGCGTCCATTGCCAATGCCAATCACCAGCGCGTCGCCCTGCCACTGAAAATCCTCGCCGCGAATTTCGCAGCGGTCAGGTTTGAGGGTGTCCATGCGCATCAGGCCGTGGATCAGATATGACACGCCGCCCAGCGCCGCCTTCAGTTTTTCCGGCGTTTCGCTGGTGATGCGGGTGCCAAACCCGCCGGTCGCCATATTGATAAAGCAGGTTTTATCATTCACCTGAGCAATGTCCACGGAGGTAGCTTTACCGAGGATAGCCAGCTGAAGCGCCTTCGCTAACTCCTCAGGGATCCCGGCGCTGGTGGCAAAATCATTGGCGGTGCCGAGCGGTAAAATGCCCATCACCGGGCGGTTTGCCGGGGGCAGGTCGATAAGTGCAGAGGCGATCTCATTGATGGTGCCATCGCCGCCGCCGGAAATGATGGTCTTAACGCCCAGTCGAATGCCTTCATCGATGTACCGTGCTGCGTCACCTTTTTCGAATGTCACCCGGACGTGAATTCGCGCACCGTCTTCACGTAGTTCGGTTATTGCCTGGCGCAACAGATCGTTGCCTGCACTTTTGCCATTGAGAATCAATAAACTGTCTGGATAGGTTGCCATCCTCGCTGCTCCCTTTTTTAGCGTTAATAAGAGTGTATAGCAGAGAGAAAAAAAGCGGGTAAGAACAGGATGAAAGGCAAAAATAAGGCTGCGGAAAGGGGATTTATCCCCCTTCATGGCCTTCATCTTTTATATGCCGGTTCCTCAAAGGACTCATACCCTTAACGTTTGAGTCCTGCCGTTTGCTTTGCCTCTATTTTCAACTGCTTACGCCACACCCGATTATGTAGCGTTAGCGCAATTGAACGGTAAAAGACCGATGTATTCATCCACACGATATTCAGGCAGAAAAATCCCAATCCTAATAATGAGGTTATTTGCGGTGTGTAATTCTCTACAGAGCTGAATACAAGCGAAACCCACGTCCAGATAAAGTAAACGATGCTCATCAAGCCAGTCAGTGTAATGACAGAAATATGCAGTTTATATCCCGTTAAGGATCCTCTGGCAGTTAGAAACATCGTGCTCATCACAACTATGCAATACACCACTGCTGCAAGGAATACCCCCATCATTACCTTAAACTCAGGTAAGCCGAGCAGGCGAAATAGCAACATCCAGACAGAAACTTGTAGCATAGCGTAGCAAAAAATAGTGAGTAAGGTACTTATTGCTAAGGGTATGCCTGTCATATGTACACCCACAGGAACACCGAACTGACCTTTTAAGCGATCTTTCAATGATTCAAGCCGATGGAGATCGTCAGTCGCCATTTGACGTGTAATCAGAGTACTTAATGCAAGGCTCTTCTTGATGTATTTTATCATGTCCGGGTCAATTACTTCCTGTATATGAAAAAGACTGAATCAAACCAAAAACGTATTTTCCAGATTGTGTAATATTCTGAGAATTCCGGATTGTACCCGAGATAGCACTGCCCAACACCCTTCATATGGTGGGTCTTTGCAATTTGATTCTTAATAAGTGGACTGAACGGTGCAAAAAAATAAGCCCGCGTAAGGGAGATTACGCAGGCTAAGGAGGTGGTTCCTGGTACAGCTAGCATTTATGGGTTATGTTTTTCAGCGGGGGGATAATACCCGTATTGAACGAAGCGGTATGTGATCCGATTCTAAGAATTATCCCAGCGCGAAAAAATTTCCCTGATTAACTATTTGCCGTGTGGGTTTCGGGTGCTTTCACCGTTGAAATTACGCATCAGCAGCGCAAACTTCAGCTCCACCTCTTCCGGCACCGGCAGCCAGACGGTATGACCGTCCCCCGGCGCTACGTCAATCGCTTCGCCTTTGCCGTTTTCCAGATGCTCCAGCGTGAAGTTCATGTTGCCCTGCGGGGTCATCAGCTCCAGGCTGTCGCCTTTGGTGAACTTGTTTTTCACCGCTACGGCCGCCAGCGCGCCTTTACGCTCGCCGGTGAAGTCACCGACAAACTGCTGGCGCTCGGATACGGAGTAGCCGTGCTCGTAGTTCTGGTAGTCGTCGTGGGTATGACGGCGCAGGAAGCCTTCGGTATAGCCGCGATGCGCCAGGCCTTCCAGGGTCTCCAGCAGGCTGGTATCGAACGGTTTACCGGCGGCGGCATCGTCGATGGCTTTGCGGTACACCTGTGCGGTGCGCGCGCAGTAGTAATAGGATTTGGTGCGGCCTTCGATTTTCAGGGAGTGCACCCCCATCTGGGTCAACCGCTCGACGTGAGCAACAGCGCGCAGATCTTTTGAGTTCATGATGTAAGTGCCGTGCTCATCTTCAAAGGCGGTCATGTACTCGCCCGGACGTTTGGCTTCTTCAATCATAAATACGCTGTCGGTGGGCGCGCCGATGCCCAGTGTAGGCTCAACGTTAGTCACCGGGATAGGTTCATGCTTGTGGACGATATTGCCGATGTCGTCCTCTTTGCCTTCCTGGACGTTATATTCCCAGCGGCAGGCGTTGGTGCAGGTCCCCTGGTTCGGGTCGCGCTTGTTGATGTAACCAGAGAGCAGGCAGCGGCCGGAGTAGGCCATGCACAGCGCGCCGTGAACAAAGATTTCGATTTCCATATCCGGCACCTGGGTGCGGATCTCTTCGATCTCTTCCAGGGAGAGCTCGCGGGAGAGAATGACGCGGGTCAGCCCCATCTGCTTCCAGAATTTCACCGTCGCCCAGTTTACGGCGTTAGCCTGTACGGAGAGGTGAATATCCATCTCCGGGAAGTTCTCCCGAACCAGCATGATTAAACCCGGATCCGACATGATCAGCGCGTCCGGCCCCATCTCCACCACCGGCTTCAGGTCGCGGATGAAGGTCTTCAGCTTGGCGTTGTGCGGCGCGATGTTGACCACCACGTAGAATTTTTTGCCCAGCGCATGCGCTTCATTGATGCCGAGCTGCAGGTTCTCGTGGTTGAATTCATTGTTACGTACGCGCAGCGAGTAGCGCGGCTGGCCCGCGTAGACAGCGTCGGCACCATAGGCGAAAGCGTAACGCATATTTTGCAGCGTTCCCGCCGGGGAAAGGAGTTCCGGTTTAAACATGTTTGTTCTCGTTCTGATGACAGGTCAGATCCGCGTGCACACGGTGCAGCGGTAAGGGGAGATCCCCCACTTTAAGGGCGGGCATTGTAGCGCTGCGGGGCAGGAAGGTAAAGCGCCGGGTCGCGTCACCGTTCTCCCGGCGCGCGTCCTGCTGTCAGGTATTGTCTTTTACCGTCTGAGATGACCCGTTCGTTTTGACGGAGGCGATACCCTTATCACGCGATTGTTCCGTCGCATAAAGCTGGCTGCTGCCAATCACCTGATGATTACCCGCCCTGAGATTGAAATGGAACTTACCGTTCGAGGCTGTTTTCTTTTCGTAACGCTCGTCCTGCGGGCTGTTCGTGCGTACGGAAGCAATGCCGTTTTCGGCGGCACTTTTGCTGGTGTAAAGCTCGCTGGTCAGGATGATCTCCCCGTTTCCAGCTTTCAGCACAAACCTGAACTGACCATCACTGCTTTTACTTAATTCGAACCAACCAGACATAGGAACTCCTTGAGCGAAAGTAAAAATTATCAGCACCAGTTATAAGTAAGCGAACCGGTAAAAAGAGTATGGTTGATTCCGGGATGGATTCCAGAAAAGAAAAAACCCGCCAGAGGGCGGGTTTCAGAGGTGAAACGTCACACTATCCGGCACGCATCCGCTTCCCAGCGATACCCCACGCCATACACCGCGCGAATAAATGACTGTTCAGCGTCCAGTGCCTCCAGCTTGCGGCGCAGGTTTTTGATGTGGCTGTCGATGGTGCGGTCGGTCACGACACGGTAATCGTCATACAGGCGGTTCAGCAACTGCTCGCGGGAGAAGACTTTCCCCGGCTCGTGGGAGAGGGTTTTCAGCAGGCGGAACTCGGCGGGCGTGAGGTCCAGCAGCTTGCTGCGCCAGCTCGCCTGGAAGCGGCTTTCATCCACAATCAGCGGGCTTTGCGCGTCCAGCACCTGAAGCTCGCGCTGCGGTTTACAGCGGCGCAGAATAGTTTTCACGCGGGCGACCACTTCACGCGGGCTGTAAGGTTTGCAGATGTAATCGTCCGCGCCAATTTCGAGCCCCAGCAGGCGGTCGATCTCTTCAATTTTGGCGGTGACCATCACGATCGGCACGTCGGAGAAGCGACGAATTTCCCGGCACAGGGTCAGGCCATCGGTACCGGGCAGCATCAGATCCAGCAGGATCAGGTCCGGCGGCGTCTGGCGCACGTACGGCAGCACCTGGTCGCCGTGGCTAATCAGCGACGGGGCGTAGCTGGCCGCACGTAAATAGTCGATCAGCAACTGCCCGAGCTTGGGCTCGTCTTCGACGATCAAAATGCGCGGTGTGTTTTCGTCAATGGGTAACTCGGTCATACTTCTCTCGATAACTCCCGTTCCAGCGGTAACTCTACTGTAATGCTAACCCCGCCAAAAGGCGAATGGGCGGCGCGGATCGTCCCATTATGCGCCTCGACGATGTTAACGCAAATCGCCAGCCCCAGCCCGGAGCCGCCGCTGGCGCGGTTACGGGACCCTTCGGTGCGATAAAAACGCTCAAACAGTTTTTCCAGCTGCGCATCCTGCACGCCGGGGGCGGAATCCGCGAAGGTGAGGGCGAAGCGTCCGTTTTCCTGTTTGCCGGAGATATGCAGCCCGCCGCCGCTGTCGGTATAGCGCAGGCTGTTTTCCAGCAGGTTGTTGAACAGCTGCATCAGGCGATCTTTGTCGCCAAACACTACCGCGCTGTCCGGCAGGGAGAGATCAATCTTCAGATTGCGGCTGGCAAACCGTTCCCGGAAGGCGCCGCTGGCGACTTCAAGCACGTTGATCACATCGACGGGTGCCTTCTGGTAAGCCAGCGCCCCTTCATCGGACATAGAGAGCTGGTGGAGGTCATCCACCAGTTTGGTGAGCGTGCCCACTTCCGCCTGCAGAGAGGCCACTGATTCAGGCGTAAACTGGCGCACGCCGTCCTGAATGGCCTCCAGCTCGCCGCGTAGCACCGCCAGCGGCGTGCGCAGCTCGTGGGAGATATCGGCCATAAAATCGCGGCGCATCTGCTGGTTTTTTTCCAGGGTGCTGGCGAGCTGGTTAAAGTCCTGCGCCAGCTTGCCCAGTTCGTCCTGGCTGCGGGTGTCGACGCGGGTAGTGAAATCCCCGGCCGCCAGCTTGTGCGTACCTTCCACCAGCCGTTTTACCGGCGCGAGCAGACCACGCGCCAGCGGGAAGGTGGCGAGCGCGGCGAGCAGGGTGGAGAGGGCGACAATCAGCCAGCTTGTCCGGCGCTGCTGGCGGTCAAAGTTAATGTCGGTGTTGCGCGTCAGGCGCTCCACCGGCGAGGCGATCACCCAGCCGACGGTGGCGTTATTCACTTTAATCGCCCGGCGGGTGCCGTCCGGCGGAATTGGCGCGCGCGGGCCAACCAGAGGGCGCATCTCCTGGTCGATCACCCAGAACTGGGTACGCCAGCCGTGCGGCGGCATGCCCGGTCCCGGGCGGTCATCACCGGTGTCGTGCTCCAGCGAACGCAGGATCTGGAAAATAAAGCGGTCGTTATTGCGCAGAAAACGCCAGTTGCCGTGCTGGGCGTACTGTTCACTCAGCGCATCGCTTAAGCCCTGTAAACGCTGTTCATTGCCATGCTTGATGTAATCAATAAACCCGCGCTCGAAGCTGATCCGCACCGCCCAGTGCATGGTGATCAGCAGAACGATACAGGTGGCAAAAATCGCCAGAAAGAGCTTACCGGTAATCCCCGGACGCCAGAATTTCATGAGCCACTCCTTTTGCCGCGACCAATCACGACGTTCTTGCGGGTATCATCCGGCACTCGGGCGAAGATGAATGCGGGCAGGGCGATAATGACCGCCATGCTGAGATACGTATATAAAAAGACCTGATGTGCCACCGGCGTGTCGACGCTGAGGTGGTGCTGACCGTACATGCCGAGCAGCAGACCGGCGATAGTCACGCCGACGCTCATGGAGAGCTGCATGATCATCGACAGCAGGCTGTTGCCGCTGCTCGCCAGCTCATCCGGCAGGTCTTTCAGCGTCAGGGTATTCATCGATGAGAAGCGCATGGAGTTGATCACCCCCTGGCAGAACAGCACCAGCGGCAGGACGTAGTACCAGCCCATCAGCGCCACGGCCATAAACAGCAGGCTGACCAGCGCCAGGCCAAGCGTGGCGGCCACCAGCACGTGACGATAGCCAAAGCGGTTGACGACCTGCACCACGATGCGCTTCATCCCCATGCTGCCGAGCACCATCGGGATCATCATCAGGCCCGCGTGAAACGGTGAAAAGCCCATGCCGATTTGTAGAAAAACGGGCGTCATAAAGGGCAGCATGCCGCTGCCGACGCGTCCGGCAAAGCTGCCGAACAGGCCAAGACGGTAGGTGGGATTTTTAAACAGCGTCAGGCTGAACAGCGCCTTGTCGTTTCCTCTGGCGTGCCAGAGGTACCCCAAAATAGCGGTGAGGCCGAGGGCGACCAGGATACCCAGCGTCAGGGACGAAATCCCCAGCCCTTTTTGCCCGTCGAGGGCGAGGGTGAGCGTTGCCATGCCTGCGGCAAGCAGGATAAAACCAAAGAAATCAAAGCGCCGCGTCTGCATTTTATAGTTTGGCATCAGCGCCAGGGTGGCAATCGCGCCAACGATGCCCACCGGCAGGTTGATTAAGAAAATCCAGTGCCAGGAGGCATACTCCACCAGCACGCCACCCAGCGCCGGACCCAGCAGCGGTCCCACCTGGCCGGGCAGGGTGACAAAGGTCATTGCCGCCATGTACTGCTCGCGCGGAACAATCTTCATCACCGTTAACCGCCCGACGGGGACCATCATCGCCCCACCGATACCCTGCAGCACGCGCGCCATGACAAGCTGGTCGAGGGTATTGGCCTGGGCGCAAAACAGCGAGCCGGTGGTAAACAGCACGATGGCGGTGAAGAAGATATTCCGCACGCCGACTTTGTCGGCCAGCCAGCCGCTGGCAGGCAGCATCACGGCCACCGTCAGCACGTAGGAGACAATCACCATATGCATATGCAGCGGGCTCTCCCCCAGGCTTTTCGCCATCGAGGGGAGGGCGGTGTTAACGATAGTCGTATCCAGCGACTGCATAAAAAAGCCGAAGGCGACAATCCATAATTGCCAGCGAACGCTGCTGGGAAGCTCAGTCATTTACCCGGTCACCGTGGTTCTGTTTTTACGTGCAACGCGCAGCCGCAGGCGGTCAAAGAAAAGATAGACCACCGGCGTGGTGTAGAGCGTAAGCAACTGGCTCATCACCAGCCCGCCGACAATGGTGATCCCCAGCGGCTGGCGCAGCTCCGAGCCGTCGCCCCCGGAAATCACCAGCGGCAGCGCGCCAAACAGCGCCGCCAGGGTGGTCATCATGATCGGACGAAAACGCAGCAGGCAGGCCTGGAAGATGGCCTCTTCCGGCGACAGGTTGCCGTTGCGCTGGGCGTCCAGGGCGAAGTCGACCATCATGATGGCATTTTTCTTCACAATACCGATTAACAGCATGATCCCGATAAGCGCGATGAGGCTGAACGGCGCATCGAACAGCTCCAGCGCCAGCAGTGCCCCCACGCCCGCCGACGGCAGCGTCGAGAGGATGGTCAGCGGGTGCACGTAGCTCTCATACAGAACGCCCAGCACAATGTAGACCGTGGCGATGGCGGCCAGAATCAAAATCACCTGCGAGTTCATCGTCTCCTGGAACACCTGCGCGGTGCCGGCAAAGCTGCCGCGCACGGTGGACGGTACGCCAAGCTGCGTCATCGCCCGGTTGATCGCCTCGCTGGCCTCCGAAAGCGACGAACCAGCGGGCAGGTTAAAGGAGATGGTCGAGGCCGCCGACAGCCCCTGATGGTTCACCGACAGCGGCGCGTTGGCGGGCTGCCAGCTGGCAAAGTACGAGAGCGGAATCGCCTTGCCGTCGTTGTTGATGACAAACATTTTGTCCAGGGCGCTGATGTCCTGGGTGTAACGCGGATCAACCTCCATCACCACCTTATACTGGTTCATTGGCTGGTAGATGGTTGAAATTTCGCGCTGACCGAACGCGTTGTTCAGCAGGCTGTTGGCGGCTTCAACGTTAATGCCCAGCCGCGACATGGTTTCGCGGTCATAGGTCAGGGCCATCTCGGCGCCGTTGTCCTGCTGATCGGAGTTTACGTCCGCCAGTTGGGGCAGGGCGGCCAGCGCCTTGCGGATCTTCGGCTCCCACTCGCGCAGGGCGGCTAAATCGTCAGAAAGCAACGTGTACTGGTAGCTGGCGTTCGCCTGACGCCCACCGACGCGGATGTCCTGAACGGCCATCAAAAACAGGTTGGCGCCCGGCTCTTTGGCGAGCTTCACCCGCAGGCGGTCAATTACCTGCTGGGCGGTTTCATTGCGCTCGCCGCGCGGCTTAAGGGTAATAAACATCATCCCACTGTTCACGCGTGACCCGCCGGTAAAGCCGGTGACGTTATCCACGGCTTTGTCTTCACGAATGATCTTCATAAAGTCCTGCAGCTTGCCGCGCATCGCCTGGAACGAAATGCTCTGATCCGCCTGAATACCGCCCATCAGCACGCCGGTATCCTGCTCCGGGAAAAAGGTTTTCGGGATGGAGATATAGAGCCAGACGTTGAGCACGATGGTGCCGATCAGCACCAGACCGACAAGCCGGGTATGGTTCAGCACCCACTTCAGCGATTTTCCGTAGCCCTCCTGCATCGCCAGCAGAACGCGGCCAAAGCCTTTGCGGCGCGGCTGCGAGTGCGGCTTGCTGCGCTTAAGCATCCAGCCGCACATCATTGGCGTGAGCGTTAAGGAGATAATCAGCGAAATACCGATGGCGACGGAGAGGGTGACGGCAAACTCGCGCAGCAGCCTGCCCGGCAGCCCACCCATCAGCAGCAGCGGCAGGAACACCGCCACCAGCGACAGGCTCATGGAGAGCACCGTAAAGCCCACCTCGCGCGTCCCCTGCAGGGCAGCCTGCAGGGGTTTAACCCCGGCTTCCAGGTGGCGGGAAATATTCTCCAGCACCACAATGGCGTCATCCACCACAAAGCCCGTGGCAATCGTCAGGGCCATCAGCGACAGGTTGTTGAGGCTAAAGCCGCACAGATACATGGCGGCAAAGGTGCCAATCAGCGACACCGGCACGGCCACCGCCGGAATCAGCGTCGCCCGGCCGGAGCGCAGGAACAGGAACACCACAAGGATCACCAGCGCAACCGAGATCACCAGCGTTTGCTCCACCTCTTCCAGCGAGGCGCGAATGGTCGGGGAGCGATCCTGGGCAATTTGCAGATCGATAGCCGCCGGGATGGTCTGCTGTAGCTCCGGGAGGCGGGCGCGAATGCTGTTCACCGTCTCAATGATGTTGGCTTCCGGCAGCTTGCGGATCATCAGCAAAATCGCCGGTTTGGCGTTGGTCATCCCGGCGTTGCGCACGTCCTGCACCGAGTCGGTGACGCTGGCGACGTCGCTTAGGCGCACCGCCGCGCCGTTGTTGTAGTGAATGATCAACGGCTGATATTCTGCCGCGGTTTTCAGCTCGTCGTTGGTGTGGATCTGCCAGCGGTGGCTTCCGTCCTCAATCGCCCCCTGCGGTTTGCGCACGTTGGCGTTGCTGATGGCGGAGCGCACGTCGTCCAGCGACACGCCCTGGTTAAACAGCGCCTGCGGGTTTAACCCCACGCGCACCGCGGGCAGAGAGCTGCCGCCGACGCTTACGTCACCGACGCCGTTAATTTGTGAAATTGTCTGCGCCAGCTGAGTGGACGCAAAGTCGTACAGCTGGCCCTGCGAGTAGGTATCCGAGGTCAGCGTCAGGATCATGATCGGCGCGTCGGACGGGTTGGCTTTCCGGTAGGTCGGACGGCTCGGCATCCCGCTTGGCAGCAGGCTTTGCGCGGCGTTAATGGCGGCCTGCACGTCGCGCGCCGCGCCGTTGATATCCCGGTCGAAGCTGAACTCCAGAATGATGCGCGTACTGCCGAGCGAGCTGCTGGAGGTCATCTCGTTGACCCCCGCGATCCGCCCGAGCGAGCGCTCCAGCGGCGTGGCAACGGACGAGGCCATGGTTTCCGGTGACGCACCCGGCAGCGAGGCGCTGACCATGATCACCGGGAAATCCACCTGCGGCAGTGGCGCTACCGGCAGCAGCCGGAAGCCCAGCACGCCGCACAGCGTAATGGCGAGCGAGATTAATATTGTCGCCACCGGGCGATAAATGAAGAGGGCGAAAAACTTCACTTATGCCTCCTCTTCACGTTTCGGGAAGCGGCTTTTGGCCCACAGCGCCAGGCGGTCAAACAGCAGATAAATCACCGGCGTGGTGAACAGCGTCAGCACCTGGCTCACCAGCAGACCGCCGACCATGCCAATGCCCAGCGGACGACGCAGCTCCGCGCCGACGCCGGTGCTCAGCATCAGCGGCAGCGCCCCCAGCAGGGCCGCCAGCGTGGTCATCAGGATCGGGCGAAAACGCAGCAGGCAGGCCTGGAAGATGGCATCACGCGGCGACATGCCCTGCTCGCGCTCGGCGGCCAGGGCGAAGTCGATCATCATGATGGCGTTTTTCTTTACGATCCCGATAAGCAGGATGATGCCGATGATGGCAATCACGTCCAGCTCGCTCCCCGCCAGCATTAAGGCCAGCAGCGCCCCCACGCCCGCCGTCGGCAGGGTGGAGAGGATGGTGATTGGGTGAATAAAGCTTTCGTACAGCACGCCGAGCACGATATACATCGCCACCACGGCGGCGACGATCAGCCAGATGGTGTTGCCCAGCGCGGCCTGGAACGCCAGCGTGCTGCCCTGGAACTGGGTCTGAATATCAGCCGGGAAGCTTACCGCTTTTTCCGCCGCCTGAATGGCCTCCACCGCTTCGCCGAGTGAATAATTGTCCGGCACGTTGAAGGAGATGGTGGTGGACGGGAATTGATCCAGATGGTTAACCGACAGCGGGGTGTAGCGCTCTTCCACCGTCGCAATCGCGCTCAGCGGCACAATCCCACCGTCTTTGCTGGTCAGGCGCACCGAGTCCAGCCCCGCCAGGCCCGGCGTGTTTTCCGTGTTGTGCTCCAGCACCACGCGATACTGGTTCGCCTGGGTGTAGATGGTGGAGATCAGACGCTGCCCGAACGCGTTATACAGCGCGTTATCCACATCCGCCATAGTGATGCCCAGGCGGCTGGCGGCGTCGCGGTTGACGTTTACATACGCCGCCAGCCCTTTGTCCTGCCAGTCGCTGCTGACGTCGGAGAGCTGCGGCAGGGTATTAAGCTTATCCACCAGCTGCGGCACCCAGGTGCTGAGCGCGTCCAGTGAGGTGGCCTGCAGCGTGAACTGGTACTGCGTACGGCTGACCTGGGTATCGATGGTCAAATCCTGAATCGGCTGCAGGTAAAGCTCCACGCCCGGCACGCGGGCGACGGCGTTTTGCAGCCGTTCAATCACGGTGTTGACGCGATCGTCACGCTCATCCAGCGGCTTGAGGTTGATCTGCAGACGCGCGCTGTTCAGCGACGGATTGGTGCCATCCACCCCCACGTAGGCGGTCAGGCTTTCCACGGCCGGATCCTTCAGGACGATCTCAGACACCTGCTGCTGGCGCTGGGCCATGTTGGCGAAGGAGACCGACTGCGGGGCCTGTAGCGTACCCTGAATAATGCCGTTGTCCTGGATCGGGAAGAAGCCTTTCGGAATGAAAATCCACAGCATCACGCTGAGCGCCAGGGTTCCCAGCGCCACGCCGAGGGTGGCCCATGGATGGTTGAGGACTTTCGCCAGTACGCGACCGTAGGCGGCAATAATCCGCTCGAACATGCGCTCGGAGGCGCGCGAGAAACGGTTTTGCTTGCGCAGTGATTCGTGGCTCAGCATGCGTGCGCACATCATCGGCGTCAGGGTCAGTGAGACCACGGCGGAGATCAAAATGGCGACCGCCAGCGTCACGGCAAACTCGCGGAACAGACGCCCGACGATATCGCCCATAAACAGCAGCGGGATCAGCACCGCAATCAGCGAGAAGGTGAGCGAAATAATGGTAAAGCCGATTTCGCCTGCGCCTTTCAGCGCGGCGGCCAGCGGTTTTTCACCTTTCTCGATATAGCGCGAGATGTTCTCGATAACGACGATGGCATCGTCCACCACGAACCCGGTGGCGATGGTTAGCGCCATCAGCGTCAGGTTATTGATCGAAAAATCAAGGAACACCATGACGGCAAATGTGCCCACCAGCGAGAGGGGGACGGCGACGGCGGGAATAATGGTTGCCGGAACGTTACGCAGGAACAGATAGATAATCATCACCACCAGCGCAATCGCCAGCATCAGCTCAAACTGGGTGTCGGTGACCGAGGCGCGAATGTTGGTGGTGCGGTCGGAAAGCACCTTCACACTGACCGATTTCGGCAGGCTTTCAATCAGCTGCGGCAGCATCGCGCGGATGCTGTCGGCAGTTTCGATAATGTTCGCCCCAGGCTGGCGCTGCACGTTCATCACAATCGCCTGCTGTTTGTTAGCCCACGCCCCCAGCCAGCTGTTCTCCGCGCCTTGTTCCACGGTCGCCACATCGCCCAGACGCACCGGGGCGCCGTTCTGGTACGCGATGATCAGCTGACGGTATTCATCGGCGGACTGCATCTGGTCGTTGGCAGAGAGCGTCACGGCGCGGGTCGGGCCGTCCAGCGAGCCTTTTGCCGAATTGACGTTGGCATTGCTGATGGCGCTGCGGATGGTTTCGCTGGTCAGCCCCAGCGCGGCAATTGCCTGCGCGTTCAGCTTAACGCGCACCGCCGGGCGCTGTCCGCCCGCCAGCGTGACGAGCCCGACGCCGGAGACCTGAGAAATCTTCTGCGCCACGCGAGTTTCGACCATGTCTTCGACCTGGGTCATCGGCAGGGCGGAGGAGGTGACGGCAAGGGTCATGATCGGCGGATCCGCCGGGTTCACTTTGCTGTAGACCGGCGGGTTAGGCAGGTCCGACGGCAGCAGGTTGGTGGCGGCGTTAATCGCGGCCTGAACCTCCTGCTCGGCGACGTCCAGCGACAGCGTAAGCTGGAACTGCAGCGTCACCACGGATGCGCCCCCGGAACTCTGGGAGGACATCTGCTTTAATCCCGACATCTGGCCGAACTGGCGCTCCAGCGGGGCGGTGATGGCGGAGGTCACCACGTCCGGGCTGGCGCCGGGATAAAGCGTCACCACCTGAATGGTGGGATAGTCCACCTCGGGCAGCGCCGAGACGGGCAGAAAGCGATAGCCGATAATCCCGGCGAGCAGGATCGCCACCATCAGCAGCGTGGTGGCGACAGGGCGGAGGATAAACAGGCGTGACGGCCCACCTGTGGAGCCTGGCGGCATCACCTGCATCAGGAGGTCGCTCCCTGTTTCGCCGGTTCTACCACTTCCACTTTGGCCCCTTCGGTCAGACGGTCAATGCCGTCGGTGACCACGCGGTCGCCTGCGGAAAGGCCCGCGCTGATCACCACCGTCTGGCTGTCCTGAATCCCGGTTTTCACCAGATGCTTGCTGACTTTATTGTCGCTGTTGAGCACCCAGACGAAGTTGCCTTCGTTACCCATCTGCAGCGCAGCGGTGGGGATCACCACCGCGTTCTCTTCGGTCGCTACCAGCATGCGCGCATTGACGAACTGGTTCGGGAAGAGGGCATCGTCCTGGTTATTAAAGCGCGCCTTTAGCTTGATGGTGCCGGTGGTGGTGTCGATCTGATTATCCAGACTGAGCAGGGACCCTTCGCTCAGTTTCTGCTTATTGGTGCGGTCCCAGGCTTCAACCACCAGCCCTTTGCCGGCTTTTTGCGCCTGCACTACCGTGGCAATATCGCTTTCCGGCAGGGTAAAGACTAAATCAATCGGGTGGGTTTGGGTGATCACCACGATGCCGGTGGTATCCCCGCTTGAGATCTGATTGCCGATATCCACCTGCTTCAGGCCGACGCGGCCGTCAATCGGCGCGGTGATGCGGCTCCAGTCCAGCTGCAGCTGCGCGCTGGCTACCGCGGCTTCGTCAGCCTTAATGGTGCCCTGCGTTTCGCTGACCAGCGACTGCTGCGTGTCCAGCTCCTGACGGGAGACCAGATTGGTTTTCACCAGCTGCTGGTAGCGCGCTAAATCGCGCCGGGCGTTGGCGAGGGTGGCTTTGTCTCTCGCGAGCTGCCCCTGCGCCTGGGCGAGGGCGACCTTAAACTGGCTCGGGTCGATTTCCGCCAGCAGATCGCCAGCTTTGACCTGTTGGCCTTCCTGGAAGTGAATGGCCATCAGCTGGCCGTCGACGCGGCTGCGCACCGTCACGGTGTTGGCGGCGGTAATGGTCCCGAGTCCCGTAAGATAGCGAGGAACGGCTTTATTCACCGCCGTGGCCGCCTGGACCGGTGCCAGCGCGCCGCCACGCATACCGTGACGCCCTCCGCCAGCCGGGCGCTGTGGCTGGCTGGTGGCACCGGCGGGTGCGGCGGAGTTCGCGGATTGACTGTGCCAGTACCAGGCGGCGGCAAGGACCACCACAATGATGCCAGCGGCGATTGCCCAGCGGGATTTGTTACTGCCTTTCATCGTTATACGTTCTCATCCTGAATACTTCGGGGAATGATACTAGTTTAGTCAGGCAACACAGCGGAAAAATGGAGGAAATATGGAAGACTGTCGGGAATTGTCTGAGTGTGGTGGTCTGTGTTTTCTCCCTCTCCCTGTGGGTGTACAGTCCGGGGACATGGTAGACAGGTGTTCGGGGACATGGTGAACACTTTTTAACATCCTTTACCCATGGTGA